>NZ_JADNQW010000005.1:2797500-3115000 GCF_015709455.1 Methylosinus sp. H3A
CTGACGCATTTCGAGGCGGACCCGGAGATCGGCTGCGTCGTGCTGACCGGCTCCGCCGAAGCCTTCGCCGCGGGCGCCGACATAAAGGAGCTGCGCGACAAGACCGTCGCCGAGGCCTATCTCGACGATTTCCTGTCGCGCTGGGACGGGGTGGCCCGCGCGCGCAAGCCGGTCATCGCCGCCGTCGCCGGCTATGCGCTCGGCGGAGGCTGCGAGCTCGCCATGATGTGCGACTTCATCCTGGCCGCGGATACGGCAAAATTCGGCCAGCCAGAGATCAAGCTCGGCGTCATTCCGGGCTCCGGCGGCACCCAGCGTCTGGTGCGCTCCATCGGCAAATCCAAGGCGATGGAGCTCGTTCTGACCGGCCGGCTGATGGGCGCGGAGGAGGCCGAGCGCTGCGGCCTCGTCGCGCGCATACTGCCTGCGGACCGGCTGCTCGAAGAGGCGCTGAAGACTGCGCAGACGATCGCGGCTCTGTCGCTGCCGGCGGTTCTGATGGCGAAGGAGGCCGTCGAACGCGCCTATGAGACGCCTTTGTCGGAAGGCGTGCGTTTCGAGCGGAGATTGTTTTATTCCCTGTTCGCGACGCATGATCAGAAAGAGGGCATGACCGCCTTCATCGAGAAGCGCCCGCCGCATTTCGAGCATCGCTGAGCCGGAGCGCTTCGGCGCCGCGTCCATGCCCTATTCGCGCCGCTTGGGAGCCGCTTGGGCCGGGCATTGACGAAACGGCGTCGGCGCGCGTATAAGGCCGGCGAACTGGCCGCGATTTCGCGGCCGCTTTGCTTTTCTGGGCGGCGACCCCGCCCGCCTCGCCTCGACCGTCGAAGGAACAAAGATGGCCAACACCAGCTCGGCCAAGAAGGCCGTCCGCAAGATCGCCCGGCGCACGGCCGTCAACCGCGCGCGTCGCAGCCTGCTGCGCACGCAAGTGCGCAAGGTCGAGGAGGCGATCGCGAGCGGCGACGCCGCGACGGCGGCGGCGGTGCTCAAGAGCGTCGCTCCGGTCGTCATGCGCGCAGCGCAGCACGGCGTCATTCACAAGAATACCGCATCGCGAAAGGTCTCTCGTCTGACCGCTCGCGTGAAGGCTCTGTCGGCCTGATCTTTCCTTACGCAAATCGCGCGTTTTCAAAGCCCGGCTCAGCCGGGCTTTTTTGCGTTCTGCGTAATTCTTCGACCATCGTGAAAACCGATTCCGCTAGTCCGCGTAGTGTGAGATTTATTTTCACACGTTTTTCTTGTGCGCAGCGTATATGGTTTAAAAACAGTTAATTGCATTATAGGCCCGTTGCGCCGCCAACGCTCGGCGGGCTTGACAGGGACTCTTCGCGACGGCGCGCGCTGCAGCGCTGCAACGATCGCTCTGCGGCGCCTCGGTCGGCCGTCGATTTTTCTGAGCGGCGAATCATGACCTTATCCTGGCGAAGAGGGCCTCTGCGGCAACGATGCGGCGACGATCTGCGCATTCTGCGGCTCGACGATCGTTGCGTGCGCAAATGCCTGCGTGTAGGTTCGAAACGTGGCGTGGCGTTGCGGAGCGGCGTCGCTTAGACGGGTGAGTGAACGTATGTAGGCCTTCGGGTGACACCTTCTCTGCGATAGACTGCCGGACGCGTTCGTCGAATGCGTCGACCACACCACGAATGCATCGGCCGAATTCCCGCTGGGTGCGTTTCTGTCTGCGTATCTTCAGATCCGATTGTTAGGACCGCGACGAGCTTTCGCTCATCGCGGATGTAGGGGTGATGTGATGGCTTTTGGGCGGCGAGCCGACACGAGAACGAGCGACGACGAAGCGCAGCGCTACGACGCGCGACGTCGCAGTCGAAAGGACGGCCGAAATCCGTTCGACTTCAGCGAATGTTCCGTGGGGCCCCCTATCAGGCTGTAAGCGTCCTCTAAGCGCCGATCGCGCATATCGATCGAAACCGACCGATTCATCCGTTTCACTGTGACGACGCTGTCGAGGCGCCGCGCCTCGACTCGTCTTCAGCGCGAAAGAAAGCCATGTCCGATAATAGCGATGACCAGTCGAATTCCAGTGAACTATCGGGGGAGGACCGGCAAAAATGGGAACGTGTGCGGGGCCGGCTGCGCGCCGAGCTCGGCGAGGCGGTCTATAATTCCTGGTTCGCGCGGCTGGAGCTCGAGGGCGTGAAGGACGGAGCCGCGCTGCTGACGGTGCCGACCAAATTCTTGAAGAGCTGGATTCACTCGCATTATGCGGATCGCATCCGCACGCGGCTCTGCGCCGAATTTTCCACGCTGGAGCAGATCGTCATAGACGTGCGCTCGCCGACGCGGCGCTCGCGTCCGCGCGATGCGGACGCCGGCGCTGCGGCCGAGAAGGCGGCGCCGGCGGCGCCCGCCATCGCCGATCGCATGGAGACACAGCCCGTCAAGGCTCCGATGCGGGTTTCCGGGCGCGGCGACGCCGATTCTTTCGGCGGCTCGCCGCTCGATCGTCGTCTCTCTTTTTCGACCTTTCTCGTCGGCCCCTCCAACCAGCTCGCCTATGCGGCCGCCTGTCGCGTCGCCGACGCCCGCCCCGGCGAGCATCCGTTGTTCAATCCGCTCTACACGCATGCCGCCGTCGGACTCGGAAAGACGCATCTGCTGCAAGCAGTGGCGCGTTCCGCCAATGACAATAAGCGGCGCGTGCTCTATCTCACCGCCGAGAAATTCATGAGCGGCTTCGTCTCGGCGCTGACGCAGCAGAACTCGATCGCTTTCAAGGAGCGGCTGCGCAACATCGACGTGCTGATCATCGACGATGTGCAGTTTCTGCAGGGCAAGTCGATCCAGCAGGAGTTCTGCCATACGTTGAACTCGCTCATCGACGCCGGCAAGCAGGTCGTCGTCGCGGCCGATCGTCCGCCGTCCGATCTCGAGACGTTGGACGAGCGCGTGCTCTCGCGCTTCAAGGGCGGGCTCTGCGTCGACATCGGGCCGCTCGACGAAGAGCTGCGCGTGAAGATTTTGGAGGCGCGCATCGCCGCCACGCAGGAGGCGCAGCCCACTTTCCACGTGCCGCCGGCGGTCGTCTCCTATATCGCCAAGACGATCGTCACCAATGGCCGCGATCTCGAAGGCGCGGTCAATCGTCTGCTCGCCCATTCGACGCTGAATGGCGCGCCGCTCTGCGTCGAGACCGCCGAGAACGCCATTCGCGATCTGGTGCGCAGCCAGGAGCCCAAGCGCGTCAAGATCGACGACATTCAAAAGCTCGTCGCCAGCCACTACAACATCTCTCGCGCGGATATTCTGTCCTCGCGCCGCACCGCCAATGTCGTGCGCCCGCGGCAGATCGCCATGTATCTGTCCAAGGTGCTGACGCTGCGCTCGCTGCCGGAGATCGGTCGCCGCTTCGGCGGACGCGACCACACGACCGTGCTGCATGCCGTGCGCAAGGTCGAGGAGCTCGCCTCCAAGGACAAGAGCCTGTCCGAGGTCATAGAGCTGCTGAAGCGAATGCTCGCCGAGTGAGCGGGGGGAGTGATCGCGTCATGGCCGCGCGCTCAGCGCGGCCGCCACATGCGCGTGTCGGGCTCGATCGGATAGGCGGCGTCCCAATCCGCGAGCTTGCGCTCATAGAGCGCGCGATAATCGTCGTCGCTCACGAGCTCGATCTTCTCGAGATCGAGCTCGAGCCCGATCTCGTGATAAATGTCGAGATTGCGCAGGTCGGGCCGCGGCAATTCGCCTTGCTCGTAGTCGCGCCACATGCCGCGATAGAGCGTCTCGAGCTCACCGACGAGACGCGGCGTGTCGAACAGCAGCGAGGCGTCGCGCGCCTTCGCGAGCTTGTCGCGGACGCCGGCGAGCTTGCGCCTGTCTTTGCCGAGCTCGATGGCGAGCGCGATATAATCCTCGGCCGATGAGCAGGCGAGCTCACCGACGCCGGCGGCGCGCACCAGGCTGGCGCAGACGCGCGAGGCGAAGCTGCGGCCGGGGAAGGTGACGATCGGCACGCCCATCCACAGCGAGTCGGCGGCCGTCGTATGGGCGCCATAGGGGAAATTGTCGAGGAAGAGATCGGCGAGCGCATAGCGCGCCAAATGCTGCGGATTGGCCATTTTATCGGCGAAGACGATGCGCTCCGGCGCGACGCCGCGCGCCTTCGCCTCCGCCCGCACGCGGTCGTTGGTCTGTTCCGTGCCGGTCAAGAGCCACAGCACGCTGCCCGGAACCGCCGTCAATATGCGCGCCCAGCGGTCGAAGGTCAGAGCGGTGAGCTTCTGCATGCCGTTGAGCGAGCAATAGACGAAAGCGTCTTCCGGCAGTCTCGCCTCGGCGCGCGTCGGGCGGTTCGGCGCGACGACGCGCTTGCGGTCATTGGGCTGGTAGCAGGAAAGCCGCAGCACCTTCTCGGAATAATAGATCTCCGATCCTTCCGGGACGATCACCGGATCGGCGATGATATAATGATGATAGGGGCTGCCCATCGTGCCGGGAAAGCCGAACCAATTGACGATGATCGGCGCCGGACGCAGCGAGAACACCTTGGTGCGCGCGTCCTTGGTGTAGCCGTTGAGGTCGACGAGAATATCGATCTCGTCCTCGGCGATTTTGCGCGCGGCGGTCTCGTCGTTCATCCCATTGATGTCGGTCCAGTGATCGACGGCGGCGACGATGCGCTCGCGCGTCGGATCATTGCGCGCGATGCCGCAATAATAGGCGTGGATCTCGAAATGCGCGCGATCATGCGACTCGAGCACATCCGTCATGGCGAAGCCGACGGCGTGCTCGCGCAGATCAGAGGAGACATAGCCGATGCGTAGCTTTGTTTTGGCGGGCCTCCGCTTCGGCTCTGGCGGGAGCAGGCGACGCTCGGGCCGGCCGATGGCGCGCTTCTCGTAATGATGCGCCTTGGCGAGTTGGAACATCGGATCGTCGGCGTGATTGGCGAGCGACAGCGACGAAATGCCATTGGCGAGATCGGCGAGGCTCACGCGCTCGGAGGGCAGGACCACCGGCCATTTGCATTGCCGCTGGCGCAGCGCGATCCAATGCTGGACCACCTCCTGCCGCTTGGGGTCGATCTCGAGAATCTGTCGCAGCGCATCTTCGGCCGCCTCGTCCTTGTTGAGGCTCTCGAGCACGCGTCCGGTCTGCTGCAGCGCGCTCAGTCTGTGAGCGACCGCGTCGCCATTGATGGCGGCGGTCCGCTCGACCAGCGCCAGCCACTGCGCGACTGCCGCGCCGACCTGGCCGGAATCCTCGAGCAGCCGCCCGAGATTAATGTAGGGCGGCTGGAAATCCGGCTGGATGCGGATCGCCTCGCGCAGCGCATTGATCGCGCCGGGGCGGTCGCCCGTCTCGGACAGCGCGGTCGCAAAGTTGAAATAGGCCGCATAGACGACCGGGTCGTCCGCGTTGAAGGCGATCCAATGTTTATAGAGCTCGGCCGCCCGCCGATCGAGCCCCGCCGCTTTGAGCTGCGCTGCGGCGGTGAACAGATCGGCGATGGTCAGCTTGCGCGAGAAGGATTTTTCGATCGCGCTTTTGAATAGCGCGAGGGCAGACTCCGATTCGTTCGGCTGAGTGGTCATGTCGACGTCCATTCGAGAGGGCGGCGCCCGAGCGATCCCGCCCGAAGCGCCGTTGCGGACGCGTGACGAAGGTCACCGCGTCTCGCGCCCCTCGCCGTCAGCCGATGAGAGACACGAGCGCGATAGCTTGATCCACGGACATTGCCTGAATCTGGGTTGTCGTGAAGGCGTTGCCCTGGGTCGTGCTGAGGGCGGCGATATCGGTCGTCGTTATGCCGGCGATCGCCGTCGTCGTGAGCGCCGGAATGCCCGTCGTGCTGGTCAGAGCCGTGAAATTGGTCGTGCTCAGCGCGGTGAGCTGCGTCTTGGTGAGGCCCGCGACCTGCGTGCTGCTCAGAGCGTCGATCTCGGTCGTGGTCAGCGAATTGATCGCGGTCGCTGAGAGCGCGCCGACCTGCCCCGCAGTCAGCGCCCCGACCTGGGTCGAAGTGAGATTGCTGACCGCGGTCGCGTCCAGCCCGCCGATCTGGCTGGTCGAGAAGTCGCCGGCGTCTATGGCGTCGAGATAGGAGGCGGTCAGTCCGCCGATCTGCGTCGCGGTGAGGCCGCGGACCTGGGTGGAGGTGAGATCGGTGACCTGGGTGGTGGAGAGATTGGAGAAGGCGGTTGTGGTGAGCTTGCCGATCTGGGTGGCGGTGAGGCCGGCGAGCTGAGTGGAGGAGAAGGCCTGCACTTCGGTGGAGGTCAGCGCGCCGAATGCTGTGGCGGAGAGCGAGCCGATCTGCGTCGAGGTGAGATTGCCGACCTGGGTCGTGGAGAGATCGCCGACCGTGGTGGAGCCGAAGGCGGCGATCTGCGAGGTCGAGAAGTCGCCGGCGTCTATGGCGTCGAGATAGGAGGCGGTCAGTCCGCCGATCTGCGTCGCGGTGAGGCCGCGGACCTGGGTGGAGGTGAGATCGGTGACCTGGGTGGTGGAGAGATTGGAGAAGGCGGTTGTGGTGAGCTTGCCGATCTGGGTGGCGGTGAGGCCGGCGAGCTGGGTGGAGGAGAAGGCCTGCACTTCGGTGGAGGTCAGCGCGCCGAATGCTGTGGCGGAGAGCGAGCCGATCTGCGTCGAGGTGAGATTGCCGACCTGGGTCGTGGAGAGGTCGCCGACGGTGGTGGAGCCGAAGGCGGCGATCTGCGAGGTCGAGAAGTCGCCGGCGTCTATGGCGTCGAGATAGGAGGCGGTCAGTCCGCCGATCTGCGTCGCGGTGAGGCCGCGGACCTGGGTGGAGGTGAGATCGGTGACCTGGGTGGTGGAGAGATTGGAGAAGGCGGTTGTGGTGAGCTTGCCGATCTGCGTGGCGGTGAGGCCGGCGAGCTGAGTGGAGGAGAAGGCCTGCACTTCGGTGGAGGTCAGCGCGCCGAATGCTGTGGCGGAGAGCGAGCCGATCTGCGTCGAGGTGAGATTGCCGACCTGGGTCGTGGAGAGATCGCCGACCGTGGTGGAGCCGAAGGCGGCGATCTGCGAGGTCGAGAAGTCGCCGGCGTCTATGGCGTCGAGATAGGAGGCGGTCAGTCCGCCGATCTGCGTCGCGGTGAGGCCGCGGACCTGGGTGGAGGTGAGATCGGTGACCTGGGTGGTGGAGAGATTGGAGAAGGCGGTTGTGGTGAGCTTGCCGATCTGCGTGGCGGTGAGGCCGGCGAGCTGAGTGGAGGAGAAGGCCTGCACTTCGGTGGAGGTCAGCGCGCCGAATGCGGTGGCGGAGAGCGAGCCGATCTGCGTCGAGGTGAGATTGCCGACCTGGGTCGTGGAGAGGTCGCCGACGGTGGTGGAGCCGAAGGCGGCGATCTGCGAGGTCGAGAAGTCGCCGGCGTCTATGGCGTCGAGATAGGAGGCGGTCAGTCCGCCGATCTGCGTCGCGGTGAGGCCGCGGACCTGGGTGGAGGTGAGATCGGTGACCTGGGTGGTGGAGAGATTGGAGAAGGCGGTTGTGGTGAGCTTGCCGATCTGGGTGGCGGTGAGGCCGGCGAGCTGGGTGGAGGAGAAGGCCTGCACTTCGGTGGAGGTCAGCGCGCCGAATGCTGTGGCGGAGAGCGAGCCGATCTGCGTCGAGGTGAGATTGCCGACCTGGGTCGTGGAGAGATCGCCGACCGTGGTGGAGCCGAAGGCGGCGATCTGCGAGGTCGAGAAGTCGCCGGCGTCTATGGCGTCGAGATAGGAGGCGGTCAGTCCGCCGATCTGCGTCGCGGTGAGGCCGCGGACCTGGGTGGAGGTGAGATCGGTGACCTGGGTGGTGGAGAGATTGGAGAAGGCGGTTGTGGTGAGCTTGCCGATCTGCGTGGCGGTGAGGCCGGCGAGCTGAGTGGAGGAGAAGGCCTGCACTTCGGTGGAGGTCAGCGCGCCGAATGCGGTGGCGGAGAGCGAGCCGATCTGCGTCGAGGTGAGATTGCCGACCTGGGTCGTGGAGAGGTCGCTGACGGTGGTGGAGCCGAAGGCGGCGATCTGCGAGGTCGAGAAGTCGCCGGCGTCTATGGCGTCGAGATAGGAGGCGGTCAGTCCGCCGATCTGCGTCGCGGTGAGGCCGCGGACCTGGGTGGAGGTGAGATCGGTGACCTGGGTGGTGGAGAGATTGGAGAAGGCGGTTGTGGTGAGCTTGCCGATCTGGGTGGCGGTGAGGCCGGCGAGCTGAGTGGAGGAGAAGGCCTGCACTTCGGTGGAGGTCAGCGCGCCGAATGCGGTGGCGGAGAGCGAGCCGATCTGCGTCGAGGTGAGATTGCCGACCTGGGTCGTGGAGAGGTCGCCGACGGTGGTGGAGCCGAAGGCGGCGATCTGCGAGGTCGAGAAGTCGCCGGCGTCTATGGCGTCGAGATAGGAGGCGGTCAGTCCGCCGATCTGCGTCGCGGTGAGGCCGCGGACCTGGGTGGAGGTGAGATCGGTGACCTGGGTGGTGGAGAGATTGGAGAAGGCGGTTGTGGTGAGCTTGCCGATCTGGGTGGCGGTGAGGCCGGCGAGCTGGGTGGAGGAGAAGGCCTGCACTTCGGTGGAGGTCAGCGCGCCGAATGCTGTGGCGGAGAGCGAGCCGATCTGCGTCGAGGTGAGATTGCCGACCTGGGTCGTGGAGAGATCGCCGACCGTGGTGGAGCCGAAGGCGGCGATCTGCGAGGTCGAGAAGTCGCCGGCGTCTATGGCGTCGAGATAGGAGGCGGTCAGTCCGCCGATCTGCGTCGCGGTGAGGCCGCGGACCTGGGTGGAGGTGAGATCGGTGACCTGGGTGGTGGAGAGATTGGAGAAGGCGGTTGTGGTGAGCTTGCCGATCTGCGTGGCGGTGAGGCCGGCGAGCTGAGTGGAGGAGAAGGCCTGCACTTCGGTGGAGGTCAGCGCGCCGAATGCGGTGGCGGAGAGCGAGCCGATCTGCGTCGAGGTGAGATTGCCGACCTGGGTCGTGGAGAGGTCGCCGACGGTGGTGGAGCCGAAGGCGGCGATCTGCGAGGTCGAGAAGTCGCCGGCGTCTATGGCGTCGAGATAGGAGGCGGTCAGTCCGCCGATCTGCGTCGCGGTGAGGCCGCGGACCTGGGTGGAGGTGAGATCGGTGACCTGGGTGGTGGAGAGATTGGAGAAGGCGGTTGTGGTGAGCTTGCCGATCTGCGTGGCGGTGAGGCCGGCGAGCTGAGTGGAGGAGAAGGCCTGCACTTCGGTGGAGGTCAGCGCGCCGAATGCGGTGGCGGAGAGCGAGCCGATCTGCGTCGAGGTGAGATTGCCGACCTGGGTCGTGGAGAGGTCGCCGACGGTGGTGGAGCCGAAGGCGGCGATCTGCGAGGTCGAGAAGTCGCCGGCGTCTATGGCGTCGAGATAGGAGGCGGTCAGTCCGCCGATCTGCGTCGCGGTGAGGCCGCGGACCTGGGTGGAGGTGAGATCGGTGACCTGGGTGGTGGAGAGATTGGAGAAGGCGGTTGTGGTGAGCTTGCCGATCTGGGTGGCGGTGAGGCCGGCGAGCTGGGTGGAGGAGAAGGCCTGCACTTCGGTGGAGGTCAGCGCGCCGAATGCTGTGGCGGAGAGCGAGCCGATCTGCGTCGAGGTGAGATTGCCGACCTGGGTCGTGGAGAGATCGCCGACGGTGGTGGAGCCGAAGGCGGCGATCTGCGAGGTCGAGAAGTCGCCGGCGTCTATGGCGTCGAGATAGGAGGCGGTCAGTCCGCCGATCTGCGTCGCGGTGAGGCCGCGGACCTGGGTGGAGGTGAGATCGGTGACCTGGGTGGTGGAGAGATTGGAGAAGGCGGTTGTGGTGAGCTTGCCGATCTGGGTGGCGGTGAGGCCGGCGAGCTGGGTGGAGGAGAAGGCCTGCACTTCGGTGGAGGTCAGCGCGCCGAATGCTGTGGCGGAGAGCGAGCCGATCTGCGTCGAGGTGAGATTGCCGACCTGGGTCGTGGAGAGGTCGCCGACGGTGGTGGAGCCGAAGGCGGCGATCTGCGAGGTCGAGAAGTCGCCGGCGTCTATGGCGTCGAGATAGGAGGCGGTCAGTCCGCCGATCTGCGTCGCGGTGAGGCCGCGGACCTGGGTGGAGGTGAGATCGGTGACCTGGGTGGTGGAGAGATTGGAGAAGGCGGTTGTGGTGAGCTTGCCGATCTGCGTGGCGGTGAGGCCGGCGAGCTGAGTGGAGGAGAAGGCCTGCACTTCGGTGGAGGTCAGCGCGCCGAATGCGGTGGCGGAGAGCGAGCCGATCTGCGTCGAGGTGAGATTGCCGACCTGGGTCGTGGAGAGGTCGCCGACGGTGGTGGAGCCGAAGGCGGCGATCTGCGAGGTCGAGAAGTCGCCGGCGTCTATGGCGTCGAGATAGGAGGCGGTCAGTCCGCCGATCTGCGTCGCGGTGAGGCCGCGGACCTGGGTGGAGGTGAGATCGGTGACCTGGGTGGTGGAGAGATTGGAGAAGGCGGTTGTGGTGAGCTTGCCGATCTGCGTGGCGGTGAGGCCGGCGAGCTGAGTGGAGGAGAAGGCCTGCACTTCGGTGGAGGTCAGCGCGCCGAATGCGGTGGCGGAGAGCGAGCCGATCTGCGTCGAGGTGAGATTGCCGACCTGGGTCGTGGAGAGGTCGCCGACGGTGGTGGAGCCGAAGGCGGCGATCTGCGAGGTCGAGAAGTCGCCGGCGTCTATGGCGTCGAGATAGGAGGCGGTCAGTCCGCCGATCTGCGTCGCGGTGAGGCCGCGGACCTGGGTGGAGGTGAGATCGGTGACCTGGGTGGTGGAGAGATTGGAGAAGGCGGTTGTGGTGAGCTTGCCGATCTGGGTGGCGGTGAGGCCGGCGAGCTGGGTGGAGGAGAAGGCCTGCACTTCGGTGGAGGTCAGCGCGCCGAATGCTGTGGCGGAGAGCGAGCCGATCTGCGTCGAGGTGAGATTGCCGACCTGGGTCGTGGAGAGATCGCCGACCGTGGTGGAGCCGAAGGCGGCGATCTGCGAGGTCGAGAAGTCGCCGGCGTCTATGGCGTCGAGATAGGAGGCGGTCAGTCCGCCGATCTGCGTCGCGGTGAGGCCGCGGACCTGGGTGGAGGTGAGATCGGTGACCTGGGTGGTGGAGAGATTGGAGAAGGCGGTTGTGGTGAGCTTGCCGATCTGCGTGGCGGTGAGGCCGGCGAGCTGAGTGGAGGAGAAGGCCTGCACTTCGGTGGAGGTCAGCGCGCCGAATGCGGTGGCGGAGAGCGAGCCGATCTGCGTCGAGGTGAGATTGCCGACCTGGGTCGTGGAGAGGTCGCTGACGGTGGTGGAGCCGAAGGCGGCGATCTGCGAGGTCGAGAAGTCGCCGGCGTCTATGGCGTCGAGATAGGAGGCGGTCAGTCCGCCGATCTGCGTCGCGGTGAGGCCGCGGACCTGGGTGGAGGTGAGATCGGTGACCTGGGTGGTGGAGACTTTGGAGAAGGCGGTTGTGGTGAGCTTGCCGATCTGGGTGGCGGTGAGGCCGGCGAGCTGAGTGGAGGAGAAGGCCTGCACTTCGGTGGAGGTCAGCGCGCCGAATGCGGTGGCGGAGAGCGAGCCGATCTGCGTCGAGGTGAGATTGCCGACCTGGGTCGTGGAGAGGTCGCCGACGGTGGTGGAGCCGAAGGCGGCGATCTGCGAGGTCGAGAAGTCGCCGGCGTCTATGGCGTCGAGATAGGAGGCGGTCAGTCCGCCGATCTGCGTCGCGGTGAGGCCGCGGACCTGGGTGGAGGTGAGATCGGTGACCTGGGTGGTGGAGAGATTGGAGAAGGCGGTTGTGGTGAGCTTGCCGATCTGGGTGGCGGTGAGGCCGGCGAGCTGGGTGGAGGAGAAGGCCTGCACTTCGGTGGAGGTCAGCGCGCCGAATGCTGTGGCGGAGAGCGAGCCGATCTGCGTCGAGGTGAGATTGCCGACCTGGGTCGTGGAGAGATCGCCGACCGTGGTGGAGCCGAAGGCGGCGATCTGCGAGGTCGAGAAGTCGCCGGCGTCTATGGCGTCGAGATAGGAGGCGGTCAGTCCGCCGATCTGCGTCGCGGTGAGGCCGCGGACCTGGGTGGAGGTGAGATCGGTGACCTGGGTGGTGGAGAGATTGGAGAAGGCGGTTGTGGTGAGCTTGCCGATCTGCGTGGCGGTGAGGCCGGCGAGCTGAGTGGAGGAGAAGGCCTGCACTTCGGTGGAGGTCAGCGCGCCGAATGCGGTGGCGGAGAGCGAGCCGATCTGCGTCGAGGTGAGATTGCCGACCTGGGTCGTGGAGAGGTCGCCGACGGTGGTGGAGCCGAAGGCGGCGATCTGCGAGGTCGAGAAGTCGCCGGCGTCTATGGCGTCGAGATAGGAGGCGGTCAGTCCGCCGATCTGCGTCGCGGTGAGGCCGCGGACCTGGGTGGAGGTGAGATCGGTGACCTGGGTGGTGGAGAGATTGGAGAAGGCGGTTGTGGTGAGCTTGCCGATCTGGGTGGCGGTGAGGCCGGCGAGCTGAGTGGAGGAGAAGGCCTGCACTTCGGTGGAGGTCAGCGCGCCGAATGCGGTGGCGGAGAGCGAGCCGATCTGCGTCGAGGTGAGATTGCCGACCTGGGTCGTGGAGAGATCGCCGACCGTGGTGGAGCCGAAGGCGGCGATCTGGCTGGTCGAGAAGTCGCCGGCGTCTATGGCGTCGAGATAGGAGGCGGTCAGTCCGCCGATCTGCGTCGCGGTGAGGCCGCGGACCTGGGTGGAGGTGAGATCGGTGACCTGGGTGGTGGAGAGATTGGAGAAGGCGGTTGTGGTGAGCTTGCCGATCTGCGTGGCGGTGAGGCCGGCGAGCTGGGTGGTGCTCCAGGCCTGGACCTCGGTCGACGAGAGGCCTGCGAAAGCGGTAGCCGACAGAGCGCCGATTTGCGCGGAGGTGAGGCCTTCCGCCTGAGTGGTCGAGAGATTGCCGGCGGCGGCGCCGTCGAGGCCGGCGATCTGGGAGGTGGTCAGATTGGCGAGATTGACGGCGATGAGATCGTCGGTGCTCAGCGCATTGAGCTGCGATGTGGTGAGGCCGCGCACCTGCGTCTGGCTCAGCGAGGAAATTTGCGTCGTCGACAGATTGCTGATCGCCGTGGTGGTGAGCTTGCCGATCTGCGTGGAGGTGAGCGCGCCGATCTGCGTGGCGTCCCATCCTTGCAACTCGGTCGAGGTGAGCGCGCCGATCTGCGAGGAGGTGAACGCCGCGACCTGAGTGGCGGTGAATTCGTCGGCCTGGGTGGTGGTCAGATTGCCGATCTGCGCGAGCGAGAGGCCGGCGATGGCGTTGGCCGAGAGCGCGGCGATCTGCGTCTGCGCCAGATATTGGAGATCAGTCGAATTGAGGACGTTGAGCTGCGTCGATTTGAGCGCGGCCGCCTGCGTGGTGCTCAGCGCGGCGATGTCCGTCGTCGACAGATTGGATATGATCGTGGTTGTGAGCCCGGCAACCTGAGTGGCGGTGAGAGATGTGAAGATCGAGGTCATCGGGCGCTCCGCTTCCAATGAAGCTGTTTACGAAGAAACGAAAAGTGGGCCGGCGTACGGTTCTCGGCCCGAGCGCGGCGTCTCGGTCCGTGTCGGGCGTGAGCGGGAGACGCAGCGATGACGCGCGAGCGATCGCTCCGGCGCGAAGTGGCCGGCGGTTGTGTCTTCGTCACATGGGTTTTGGGAACACCGTCGCGCCAGGCCATGCCCTCCGGTGGAGACCTGTGAGCCGGATGGGCTCAAGGTTCCTATGCCGGGCCGGCGGCGGACAGATCATCTGTCCTGTTCGGCGCGAATACGAGACCATCCATCATCGGAGGCTTCGCGGTTCGGATAGTGGCACCCAGGTCTTAACAAACATCTAAGTGAAAGAGCTAACAAAAACTTAGCACCGAGGCTCGAGAGACGGCGGCGAGAGCGACGAAGCCGCGCAGGCGCTTGGAACACGCAGCGCCTACAGGCGGTCACGCGCTCGCGCCGAGCTCTCTCTCGTCGAGAGCGACGGATTTCACCAGCGCGAAAATTTCTGCGCCCGTGGTCAGATTCATCTCGGCGACGGAGAGCCGTGTCGCCGCCGACACGAGTCGGCCGCCGCCTTTCAACTCGATCTGCACGAAGGCGAGCGGGCTCGCATCCTCGTCTATGCCGACGATGCGCCCTTCGAGCACGGTGCGGATGCTGATGTCCTGCGGCCTGCGCCGTGCCAGCGCGACATCGGTGGCGTTGATGAGCGCGCGCACGCGCCGGTCGCCATTCGTGATATGGGCGGCGATGACGATCTCGCCCGCCGGATGCTCGAGCCGCGTCACGCCATAGCGCGGATCGAAGGCGCCGACCTGCGCCTCCAGCGCGCTGACGAGCGCGAAGCGGCCGCCTTCGACGAGCCGGCTCGCCGCGGCCAGCGTCTCCGAGGGCAGGCCCTGCGCGACGATGCGGCCGCGGTCGAGCGAGATCACCTCGTCGGCGAGGCGCAATATTTCGTCGGCCGCGTGCGAGACGAGCAGGATCGGAATGGAGAATTCATCGCGCAGCCGCTCGATCAGCGTCATGATCTCCTGGCGGCGGTCATAGTCGAGCGAGGCCATGGGCTCGTCCATCACCAAAAGGCGCGGCGAGCACAGCAGCGCGCGGGCGAGGCCGACGCGCTGGCGCTCGCCGCCCGATAGCGCTCCGGCGCGGCGGCGCAGCAGATGCGCGACGCCGAGCGTCTCGACGACGGCGTCGAAAGGCACGCGGCGCTCCGCCTTCGGCGTGAAGAAGCGGCCGAACACTATGTTCGTTTTCACGTCGAGATGCGGAAACAGCAGCGCGTCCTGGAACACGAGGCCGATTCGCCGCTTCTCCGGCGGCACGAACAGACGTTGCGCCGTATCGACGAGAAGCGCGCCATTCACCACGATATGGCCTTCGTCCGGCGCGACGAGGCCGGCGACGAGATGGGCGAGCGTCGTCTTGCCGGAGCCGGAGGGCCCATGCAGCGCGAGGATGCGCGCCTTCGACGCGAAGGCGGCGACGAGGGTGAAATCGCCGCGCCGCAATTTTATGTCGACGCCGATCATTTGCCGGCTCTCGTCGCGTCGGCGCGCTTTTGCAATATTTCCGATACGACCAGCGCGGTCACGGCGATCACCGCCGATACGGCCGCCAACCGCAGCGCGTCGGCGTCGCCGTCCGGCGTCTGGGTGAGGCTGTAGATGGCGGAGGGAATCGTCTGCGTCTCGCCGGGGATGTTGGAGACGAAGGTGATCGTCGCGCCGAACTCGCCGAGCGCCTTGGCGAAACCGAGAATCGCTCCGACGATGAGACCGGGCGCGGCCAGAGGCAGCGTCACCAGGAAAAAGGTCCAGAGCGGATTGGCGCCCAGCGAGCGGGAGGCCAGAGCGAGGCGCTCGTCTATGCTCTCGAAGGAGAGGCGAATGGGGCGAATCATCAGCGGAAAGCTCATCACCGCGGCGGCCAGCGCCGCGCCGGTCCAGCGGAAGGCGAAGACGACGCCGAAATATTCCGCGAGGAAGGAGCCGAATGGCGTCTTGCGGCCGAGCAGCAGCAGCAGCGCGAAGCCGGTGACGACCGGCGGCATGACCAGCGGCAGATGAATGAGGGCGTTCAGCGCCGCATGGCCGGGAAAGCGCCAGCGCGCCAGCGCATAGGCGACGAAGACGGCGATCGGCAGCGAAACGACGGTCGCCGTCCCCGCCACTTTCAGGCTGAGGGCGATCGCCGTCAGCTCCTGCGGGGAGAATTCGAGCGAAGGCGCAAGATCCGAGAGTATCATTCCCTTGGGCTTACGCCTTCGCTCGCGTTACGTCGAGCGCTTATATAGCGGCGTTGATCCAGCGCAGCAATTCGCCCTTGGGCGCGGCGCCCACCTTCTGCGAGGCGGCCTTGCCGTCCTTGAAGATGATGAGCGTCGGAATGGAGCGAATGCCCAGCATGCCGGCGACATTGGGGTTCTCGTCGACGTTGAGCTTGACAATCTTGAGCTTGTCCTTGAGCTCGGTGGCGATTTCCTCGAGCGCCGGGGCGATCGTGCGGCAGGGGCCGCACCATTCGGCCCAGAAATCCACGACGACCGGCTGGTCGGATTTCAGAACCTCGGCTTCGAAGCTCGCATCGGAGACTTTGACAGTCACGGCAGACATGGCTTTCCTTTCGAATTGAAACATTTTTCGAAAGAGTAGGAACCGCGCGGCGCCGCGTCAAGCCGAGGCCGACCCAGCCTGCCGGCAGGCGGACCCAGCCTGCCGGCAGGCGGACCGTTGACAGGGGCGGCGCCGAACTGGTCTATGCGGCTGCGCCGCCGCATTCGATCCAAGGAGGTTCGGCCTGTCGCTCGCTCAACTGCCGCTCGTCGCCTATGTCGCGCCCTTCGAGCGGGCCTGGCACCATAGGGAGCTCATTCGCGCCGTGGTGCGACGGGAGCTCACCTCCAGATTCCGCGGCTCCGTCCTCGGGCCGCTATGGGCGGTGCTTGCCCCGCTGATCATGCTGCTGACCTATACCGTCTTGTTTTCCATGACGGTTCCGCAATTGTCGGCGGGCATGAGCACGACCGATTACGCCTCCGGCGTCTTCATCGGGCTCATCGTCT
The DNA here is from genome assembly GCF_015709455.1 of Methylosinus sp. H3A. NCBI lineage: Bacteria > Pseudomonadati > Pseudomonadota > Alphaproteobacteria > Hyphomicrobiales > Methylocystaceae > Methylosinus > Methylosinus sp. H3A. The sequence continues at coordinate 2,814,014 of NZ_JADNQW010000005.1, forward strand.
TCAATTTGTTCAGCGAGCTCGCCTATCGCGCTCCGGGCCTGCTGCACGAGCATGTGACCTTCGTGAAGAAGTCGATCTTCCCCAGCGAGACGATCGCCTGGGTGGCGACGATTCGCGCTTTCGTCTATGGCGGCATCAGCCTCGGCGTCTATATCGTCCTGCGCCTGCTGACGGCTGGCGAATTGCCGCTGACGATACTCTTCACGCCGCTGCTGATCCTGCCTTTCGCCGCGTTCATGCTGGGCGTCGTCTGGTTTTTGATGGCGCTCGGCGCCTTCACCCGCGATGTGGCGCATATCATGGTGTCGATCGTGCCGGTGCTGATGTTCGCGACGCCGATCTTCTATCGTCTGGATCAGATGCCGCCGCATATTTCGATCTGGCTGCGGCTCAATCTCGTCGGCGACTATATAGAGATGCTGCGCGGGGCGGCGCTCGACGGGGTGCTGCCAAATCCTATCGCCTATGTCGCGCTGGTGGCCATTTCCTACGGGATATTCTTGTTCGGCTACCAATTCTTCATGCGCTACAAATCGGTCATCGTCGATGTCATCTGAACCCATCATCCGCTGCGACGGCGTCGGCAAGGCGTTCCAGCTCTATCTGCACCGCAACGACCAGTTGAAGCAGGTGCTGTTCGGCCTGTGGAAGAAATTCTACCAGGAGCATTGGGTGCTCCATAATGTCGGCTTCGAGGTCGCCAAGGGCGAGAAGGTCGGCATCATCGGTCGCAATGGCGCGGGCAAGACGACGCTGCTGCAAATTCTCTGCGGCATCACGCGGCCGACGCGCGGCGCCTTCGAGGTGAAGGGCCGCATCGCGCCGATTCTCGCGCTGGGCTCCGGATTCGACGGGCTGCTGACCGGGCGCGAGAACGCCATGATCGGCGGCGCCATCCTCGGCCTCAAGCGCAAGGAGGTGGAGAAGCGCCTGCCGGCCATCGCCGCTTTCGCCGATATCGGCCCCTTCTTCGATCAGCCCATGCGGCTCTACTCCAGCGGCATGGTGGCGCGTGTCGCCTTCGCCATTTGCGCCAACGCGGACGCCGATATTCTCATCGTCGACGAGGCGCTGTCGGTCGGCGATGAGGTCTTCCAGGCCAAATGCGAGGCCTTCATCGCCGATTTCGCCAAGACCGGGACCATATTGATGGTCTCGCATGATCTCGGATTCCTCTCCAATCTCTGCGATCGGGTGATTTGGATCGACGAGGGCGCGGTGCGCGAGACCGGCGCGCCGGAGGTGGTCATCCCCCATTATCGCAAAGTCGTGCTCGCGGCCGCCTGATTTGCGCCGAGGGTGGGAGGAGTGCGAGCCTGAAGGCTCGCTCCCGAGCCCGCTCTATTCAGGCTGCGAGGCTCTGCGGCTCTGTGGCGAGCGCGTCATAGCCCGATAGTCGGCGCATCGGGCTCGTGCTCATATTGCGGCGGAAAATCAGCAGAATCGACACGCCGACTTCGAGAGCCGCCACCGCCGCGAGCAGAAAGGCGAAGCGCGCATCGGCGCGCAGCAGCGATTCGAGCGCCACCAGAAAGAAAATATGCGCTGCCGGAATGGCGATGATGACCAAGGAGCTCATGCCGCCGCGCCGTCCGGTGACGCTGCCGAAGGTCAGCACTAGCGCCATCGCCAATAGCGTGTGGGCGATGGCGAGCGACGGCACGCCGAATCGCTTGGCCGCCTCTGCCATCCACTCGCCGGCCTGGCGCCGGTCCAGCCGGGCGATCTGCCAATTGGCGATGAACTCCGGCAAGGTCAGCTCATAGACTCCGCGCCAATTGCGCGGCGGCAGCGCCTCGCTGCCCTGCATGGGCAGCGCCATGGCGTATTCGTCGAAATTGGCGATGCGAACTTCATCCGTGTCGAAGGGCTTGGTCTGAATGCTGCCGTTGGACAGCGCCACGACGACGCCCGAGGGCTGGCGGCGGAATTCGGCGCGCGCCGCGGTGATCGTCTCCTCCTGGCGCTTCTCGATGGAAATCTGCCGCACGAAGAGATTGACGGCGATGTCCGGCGTCTCCCAGCGTTGCAGATAGAGCGTCTTCACGCCATTGTCGAAAGTGTAGAAATGCGCCGCGTCGAGCATGCGGTGGTTGAGCGAATTGCGCACCACATTGATGACGTCCTGCAAGCCGCTGGCGTAATAGGGCGCGACGAGATTGGCGAGCCCATAGCCGAGGACGACGAGCGCGCCGGCGCAGACGATCGCCGGCCGGCACACCGACCACACCGACAGTCGCAGCGCATAGAGAACCGCGATCATGCCCTCATTGGACATGCGCGCGAATTCGAGCGCCGTGGCGACGCCGATCGCCATGGGCAGAGTGATGAAGCCGACGGTCGGCATGGTGCCGATCAGCGCCGGGGCCAGCAGGCCGGCGCGAATCGCGGCCGGCGTCAGCGTGTAGAGCAGATAGGAGAGCACGACCGGCACGATGAGCGCGAGCTGGACGACGAGCGTGCTGAACAGGATTCGCCGAGCGAGATAGAGGAAGAGAAGGCGAGGCATGAGTCCTGTTCCGCGCGTCGAGAGCCGCCTTCCCGAGAGGAAGGCCGCCGCCGCACGCTAGTCTCATAGCGGAATTCGGCCTATTTGCGAAATTTCGCCCAGGCGGCTTTGGAAAACTCCTTCCAGGCGGCGTCGAAGACGCCCGTCGAAGGCAGGGCCGTCGCTCCCGCCCAATGGGCGAAATAGATTTCCCTGCCGTCCGGATCGAGCGGCTTGCCGTCGGAAAAAGTGATTCCGGGCGCCTTGTAGAAGCTCTCATGCGAGGCGCGCTCGACGCAATGCGGCAAAAGCGTGATCGCCAGCCCGCGCCTATGGGTCACGAAATTGACCAGCGGCTGAGCGAAGAGCTGCCCGCGCTTGCGTACTTCGTGGAAGATTTTCGCGTCGTCGCGAATCGTCTCGATGAAGTGCTCGAGCTTCAGATATTTGCTCGATGTGACCCAGAAGCCGTCATTGAACAGCAGCGCGTCGCGCAGGAAAGGGTAGTCCGCCTTCTTCTCGTTATAGACATATTCGAAGCTCGGCGAAGCGACGATGAACTCGGTCTTCTGGGCCTCGAGCCGCCCGAAGAGCGGCGAGAAGTCGCGGAACAGCACGACGTCCACATCGACATAGACGACCTCGTCGAGCGGCAGAGCGAGCGCCTGCAGCTTGCGCAGGCGGCGGCGATTGCCGTTGAAGGGGCCCGGATAGAGCTCCGCGGCGAGTCTGTCGATCGCCTCGGGAACCTCCTCGATGAAATGCGCGCCATAGATTTCCGCCGCGCGCCGCGTCTGCGCGACATTCTCGTCATAGGGGACGAGATAGAGCGGCAGATGGGCGTTCGTCTGGGCGTAGCTCTCGAGGAAGGGGAGCAGCCAGTCGATGATCTTGTCATTGCCGACGATGGCGACGCCATAGCGCTTGCCTGGAACCGCTCCGCTCTGGTCGGGGGCGGCGCGTAGCGGGGAAAAATCTGGATTTGCGGGTCGAAGGCTCATATACCCCGTCTACTTGGAAACGCCGCCGCAGGGCAAGCGGCCGGGCGGACAGGGGCTTTGCCCGGAAGACCGAACGCAACGGGAGACGCCGATAGAGTCCCTTGTTTCCAATGATGTTTCAGCCGATGAGCGGCCGCTCGCCGGAAAAACGGTCGCAGTGGTCCATGCGGCCTGGCATTCCTGCGGCAGCTATCAGGTCAATGTCGGCCAGCTCGAGGCCTATCGCGCGCTCGGCGCGCGGACGATCTCGGTCGCGCTGATGGACGCGCCGGCTTCGCCCCCGCCCGAGGGCGCGCGCTGGCGGGCCTATCTCGCCGCCTCCGCCGATCTGCCGGCGGATCGGCGCTATTTCTGCGGTCCGAGCCGATGGGCCGCGCTCGCGCCGTCCTTTCTCGCTCACGCCTGGTGGCGGTTGATCCATGGCGATCAGGCGACTTGGCTCGTCGAGCTCGCCAAGATCGCCGCCCTGCCGCCGGGCCTCGCAGACGAACATATCGATCTCGTCCACGCCAATCATTACTTCACCCTTCCATTCGTTGCTCGATTGCTTCGGGAACGAAACGTTCCGGTCATGGTCGAGACGCAGGACATACAGGCGCGTCAGTATATTCTGCGAAACCAGGGCGGGTTCTTCGTGCCTCCCTATGCGACCTATGACGACATGCTGTCGATCGAGCTCGAGTGGATGCGCGCCGCGGACCTCTGCATACATCTCAACGAGGAGGAGCGGGCCGAATTCGCCCGGCTGCTGCCGCAGGCGCGGCACCGCCTCGTCTATCCCGCCATCGCGCCCGTTCCCTGTGGGCCGGGCGGCGAGCGCATCGTCATCGTCGCCAGCGACAATTACGCGAATTTCGTCAGTCTGCGCTGGTTCCTGCGTGAGGTCGCGCCGTTCGCGCCGGGAGTCGAGATGGAGATCTACGGCAATATCGACGCCGGCGTGAGAAGCCGCGACAAGGCGCTCTTCGACGCCAATCGGCGCCTCTTCAAGGGCCGCGTCGACGATATCGGCGCCGTCTATGCGCAGGCCGCCTGCGTGCTGCTGCCGACGATCGAGGGGCACGGGCTCTCGGTCAAGGCCGTGGAGGCGATGGCGAGCGGCGCGCCGCTCATCGCGACGCGCCGGGCGTTTCGCGGCATGGCCATCGATCCCGAGCGGCTGAGCAATGTGACTCTGGCCGACGAGGCCGGCGCTTTCGCCGCCGCCTTGCGCGCCGCGGGCCAACGCCGCAAAAGCGGCGCGCGCTCCCAATCGGACACGCGCCGTCTCTATGACGAGATGTTCAGCTCCGCCGCCTATGCGCGCGCCTTGCGCGAGGCGGCCGCGCCGCTGCTCACACAACGAACGCTGCTCACGCAATGAATGGTCCCGCCGCTCTTCCGCTCGCTGGCCGGCATGTCGCCATCGTCCATCCGGCCTGGCATTCCTGCGGCACTTATCGCGTCGTGCTGGGACAGGTCGCCGCCTATCGCGCGCTCGGCGCCCGCGTCGCGCCTGTCGCCATATGCGATATGCCGGGATACACGCCGGATCGCGCCTGGCGCTGGCGCTCCTTTGTCGAGGCGACGCCGGAACTCTCGCAGGGCGAGCGCTGGTTCGGCGGCGCGTCCTTTCACGCTTTCGCGGCGCCGCGGTTTCTGCGCGATGTGCTCTGGCCCTATCTCCACGGCGATCAGGCGGTCATTCGCGCCGGCGTCGCCGAGCGCGCGGAGCTGGCGCCGGGCCTCACCGATCGCCGCTTCGATCTCGTCCATTGCAATCATTTCTTCCTGATGTCGGTGGCGAAGCGCCTCGCGCGCGGCGCGCCGATCCTGCTCGACAGCCATGATCTGCAAGCGCGCCAATTCGCGCTGATGAACGAGCGCACGCCATGGCTGCCGCCGCGCGTGACCTATGATCGAATGCTCGCCCGCGAGCTCGAATTAATGCGCGGCGCCGATCTGCTGCTGCATCTCAATGCGCAGGAATATGACGATTTCCGCGCGCTGCTGCCGGAGAAGGAGCATGCGCTGCTCTATCCCAGCGCGCCCGAGGCGCCGCTCGGTCCCGGCGGCGGCGATATTCTGCTCGTCGCGAGCAACAACAGCGCCAATGTCGACAGTGTGTGCTGGTTCCTGCGCGAGGTTCTCGCGGACGCTTCGATTGCGAATCTGCGCATCGTCGGCAATGTCGACGCCGGCGTGAAGGCGCGCGATCCCGCGCTCTACGCCGCCCATCGCGCCGCCTTCGTCGGCCGCGTCGACGATCCTGGCGCGGCCTATGCGACGGCGCGCCTCGTGCTGCTGCCGACGATCAGCGGACACGGCCTCTCGATCAAGACTGTCGAGGCGCTGGCGAGCGGTCTGCCGCTCATCACGACGAGTCATGCTTTTCGCGGCATGCGCGTCGATCCGGCGCGCTTTTCCGATGTGATCGTCGCCGATAGCGCCGCGGATTTCGCGCATGCATTGAAGGCCGCCGCGGCCGACGCGCGCGTTCCGAGCGAAGCGCAGCGCGCGGCGAGCGACATGCGGCGCTTCTATGACGCGCATTTCTCGCTCGACGCCTATCGCGCCAATATCGCCGATCTCGCGCCGCCGCTCATCGGCGCCGCGATGCGCGCCTGAAGGCGCGCATTCAACTCATCAAACATAGTCCAGCATTCGCGCGAGATCGAAGCTCGAGCGCTTTCCCAGATCGTCGCCATTGCGATCGAGGAATTCCTGCGCGCGGCGCCGTCCTTCCTCGCGCAGCATGAGCAGGAAATCCCATTCTGCGATGAGCTTGGAGGAGGCGGACAGCTCCGCCGCCATATCCGTCGCAATGGCGTGAATGCGCATGGCGGCCCAGCGCGCGCCTTCGCTATGGCCGGGATCGGCGACTTGGCGCAGCAGCGCGATCATGCGCAATTCCTTCAGCAGCGGCGAGTTGAAGGAAATCTCGTTCAGCCGGTTCAATATGTCGATCGCGCTGCGCGGCGTCTCCTTGCGCTCGATTGGATTGATCTGCACCAATATCGTATCTTGCGACGCGCATTCGCGCACCAGTGGCGTGATCGTCGGATTGCCGGCGTAGCCGCCGTCCCAATAGGCTTCGCCGTCGATCTCGATCGCCTGGAACATGGTCGGCAGACATGCCGAGGCGAGCAGCGCCTCCGCCGAGAGATCGGCGTTGCGGAAGACGCGCGCCCGGCCGGTGCGGACATTGGTCGCGGTCACGAACAGCTTGATGGGCGATTTGGCCAGGCGCTCGAAATCGATGGTCTCGCGCAGTATGTCGCGCAGCGGATTGGCCCCGGCGGGATTGAGATCATATGGCGAGACGAGCCGCGAGGCCATGTCCATGGCGAGAAAGGCAGGCGAATTGTCCAGCGTCCAGCGGCCGAGCGCCATGTCCAGAGGGGGGCGCTGCAGCGGGCTGAAGCGGGCCGCGCTGGCGACGCGCCGCCAGAAGCTCTCCATCGCCGCCCGGGCGCCTTCGGCGCCGTCCAGCGAGAAGCCGTGGATGAGCGCCGCGGCGTTCATCGCGCCGGCCGAGGTGCCGGAGACCCCGTCTATGCGCAGCCAGGGCTCCTCGATCAGCCGATCGAGAACGCCCCAGGTGAAGGCGCCATGCGCGCCGCCGCCCTGCAAAGCCAGATCGACGAGAATTTCGTCGCGCATCGCGCCTGTCCCGCCCCCATCTTACGTCAGGGAAATAGGGGAGCCCGGGCAAAAGCGTAGCGTATTTTTCCCCTTCCGCGTGTGCGGGCTTGACCCGCGCCGCCGAGGCGCCATTCTCCTGTCATGATCCGCATGGGCCATCCAATCTCCCCGCAGCCGGGCGCGAGCTTCGCCAATCTCGGCGATCGGCCGCGCGAAATCTTTCGCCAGATCGTGGACACTTATCTGTCGAGCGGCGATCCGGTCGGCTCGCGCCAGCTGTCGCGGCTGCTGCCCATGGCGCTGTCGCCCGCCTCCGTGCGCAATGTGATGCAGGATTTGGAGGAGCTCGGCCTCGTCTATGCGCCGCACACCAGCGCCGGCCGCTTGCCGACCGAGCTCGGCCTGCGCTTTTTCGTCGACTCGCTCTTGCAGATCGGCGACGTCGCCGAGGACGAGCGCGCGCAGATCGAGGCGCAGGTCGAGGCCGCCTCCAAGGACCATGACCTCGAGGGCGTGCTGGCCGAGGCGACGAGCATGCTCTCCGGCCTCACCCGCGGCGCCGCCGTCGTCGTGACCAGCAAGGACAATGCGCGGCTGAAGCAGATCGAATTCGTGCGTCTCGAGCCGGAGCGCGCGCTCGCCATTCTCGTCGGCGAGGATGGCTCGGTCGAAAATCGCGTGCTGCAGGTGCCGCGCGATCTTCCGGCCTCCTCGCTGATCGAGGCGGCCAATTATCTCAACGCCCGCATTCGCGGCCTCACGCTCGGTCAGGTTCGATCGGAGATAGAGGACGCGCGCAAGGCGGCGCAGACCGAGCTCGACGAATTGACGGCGAGGCTCGTCGACGCCGGGCTCGCGAGCTGGGGCGGGGCGGCGACGGATCATCGCCAGCTCATCGTGCGCGGCCAAGCCAATCTGCTCGAGGATCTGACCGCAATGGCCGATCTCGACCGCATCCGCCTGCTGTTCTCCGATCTCGAGACCAAGACCGAGGTCATCGATCTTCTGGAGCGCGCCGAGACGGGGGAGGGCGTGCGTATTTTCATCGGCTCGGAAAACCGCCTGTTCTCGCTCTCCGGCTCCTCGATGATCGCCGCGCCATTGCGCGACGGCAATAAGCGTATCGTCGGCGCGCTCGGCATCATCGGCCCGACGCGGCTCAATTACGCGCGCATCGTGCCGATGGTGGATTATACGGCGAAAGTAGTGGCGCGGGTGGTCGGGGGGTAGGTGAGCGGCGTCCGTTTCGGATCGGAGATTTTCATGCCCCAGTCCCGCGGCGCATTCGACGCGGCGGCGCATTTCGATGAGGCTTCGGCGACGCGATACGATCGCAGAATTCGATCGTTCTGCCCGAGCTACGACGCGCTGCACTACATCATGGCCGCTTGGTTCGAGCATCTGCCGGAGCGAGCCGAATTTTTGTCTGCTGGCGCGGGAACGGGCGCGGAAATTCTCGCCCTCGGGCGCCGTTTCCCCTTTTGGCGCTTCACCGCGGTCGATGTCTCGCGCGATATGTCGAACGCTTGCCGCGATCGCGTCGTCGCGGCCGGAATGGCGGATCGGACGGCCTGCTTCCATGGACGACTGCAGGAGTTTCGACCGGCGACGCCATTCGACGCGGCCTCGTCCATATTCGTCTCTCACTTCATTGCGGGGTGGAACGAGAAGCTCGCCTATTTTCGCGCCGTCTCGTCCCTTCTGAAACCCGGAGGGACGTTCGTTCTCGCCGATCTTTTCGGCGATAGAGCGTCGCGCGAATTCGGCTCTCTGCTGGAAGCCTGGCTCGTATCCTATGCGTCTCAGGGCGTCGAGACGCGGGAGCTGGAGAAGGACCGCGCTCATATCGACGATGACATCGCTTTCGCTTCCGAGAGTGAATTGCTGGATTTGCTGAATGAAGCGGGATTCGACGCGCCCATCCGCTTCTATCAGACCTTCCTCTTCGGCTGCTGGGCGATGACGAAACGACATTGAAAGCAAAATGTCGACGCGAGGCGACACACAAAGAAAAACGGCGCCCCGAGAGGCGCCGTTTCCATTTTCGGCAGATGAGCGACGTCGCTCAGTGGTTGTAGGCGCGCTCGCCGTGATCGGCGATGTCGAGGCCTTCGCGCTCCTGGTCCGGGGCGACGCGCAGGCCGATGACCACATCGACGATCTTGTAGAGGATCGCCGAGCCGATGCCCGACCACAGGATCGTCGCGCCGACGGCGGTCGCCTGCGAGATCATCTGCTGGGTCATGTCGTATTTGCCGGCGAAATTCTCGCCGATATTGGTGTAGTCGGTGATGCCGACGCCGCCGAAGTCCGGGCTCACCAGAATGCCGGTGGCCAGAGCGCCGGTGATTCCGCCTATGGCATGCACGCCGAACACGTCGAGCGAGTCGTCATAGCCGAAGAAGTTCTTCACCTTGGAGACGAAGAACAGGCTGATCGGCGAGACGATCAAGCCCAGAACGATGGAGCCGATCGGCCCGGCGAAGCCGGAAGCCGGCGTCACCGCGACGAGGCCGGCGACGGCGCCGGAGATGAGGCCGAGCAGCGAGGGCTTGCCCTTGACCGCCCATTCCGTCAGCAGCCAGGAGAGCGCCGCCGCGGCGGTCGCCACCATCGTGTTGACGAAGGCGAGCGCCGTCGTGCCATTGGCCTCGAGGTTGGAGCCGGCGTTGAAGCCGAACCAGCCGACCCACAGCAGCGAAGCGCCGACCATGGACAGAGTCAGCGAGTGCGGTGGCAGCGCCTCTTTGCCGTAGCCGATGCGCTTGCCGATGATCAGCGCGCCGACGAAGCCGGCGATGCCCGCGTTGATGTGGACGACGGTGCCGCCCGCGAAGTCCAGAGCGCCGACGCCCTTCATCCAGGGCGCGAGGCCGCCGGCGATCCAGCCGACAGAGCCGAGCAGCGTGTCGATCTCGCCTTGAGCGGCGGTCTTGGCTTCATCCGTGGTCGCAGCGGCGAGCTTGGTCGCCGCGTCGACGAGGGCGTTGGGATCGGCGACGCCCCACACCCAATGCGCGACCGGGAAGTAGATGATCGTCACCCACAGCAGCACGAAGACGAAGGCCGCCCCGAATTTGATGCGCTCGGCGAAGGCGCCGATGATGAGCGCCGGCGTGATCATGGCGAAGGTCATCTGGAACACGAAATAAGCGTATTCCGGAATGACATGGCCGGGCGTGAAGGTCGGCGCGTTGGAGGAGGCGTCAACGCCCTTCAGGAACAGCTTGTTGAAGCCGCCGATATAGGCGTTGAGCGAGCCGCCGTCGCCGAAGGCCAGCGAATAGCCGTAGAGCGTCCAGACGACGCCGACGAGCGACACGATGGCGAAGGTCTGTGTGAGCACGGACAGAGCGTTCTTCGAGCGCACCAGGCCGCCGTAGAAGAGCGCGAGACCAGGGATCGACATCAGCAGCACGAGCGCGGAGGAGACCAGCACCCAGGCGGTGTCGCCGGGATTGGGCGTCGGCGCATTGCCGGCGGCGAGGGCGGGGTCGGCGAGGCCCACGGCGATCGCCGCGCCGACGAGGATCGAAGCCGCAGACAGGCTCCGAGGCAGACGAAGTCTCATTGGGAACTCCTGGTGATTTTTCGTGAGTGGGTCAGAGCGCGTCGGCGTCGCGCTCGCCGGTGCGGATGCGGATCGTCTGCTCGAGAGGAAGAACGAAAATCTTGCCGTCGCCGATCTGCCCGGTGTGGGCGGCGGTGGTGATCGCTTCGATGGCCTTGGCGACGAGCTCCGACGTCACGGCGACCTCGATTTTCAGCTTCGGCAGGAAGCTGACGGCGTATTCCGCGCCGCGGTAGATCTCGGTGTGGCCCTTCTGACGCCCGTATCCCTTGACTTCCGTCACGGTGAGACCGTGGACGCCGATGTTCGTCAGCGCGTCACGGACCTCATCGAGCTTGAAGGGCTTGATGATCGCTGTCACGATTTTCATCTGCCTATCCTGTTGTTCTGGACCTTCATGGCTGTGACGGCTCGCCCTGCGAGACGGCGCCCAATGTGGCGAGGGCCATGATGAGCACCGTTGTGCTCAGGCCGCGAGCTTTCAAATGCCGTGCCAGCCACCGCGCGGTTTCGCGGGGCGACACGAAACAGAAAAGAACTGCAAATCAAATCAATTCCGTGGCGAAGAGCCGCAGGAGGCGGGCAGTGCGCAGGACAAGGGTTTTCCGCCCGGCGCCGTCGCAGGGGCTCAGCAGGCGGACGCGAGAGAAGGCGCCTGGAAAAAGGCGGCAGGCGCCTATTAAATAATCAGCGGTCTGCTCGAGTTTCGATTGAGAGATCGCGGATCAGTCCCTCCTGCGCCACCGAGGCGATGAGACGTCCATCCTTGGAGAAGATCATTCCGCGCGTGAGCGTCCGCGCGCCGGCGGCGGTGGGGCTGTCCTGGGCGTAGAGCATCCATTCGTCGATGCGGAACGGCCGATGGAGCCACAAGGCGTGGTCGAGGCTCGCGACCTGCAAGCGATCGTCGAAGATCGAGCGTCCATGCGCGATGAGCGCAGTGTTCAGCAGCGTCATATCCGAGAGATAGGCGAGCACGGATTGGTGCGTCGCCAGATCGTCGCCGATGCGGTCGACCAGTCGAAACCAGATGAACTGCTTCGCGTCCGCCTTCGCAGTGTTCGAAAAATAGGCGTGTGGATCGACGACGCGTATATCCACCGCCGGAGATCCGGCGATGCATTCGGTGGCGCCCGGCGGCAGGAATTCGGCGAAGCGCTCGGCCAGCGCATTCTTCGTCGGCAGGCTCTCGGGAGGGGGGGCCTGCGGCGCCGGGAACGCATGCTCGAGGCCGGGCTCGTCGATCTGGAACGACGCCTCCATGGAGAAAATCGTCCGCCCGCGCTGGCGGGCCACGCAGCGCCGGGTCGTGAAGCTCCTGCCGTCGCGCAGACGTTCGACCGCAAAATCGATCGGCGCGTGCGGATCGCCGGGCAGGATGAAATAGGCGTGCAGCGAATGGGCCGGCCGCTCGGGCGGGACCGTCCGCTGCGCGGCGACCAGCGCCTGTCCCACGACCTGCCCGCCATAGACGCGCGGGCTGCGGGACCGGCTGTAGCCGCGGAAGACGTCCTCGCCGAGGGGCTCGAGGTCGAGCAGCGCGAGCAGCTCATGCGTGGGGTGGGGGGCGTCCATGCGGATCAGTCGACCGGCCGCGCCTCCTCCGGCAGCATGATGGGAATGCCGTCGCGGATCGGATAGGCGAGCCGCGCGGAGCGGGAGATCAGCTCCTGCCGCTCGGCGTCATATTCCAGCGTCGATTTGGTGAGCGGGCAGACCAAAATCTCCAAAAGGCGCGGATCGACCTTCGTCGCTTTGGATGCGGAAGCGTCCTCGCCTTCGCTCGCGGGCTTCTCGGATTTGTCGCTCATCGTGGCGCCTTTCTGCAAGTCAGAAGCGGTATATGCCGCAGCGGCGGAAATAATCTCTAATGAAATTGCGGCGGATCGTCGCTGTTCTGCGCCAGATCGAGCTCGGCCAGCGCGACGAGAATCTCGGCGCGCGAGCGCAGGTCGACCGCCTCGAGCAGCGCTTGCTTCTCATTGGCGCCGAAGGGGCTCATCATCGCGAGCGCATTCACCAGCGCCTCGTTGGGGGCGGCGTCTATGCTGGTCCAATCGACGTCGAGCTGCGAGCCGTCGGCGAATTCGCGCAGCATGCGGATCATCCCCGTGCGATCGACGTCGGCCTCGCCGGCGCCGGGCTCGAGATCGATCAGGAAATCGTCATAGCTGACCCGGCAGGTCCGATAGGCCAGCGTCGCCGGCAGCTCTTCCTCTATGCGGAAGCGCGCGATCCCGGTGAGGGAAATGAGATAGCGGCCGTCGCCGGTCTCGGAGAATCGCGTGATGCGTCCGGCGCAGCCGATACGGTGCAGGATCGGGGTCTGCTCGCGCTCGTCCTGACCCGGCAGAGGCTGGATCATGCCGATGACGCGCTGCGAGGCGATGGCGTCGTCGACCATCGCCAGATAGCGCGGCTCGAATATGTTGAGCGGCAGCTCGCCGCGCGGCAGCAGCAGCGCGCGGGTCAGCGGAAACACCGGAACGACGTCCGGCAATGCGTTCGCATCTTTATAGGGTTGATTGACGCTCATGTCGGTCAGCGGCGATCGCCGCCACTCCTCGAGAAACTCGCTCGGATCAGGAGAACAGCAGCGACGACAGGCGCCGCCGCGCGCCTATGGTCGCTTGGTCGAGCGGCCCCCAGGCGTCGAAGAACTGGATGAGTTGCTTCCGCGCCCCGTCGTCGCTCCAACTACGGTCCTTTCGGATGATGTCAAGGAGCGCGGTGGCGGCCTCGTCGCGCTTGCCCTTGGCGTTGAGCGCGAGGGCGAGATCGAAGCGCGCCTGCAGATCGTCCGGATCGAAGCCGACGCGCTTTTGGAGCTCGTCGATCTCGCCGAGATCGGAGGCGGCGAGCGCATTCTCGAGCGACGCCGCCGCTGCGGCGACGAGCGGGTCCGCGCGCGTTGGGGCGGGCAGGCCGTCGAGCAGTGCCTGCGCGTCTGCGAGACGGTCTTGCTCCACATAGAGGCGGGTGAGTTCGGCCGCCGCTTTGGCGAAGGGCGGGGTCTCTCCGACGAGCTCGAGCAGGATCGCCTCGGCGGCCTCCAGCTGGCCCTCGCCGATCAGCGCCTCGGCGGTGAGAAAAGCGTCGGTTCCCTCGTCCTCGAGCGGGCCGGCGAGCCGCTCGATAAAGCCGCGCAGCTGCTTCTCCGGCAGCGCGCCGACGAAGCCGTCAGCCGGCCGGCCGCGCTGGAAGGCGACCACGGCGGGAATGGATTTCACGCCGAGCTGGCCGGCGATCTCCGGATGCTCGTCGATATTCATCTTGACGAGCTTCACCCGTCCGTCGGCGGCTTTCACCGCCCGCTCCAGGGCAGGCGCGAGCTGCTTGCAGGGCTCGCACCAGGGCGCCCAGAAATCGACGAGCACGGGCTGGCGCAGCGACGCCTCCAGAACGTCGGCGCGAAATGTCGCCGTCGTCGTCTCGGTCGCCCGGGTGTCGTCTTGCGCCGTCAGTTCCGCCGCCATCGCACCGTCTCCCGCACGCTCTCCCGCTGGGCGTCACTCGCCCGCCAGCCGTCGCTCGCGTCCTCAACGCCTCACGAAAGTCAGATAGACCGGTTTGCGTCCGGCCGCCATCGCTTTCGCCTCGTATTTCGTCTGCGTCCAACCCTCCCAGGGCGTGAGCCAGTCCGCCGACGTCGCCGCGGTCCATGCAAAATCCGTGGCGTCCCGGACGCGCGCCAGCGCCCAGCCGGCATAATCGTCGATGTCTGTCGCAAAACGCAATTGCGCGCCCGGCGTCATCACCCGCGCGAGCGCGTCCAATGTCTCCTTCGCGACGAAACGCCGCTTGCGGTGGCGGCGCTTGGGCCATGGGTCCGGGTAGAAGAGGAAGGTCCGGCCGAGGCTCGCTCGCGGCAGCCAGCCGATGACCTCGGCCGCGTCGCCCTGATGGAGGCGGATATTGGCGAGGCCCAGCGCGTCGATTCTGGCGAGGAGCTTGGCCATTCCATTCACGAAGGGCTCGCAGCCGATGAAGCCGACATCGGGGCGCGCCGCCGCGGCCGCGACGAGATGCTCGCCGCCGCCGAAGCCGATCTCGAGAAAAACGTGCTGGACGGGGGCCGAAAATAGGCTCGCCGCCGAAGGGCAGGGCGCCGAGAGGTCCAGCGTCAGCTTCGGCAAGAGATCCTGAAGCAGACGCGCCTGGCCGGCGCGCAGGGCCTTGCCCTTGCTGCGCCCGTAGAGGCGGCGCGCCACAAGGGGCGCGCCGCTGTCGGTCTCATTCATGGCGCCGTCGTCTTCGCCGATTGCGCTCATCGGGACTTGGCCGATTACACTCGTCAGGAGAAGTGCGCCTTCAGCGCCTCGGCGAGGTCGGTGCGCTCCCAGGAGAATCCGCCTTCCTCGTCCGGCGTGCGGCCGAAATGGCCATAGGCCGAGGTGCGGGCGTAGATCGGCTTGTTGAGCTGCAGATGCTCGCGAATACCGCGCGGCGACAAGCGCAGAATCTGCGGCAGCACCGCCTCGACCTTGTCCTCGGGCACTTGGCCGGTGCCGTGCAGATCGACATAGATCGACAGCGGCTCGGCGACGCCGATGGCGTAGGAGAGCTGCAGCGTCGCGCGGTCGGCGAGGCCGGCCGCCACGATGTTCTTGGCCAGATAGCGGGCGGCGTAGGCGGCCGAGCGGTCCACCTTGGTCGGATCCTTGCCGGAGAAGGCGCCGCCGCCGTGGGGAGCCGCTCCGCCATAGGTGTCCACAATGATCTTGCGGCCGGTGAGGCCGGCGTCGCCGTCCGGGCCGCCAATGTGGAACTTGCCGGTCGGATTGACGTGCCACACCGTCTCCTTCGTCACAAAGCCCGCGGGCAGCGCTTCGAGGATATAGGGCTCGACGATGGCGCGAATGTCCTGCGGCGTGAGATTCTCGTCGGTGTGCTGGTGCGAGAGCACGATCTGCGTGGCCTCGACCGGCTTGCCGTTCTCGTAGCGCAGAGTGACCTGGCTCTTGGCGTCGGGGCCGAGGCCTTTCTCCTTGCCGCTGTGGCGGGCGTGGGCGAGCTTCTCGAGGATTTTATGCGCGTAATAAATGGGGGCCGGCAGCAGGTCGGGCGTCTCGCGCACCGCATAGCCGAACATGATGCCTTGATCGCCCGCGCCTTCGTCCTTATTGCCGGCGGCGTCGACGCCCTGGGCGATATCGGCCGATTGCGCGTGCAGCAGCACTTCGACATCGGCGTTCTGCCAATGGAAGCCGGCCTGCTCATAGCCGATGGATTTGATCGCCTTGCGGGCGACGTCGACGATCTGCTCCTTGGGGATGGCGGGGCCGCGCACCTCGCCGGCGATCACGACGCGATTGGTGGTGGCGAGCGTCTCGGCGGCCACGCGGATCTGATAGGGGTCGACGCCGAATTTGGCGCCCTCGCGAAAAAACAAATCGACGATTTCATCGGAAATACGGTCGCATACCTTGTCGGGATGGCCTTCCGAAACCGACTCGCTGGTGAAAAGATAGTTCTGTCGTGTCACATTCGATCTCCGTCCAATCGCCGACCCGCCGCTTACTGGCGGACAGACCCTTCCACTCGTCTAAATCAAGACAGGGGTCGTTCGTTTCGTCAAGCCGTCTGCGGCAAAATGTTCTTTATAGAGAACTCTGATCGTCGAGACGCCGCCTATTTGGCGACCGGATCGGCGGCGACCGGCTCCTTGGCGGCTTCGTCCTGATCGGCGAGCGTCGAGATCAGGTCGATCACGCGTTTGCGTACCTTGGGATCCTTGATGCGGGCGAAGGCGCGGTTGAGATGGAGGCCCTCCGCCGTCGAGAGGAAATCGACGACATATTGCGAGGACGATTCCTCGGCGAAGCCGTCTCCGGCGGGCTGGGTGGACGGCGCGCCTTCGAAGAAGAAGGAGGGCGGCACGTTCAGCGACTTCGAAATCTGTTGCAGCCGGCTCGCGCCGATGCGGTTTGTGCCTTTTTCGTATTTCTGCACTTGCTGGAATGTCAGGCCCAGCGCCTCCCCGAGCTTCTCTTGGCTCATTTTCATCAGAATGCGCTGCATGCGCACGCGACTTCCGACGTGCCGGTCGATCGGATCGGGCGCCTTTTTCACTGCGACTGGTTCCTTTTGCTCATGACTGTCCGGCCTTTTGTCGAAGGGGCTGATCTTAAGCGGAGTTTCGCCGAGCCAAGGGCTGGCGCGGACGCATTGGCCGCGATTTCGAGGGGTGTTTCATTAAGCACCGGCTCGGAACGCAGTCAAACCTGCGAGGCCGCGAAAGCGTCCGAACAGGGCGAAAATTATTGTGAAGAACCAAAGCGTTGAAGTCCAGCGAAAAGGATGGGCCGCGAAAGGCGGCGCCTCCGCGGCTCGCGGCAGGCGCGCGTCGATGACTCCGTCGACGCCGAGCGGCAGGCGCTCGAGAACGCGCCCATAGGGGTCGACGACCGCGGAAATCCCCGTGTTGGCGACGCGCGCCAAGGGCAGGCCTTCTTCGATGCTTCGCAGTCGCGCCTGCGCGAAATGTTGATAGGGGCCGCTCGTCGCGCCGAACCAGCCGTCATTGGTCACATTGAGCAGCCATTGCGGCCGCTCGCCGCCGGCCGCGACCGTCTCGCCCGGAAAGATCGCCTCATAGCAGACCAGCGGCGCGGCGAGCGGCAGGCCGGGCGCGGCGAACCGCCGCGGGCCGGTCCCCTCGTCCCAGATTCCGGGGACGAGCTGCGTGACGCCGAGCGGCGCGAGCAGTTTCGAAAGCGGCAGATATTCGCCGAACGGCACGAGATGGATCTTGTCATAGGCGGCGACGATGCGGCCGCCTTGCACGGCCAGGACCGAATTGAAGATTTTCGTGCGGCGCCTGCCGTTCTCGCGGCGCCCGTCTTCTTCGGCGCGTGCGGCGCCGGTGACGAGAACCGCGCCGCGCATGGTCGCGGCGATTCGCGCCAGCGCGTCCGGATCGCGCGAGAGAATGAAGGGGAAAGCCGATTCCGGCCAGATCAGATGGGTCGCGTCGGCGACGCCGGAGCGGCCGGGCGCGACGGCGCGGTCGGACAGCTCGAGATAGCGGCTCAGGATCGCCGGGCCGTTCTCGGGCTTGAATTTGGCGTCCTGCGGAAGGTTCGGCTGCATCAGCCGCAATTTCACGTCCTCGACATATTCCGTTTTGCCCGACGCGAGCCGCAGCGCGCCATAGCCCGCCATCGCGATGGCGAGGACGAGCGCGGCGACGACGGCCGGGGTGAGGCGTCGCCGGCCGTCGGCGAGCGTCGCCGGCGCGGCGAACACGATCACCGCGAGAATATCGAGCCCATGCAGGCCGACGAGCGCCGCCGTCTGATCGAGGAAGGGGATGGCGGCGAGCGCCATGCCGAAATCATTCCAGGGGAAGCCGGTGAAGATATGGCCGCGCAGAAACTCCGAGGCGCCGAGGCCGGCCGCGAGCGCGAAGACGCGCGCCGAGCCGCCCGACCACAGCGCCCGCGCCAGCGCGAAGCCCAGCGCCGGAAAAAGGGCGAGGACCGCCGGCGCGCCGATGACGGCGAGCGGCAGCGCCCAGGCGAATTGGTCGGGCTCGACCAGCATGGCGGCGCCGAGCCACCAGAGCCCGGCGAGAAAATAACCGAAGCCGAGCCACCAGCCGGCGCCCGCCGCGCGGCGGACCGAGGCGGCGAGATAAGAGAAGCCGCTCTCGCCGCTGGCGGCCGCGGAGCCGTCGAGGAGCCAGACCGCGACGCACAGGGTCACGAACATGGCCGGCGCGAAATCGACCGGGGCCAGCGCCAGCGCGCCCACCGCGCCGGCGGCGAAGGCGATGGCGCGGCGCGTCCAGCCTTCGGCGAGGATGATGCGTTGTGGAAGTGTGGGGCCTGTCCTCGAGCCGTCGGAGAAGGTCTGGGTGAGGAATTGCTGCGCCATGGGCATCCGTTCGATTCGAAGTGGCGCGAGGACTCTAGCCCGTCCGACGGCTACGCCCTAGAGGGTCGCACGAGCGGAAAAAGGCGCTATCATCTTCGCGGAGGCCGCGCTGTGCGGCGGCGCACAAGCCGTGGCGGTCAAAGGAGAATTCTTCGCCCCATGGCCGGTAAGCGTCTGCTCCTCCTCGCCCATGCGCCGTCTCCCAACACGGAGCGACTGCGCGACGCGGTTCTCGCCGGCGCGCGCGAGATCGCCGGCGTCGCGGTCGTTTCCCGCGCGCCGCTCGCCGCGACGCCGGAGGATGTGCTGGCGGCCGATGCGCTCATTCTCGGGACGCCGGAAAATCTCGGCTATATGAGCGGCGCGCTGAAGGATTTCTTCGACCGCTGCTATCATCCCTGCCTCGAGCGCACGCAGGGGCGTCCCTATGCGCTCTACATCCGCGCCGGCAATGACGGCGCCGGCGCCAGGCGCAGCGTCGAGAGCGTGGCGACGGGCTTGCGCTGGCGCGCCGTGCAGGAGCCGCTGATCTTTCGCGGGGAATGGCGCGAGGAGTTCGAGCGCGCTTGCCATGAGCTCGGAATGGCCATGGCCGCAGGGCTGGAGGCGGGGGTGTTTTGACGGCGCGCACGCCCAGGCCTGCGGCTTTCCTTCCTACGGTGCCCCTGCTAACCTCTCCGCTCGATATTTTCGAGAGGACCGACTTTGCCCGCAGACCTCGTCACCGGCCTTCTGTCCTTTGCGGCCTATTTCCTCGGGGGTATCGCTTATTGCGCCGCATTCTGCGTCGTCTACACGCGGCTCACGCCGCATTGCGAATTCGATCTCATCGTCGATGAGCACAACGCCTCCGCGGCCATCGCCTTCGGAGGGAGCCTCATCGGCTTCGCCATCGCGCTCGCTGGCGCGGTGCATAATACGCAATCGGGGCTCGAGTTCATCATCTGGGGCTTCGTCGCCTTCGCCACGCAGATCATCGCCTATCTTCTCGCGCGGCTCGCGCATCCAGGGCTCTCGCAGGCGATCGAGCAGAACGCCATCGCCGCGGCGGTCTGGCTCGGCGCCGTCTCCATCTCCGCCGGCGTGCTCAGCGCCGCCTGCATGAGCCCCTGAGGCGGCGCCATGGCGGAGCACCCCCGGGCCGAGCAACCCCGCAAGGAATTCGGACGCCGCGGCCAGGCCCCGCCCGTCGTCACCAATGCGCCGAAGGGGCTTCTCGGCGGCGCGGGCGCGCCTTCCGCAGGCCGTAAGCGTTCGATCGTCATCGCGCTGATCGCCGCCGGCTCGCTATCGATCGGAACCTATGCGGCGATCGAAAATGCGCGTCGGCGCGATTGCGCCAAGGAAGGCGACTGGGAGCGGCAGGAGGAATGCCGCCAATCGCGCAGTGGCGGCGGTCACGGCGGCGGGTCTTCGAGCAGCTCCTCGCACGGCTCGTCATCCAGCGGCTCGTCGTCCTTCTCGTCCTCGTCGAATTCGAGCGGCGGCGGCGTCTCCGGCCATGCGGTTTCCTTCGGCGGTTTCGGCGGCGCCGGCTCGGGTCATGGCGGCGGATCGTGAGGCGCGAGCTTTCGCCGCCGCGGCCGGACTTCGCCGAAGAGGCGAAAAGAATCGGCTTTCAATTCGCGCAAGCGGACGGCGAGCCCTATTGGGACGAGAGCGCGCGGTATGTTTTTTCGATGCGCGAGATCGAGGATCGTCTCGAGACGGCGACGGCCGATCTCGCCGCGCTCTGCGAGGAGGTGATCGCGGGCATCGTGACCGACGAGCAGGCGCTCGAGCGTCTGCGCATTCCGCGTCACGCATGGGCGCTCATCGCCGAGAGCCATGCGCGGCGCGATCCCTCGCTCTACGGACGCTTCGATTTTTCCTATGATGGAGAGGGGCCGCCCAAGCTTCTCGAATATAACGCCGACACGCCGACGAGCCTGTTCGAATCCTCCGCCGTGCAATGGTTCTGGCTCGAGCAGATGATCGAGCGCGGCCATTTGCCGAAGGGCGCGGATCAGTTCAATTCGCTGCATGATCGGCTGATCGCGCGATGGCGAGAGATCGCCGATGGCGGTCCCGTGCATTTCGCCTGCATGACGGCGAGCGTCGAGGATCGCGGCAATGTCGCCTATCTCGCCGATTGCGCGACGCAGGCCGGCTCGTGGACGGCGCGCATCGATATGCGCGACATCGGCCTTTCCGGCGAGATGTTCGTCGATCGTCTGGGGCGACGCGTCGAGCGACTGTTCAAGCTCTATCCCTGGGAGTGGATGTTCGCCGATTCTTTCGGCAAGTCCGCGGCGATGGGCGCGACGCGCTTCGTCGAGCCGCCATGGAAGGCGGTCGCTTCCAACAAAGGCTTTCTCGCTTTTCTGTGGGAGGCGGCGCCAGGCCATCCCAATCTTCTGCCCTGCTTCTTCGAGGACGATGCGCGCGCATCGTCATTGTCGCGCTATGCGCGCAAGCCGCTCTATTCGCGCGAGGGCGCCAATGTCGCGCTCGTCGATGGCGACGCGCGTCTCGCGGAGACGCAGGGAACATATGGCGGCGAAGGATTTGTGCGGCAGGAATTATGTCTGTTGCCCAATTTCGGCGGGCGCTATCCCGTGCTCGGCTGCTGGCTCGTCGGCGGCGCTCCGGCGGGCATGGGCATACGTGAGGATTCGTCGCTGGTGACGACGGATCGCTCGCTCTTTTTGCCGCATGCGATCGTCGATTGACGCATGACGGGTCGAGGCGTACGCTTCTCCCTGCAAATAAAAAAATAAGGGAGGACGGCCATGCCCGACGTCACTTTCTCCACCCCTCTTCTCCACAAAAATGTGACGGTCTATGCGGTCGCCGGCGACACGCACACGATACTCGCTGTCGCCGAGGCGAATAAGATTCCGATCCCGCATGATTGCAAGGACGGCGAATGCGGCTCCTGCCTCATCGAGGTGGCGCCGCTCGACGATAAAACGATGGGCGCGACGCTCACCGAGAAAGAGAAGGCGCAGCTCAAGTCCATGGGCAAGATCACCACGGAGGAGATCATCCGCGCGGAGGTCGACGATATTCCGCCGAAATATCGGCTCGCCTGCCAATATGTGGTGCGCGACCAGGATATACTGGTGAAGTTCACCGGAGAGCCCGGCGGCGCCTGACGTCGCCGCGTCTCGCGTCATTGCGAGCGGAGCGAAGCAATCCATCTCCGCAGCGCGGCGTCTGGATTGCTTTGTCGCGCGAATGACGAAGGAGCTGCGTCAGCCGAGGAGGCCGACGCGCTCGGCGGCCCAATAGAGGCCGAACAGAGCGATGAGCGCGGAGCAGGGATAGACGATCTTCGGGCTGCGCTTGCCCTTGTCGGAGAAGCGATCGAGCGCCAGCAGCAAAGGCACGACGACGAGCACGACGCCGATCTGGCCGACCTCGACGCCGATGTTGAAGCTCGCCAGCGCCGGCACGACGGCGCGCTGCGGGACGCCGATCTCGATGAGCCCGCTCGCGAAGCCGAAGCCGTGAATGAAGCCGAAGAGAAATGTGTCGCGCCAGCGCGTGTCGGTGACGCGGGTGAAGAAATTCTCCACCGCGACATAGACGATCGACAGCGCGATGGCGATCTCGACCCACAAGCTCGGCAGCGTCACGATATTCAGCGCGGCGAGCGTCAGAGTCACCGAATGCGAGGCGGTGAAGGCGGTCACGATCTT
The DNA here is from genome assembly GCF_015709455.1 of Methylosinus sp. H3A. NCBI lineage: Bacteria > Pseudomonadati > Pseudomonadota > Alphaproteobacteria > Hyphomicrobiales > Methylocystaceae > Methylosinus > Methylosinus sp. H3A. Next base: position 2,836,259 of record NZ_JADNQW010000005.1, read on the forward strand.
CACCACCGGCCAGATGCGGCTCGCCCACAGCACGACGGCGAGCAGGAAGCACAGATGATCATAGCCGGTCATGATGTGCTCTATGCCGGCATGTAAGAATTTCGGCGCGAGCTCCCAGGGCGTGGGCGTGAGCAATGGCTTGGAGAGATCGACGGCGCCGTCGTCGGGGAAGATCAGCACCTGCCCGGGGCCAGGCGTCGCGCCGACGCGCTGCTCTGGCGTGAGCACGGGCTGGTCGGGACGCTCGCCGATCGAGACGAGCTGCTTGGCGCGCTTGCCCTGCGTCGTCATCAGCCGGGCGGGATCATAGAGGATCGGGCCCGCCACGCCCGAGCAGTCGAATTGCAGCGAGACCTTGGCGTCATAGGGATTGGTCGGATCCTCGCCGGCGTAGACCACTTTGCTCGCGCAGAGCTTGCCCTCGGCGTTGCGCAGATCGACGCGCCGGACGATGAATTTGCCGATCTCCGCCTCGAGCACGCCCGGCGGCGAGAGGTCGACGCCGGCGCGCTCCTCCTGGGTCTCTTGGAACATGCGCTCTATATCCGTTCCGAGGAAGCCGACGTCGACGCGATAGCGGTCGCCAGTCTCGGGCACGATCTTGGCGCTGGAAATATCCCCAGTGTGGGCGAAGGCCGGGGAGCAGACCAGGGAAGAGGCGAGGAAGGAAGAGGCGAGGGCGAAGAACGCAAAAATCGCCGTCGCTGGCCGGACCCGAAAATTCATAGCGGCGCGCCTCCCATGGCTGTTTCTGTGTATGAAAAAAATAAAATAACATCATACAGTGGCGGAGAACAAGACGACGGGCGCGCGCGGGGTCTCTCCGAGGGGGAGGTCTATCGCCGCAGGCGAAGTCCGCTGTCTGGATGGGCGGGGAGAACTGGCCTTGCGTCCTTGCTCATGCTAACAGCGGCCTCCGCGGCCGGATCGTCCCGGCGCCAATCTCGACAGGAGCGGCCATGTCCGACATTTTCCACGAGGTCGACGAAGACGTCCGCCGGGACAAGGCGGCGAACCTCTGGAAGCGTTATCAGACGCCGGTGATCGTCGGCGCTTTTCTGGTCGTCGTCGCGACAGGCGTCTACAGCTTCTACGAGAGCAATCGCATCAAGGCCGCCGAGGGCGCCAATGTCCGCTTCGGCGCAGCCGCCGCGCTCGCGACGCAGGGCAAGAGCGCCGAGGCGCTCGCCGCCTTCGAGGCTGTCGTCAAGGACGCGCCCCGAGGCTACGCCACTCTGGCGCGCCTGCGCGCGGCGGAGGAGCTGGCGCTAAGCGACAAGGCCAAGGCGGTCGCGGCCTTCGACGCCATCGCCGAGGACAAGGGCGTCGACAAGCTGACGCAGCAGGTCGCCAAGCTGCGCGCCGGGGTCATCCTGCTCGAGCAGGGCGAGCGGCAGAAAATGGCGGATCATTTGGGCGAGCTCGTCATCGCCAATGGGCCGTTCCGCTACACGGCGCAGGAGCTCTTGGGGCTCGACGCGCTCCAGGACAGCGATTTCGACGAGGCCGAGCGCGCCTTCAAGATCATCCTCAACGATCAGGAGGCGCCGCATGCGATGCGTCAGCGCGCCGGCGCCTTTAAGGCGCTGCTCGACGCCGCGCGTGGGTCTTCATCGGCCGCGACACCCGCGCCCGCCGCTCCGGCGCCGGCGAAGTAAGCAATAACGCTGCAGGCGGCGTCGCCGCGACGTTGGACCAAAGGGCCACAATGTCCTTCACGCTCGCCATCATCGGCCGGCCGAATGTCGGCAAGTCGACTTTATTCAACCGGCTCGTCGGCAAGAAGCTGGCGCTCGTCGACGACCGGCCCGGCGTCACCCGCGATCGCCGCGAGGGCGAGGCGCGGCTCGCCGATCTGCGCTTCACCATCATCGACACGGCGGGCCTCGAGGAGGGCGCCGCCGCGACGCTGGAAGGGCGCATGCGCGCGCAGACGGAGGCGGCGATCGACGTCGCCGACGCCATTCTCTTCATGATCGACGCGCGCGTCGGCGTGACGCCGGACGACAAATATTTCGCCGACCTCGTGCGCCGCGCCGGCAAGCCCGTGGTGCTCGCCGCCAATAAGGCGGAAGGGCGCAAGGGCGAGGCGGGTCTCGTCGAGGCTTACGAGCTCGGCCTCGGCGATCCCGTGCCGCTCTCGGCCGAGCATGGCGAGGGCATGAGCGCATTGTTCGACGCGCTGCGCGAGGCTCTGCCGGAGGCGACCGAGGCGCCGGAGGAGGACGACGAGGCCGCGACCGATATCGCCGTCTCGGCGGATGAGGACGGCAGCGAGGCCGATCCCACCAAGCCCTTGCGCATCGCCGTCGTCGGGCGCCCCAACGCCGGCAAATCGACGCTGATCAACCGCCTGCTCGGCGAGGATCGCCTGCTTACCGGGCCGGAGGCGGGCATCACCCGCGATAGCATCTCCGTGCCCTTCCGCTGGCGCGACCGCGAGGTGAAGCTCTTCGACACAGCAGGCCTGCGCAAGCGCGCCAAGGTCGTCGACAAGCTGGAAAAGCTCGCCGGCGCCGACGCCCTGCGCGCCGTGCGCTTCTCGGAAGTCGTCGTGCTGCTGCTCGATTCGGCCATTCCCTTCGAGAAGCAGGATTTGACCATCGCCGATCTCGCCGCGCGCGAGGGCAGGGCTGTCGTCATCGCGCTCGGCAAATGGGATGCGGTCGACGATCCGGGAACGCGGCTCGCCAAGCTGCGCGAGGAGGCCGAGCGCCTGCTGCCGCAGATCAAAGGCACGCCGGTCGTTCCCGTCTCCGGCGTGACCGGCTACGGCCTCGACGGCCTGATGCGCGCGATTCTCGGGGCGCATGACGTCTGGAACCGGCGCATCTCGACGGCGCGGCTCAATCGCTGGCTCGAGAGCGCCATAGACGAGACGCCGCCGCCGGCGGTCTCCGGCCGGCGCATCAAGATTCGCTATATGACGCAGGCCAAGGCGCGGCCGCCGCATTTCATTTTGTTCGGCAATCAGCTCGACGAGCTGCCGACGAGCTATCTGCGCTTTCTGATGAACAGCCTGCGCCGCGGCTTCGATCTGCCCGGCACGCCGATCCGCATTTCGACGCGCTCGGGGGAGAATCCCTACGACAAGGGGAAGAGATAGGCCCCGCTCTGGCCGACGGCCGGATCAGCTCGCCCCTTCGAACTGCTCCAGCAGCGCATCGCGCGCCTCGGCGATGCGGCGATAATGTTCGGCGCTGCCGCCGGCGTCGGGATGCGCGGTCTTGGCGAGGCGGCGAAAGGCGGCTTTGATCTCCGCGGGCTCGAGCGCGCCCTCTGTCGGCAGCTCCAGCGTCTCGCGGTGCTCCTGATTGTCGTCCTCGTCGAAATCGAACATCTTCTGGAAGGCGGCGCGCTGCTTGCGGCCCTCGATCCGCAGCTCGACCTGATCCTCCTTCCAGCGCTCGCGCGACATGACGAAGCAGGCGCCGAAGGCGATGCGCCCTTGCGTCTCCAACTCGTCCAGGCTGAACGGCCCCACCACCTCATAGGGCGGCGCGAGACAGGCGGTGCGGACGCCGTCGACGATCTCGACGCGGCCGATCGCGACCTTGTCGGACACGCCGAGCGAGCCGTTCCAGACGACCCAGTCCAATTCCTCCGACATTCAGCGCGCTCTCATGCGTCGGGCGCCGCACCCCGTCGCTTTTGTGCGAAAAGGGCCGGCCGCGTTCGTACAATCTCGCGTTACATGCAGTTTCGAAGCCAATATCGCGCTGCAGCATGGATTTGGCGCCTCGTCCCCAGGCAAAGACGGCTTTGGCGCTTGGCAATCATTAATTTCGAATTATTCTAAACAAGGGCGTTCCGACTGGCCATCGGGACAGTGGCGGCGCCCCGATCAGGGTTCATCCAAGGAGCTGAGTTATGGCTACGCTCAAGGACACGAAGACCGAGCAGAATCTCAAAGCGGCCTTCGCCGGTGAGTCGCAGGCGAACCGCCGCTACCTGTATTTCGCCCAAAAGGCGGATGTCGAGGGCTACAATGATGTGGCGACCGTCTTCCGTTCCACGGCGGAGGGCGAGACGGGCCATGCCCATGGCCATCTCGAATTCCTCGAGGTGGTGGGCGACCCCGCGACCGGCCTGCCGATCGGCAAGACCGAGGATAATTTGAAGGCCGCCGTCGCCGGCGAGACGCATGAATATACGGATATGTATCCTGGCTTCGCGCGCTCCGCCCGCGAGGAGGGTTTCGAGGAGATCGCCGATTGGTTCGAGACGCTGGCCAAGGCCGAGCGCTCGCACGCCGGCCGCTTCCAAAAGGCGCTGGACGAGCTGAAGTAGGCTTTTCCGACAATCGTCCGGCGGCCCGAACGAAAGCAGGAGCCGCCGGAACGGCCTGCCGCCGTCATTGCGAGCGAAGCGAAACGATCCAGAGCCGCCCTGCGGCCCCTGGATCGTTTCGTCGCTTCGCTCCTCGCGATGACGAACGCGGAACAATTCATCAGGCAATGGACGCGAAGGGCTTGGAAGCGAGATGAGAGAAGGCGGGCTCGAGGCGCCCTTCCGGCGTCCGTTGGATTGGGAAAATCCAGACTTCTACGACGAGGCGAAGCTCGACGCCGAAATGCGCCGCGTGCTCGATATTTGCCATGGCTGCCGGCGCTGCTTCAATCTGTGCGATTCCTTTCCGCGCCTGTTCGATCTCGTCGACGAGTCGGCGAAAGGCGAAATCGAGACCGTCGATAGCGCCGATTTCAAGAAGGTCGTCGACGCCTGCACGCTCTGCGACATGTGCTTTTTGACCAAATGTCCCTATGTGCCGCCGCATGAGTTCGATCTCGACTTCCCGCATCTGATGCTGCGCTATCGCGCCGTCGAGGCGAAGAAGAACGGCGTCGGTTTCGCGGATCGCCAGCTCGCCGACACCGACCGCAATGGCGCATTGGCGACGAAGCTCGCGCCGCTCGCCAATTGGGCGACGGATTGCGCGCATACGGCCGCGCGCAATGCGCTGGAGAAGGTCGCCGGCCTGCATCACGAGGCCGCGCTGCCCAAATATTCGAAGAAAACGCTCGCCGCGCTCGCGAAGGAGCAGCCGGTCGAAGTGAATCGCGACGCGCCGGGTTTCGGCCGCAAGGCGGTGATCTACGCGACCTGTTTCGGCGAATATAATGATCCGGGCGTCGGCCTCGCCGCGCGCGCGGTGCTCGCCAAGAATGGCGTCGAGACGGAGATTCTGCACCCGCATTGCTGCGGCATGCCGCTGCTCGAGCAGGGGCTCATCGGCGAGGTCGCAGCCTCGGCGAAACAGGTCGCGGCCGCCTTCGAGCCCTGGATCGACAAGGGCTATGACATTATCGCGCTGGTTCCCTCCTGCGCGCTGATGCTGAAATTCGAATGGCCGCTGATCGTCACCGATGATCCAAAAGTGAAGCGTCTCGCTGCCTCGACCTATGATCTCAGCGAATATGTCGTCGGCATCGCCCGCAAGGAGGGACTGGCGGAAGGGCTCGGGCCCATCGAGGGCGGCGTCGCCTTCCATGTCTCCTGCCATTCGCGCGCGCAGAATATCGGGCGGAAGGGCGCGGAGCTGTTGAATCTCGTCCCGCAGGCGGATGTCGCGGTCATCGAGCGCTGCTCGGGCCATGGCGGAGCCTGGGGCTACAAGACGCCCAATTTCGAGACGGCGCTGAAGGTGGGCAAGCCGGTGGCGCGGCAGGCGCAATCTTCGGGCAAAGCCTATATCGTCTCGGAATGTCCGCTCTCCGGCCCGCATATCGTGCAGGGCATGGAGCGGCTCGACGCCGAGGCGAAAAAGCCCGAGCTTCTCGCGCATCCGATCGAGATTCTCGCGCGGGCCTATGGGTTCTTTTGATCACGAATTCTGAGAAGCACGATGGAAAATACGACGGTTGAAGCGATTAGACAAATATTGATTCAGCTACATGATCTCGTTGACCGTGGCCTACCACCGCAGCGGATTGATAAAGTAAGGCGTGAAGCAATTTTTTTTCTTTACGAAGGCGGGGTAGCAGCGAAGTGGTCTTTCGATCGGCCTCATTCCAAGGCCGCGAGGGTTATGCACCGCAATGCACGTGAAATGGGCATTCCCTTTAATAGTGGGCGCTTTCCTATCACATATGAGCACGCGATACCGCTAAAACTGCTACGAGAGGGTTTACGGCAGGCGACCGAATCGACAGAGCAAATGCGAGACTTTTTGCGCCGTCATGTTCAAGGCGTTGTGGTCTTGAAGCAAGAAGATGCCGCTCTTACCAAAAAAGGGCTACGCAATCGACATCCTGATGGCGCAGACTTCTTTGATCTGATGGCTCGCTACCGAGCCGCTGGGATCACATTCGAACCTGAAGACGAACACAAACTGCTGCGCTACATTTAGGTAAATGGAGATAGCACGATGGCGAAGCACCACATCACCGTCGCCGATCTTCTTCCGCCGGACGAATACGTCAAGATTCGCATCGAGAGCCGGCGCCGCATCGCCGCGCGCAAGCGCAATCGCCGCATCGAGGTCGGGCCGTTCGTGACCTTTTATTTCGAGGATTTCGAGACGATCTGGCTGCAGATCCAGGAGATGATCCACATAGAGAAGGGGACGCTCGAGCAGGCGCCGAGCGAGATCGCCGCCTATGATCCGCTGATCCCCAAGGGCCGCGAATTGGTCGCCACCTTCATGATCGAGATCGACGATCCGCTGCGCAGGAAGCGCGTGCTGGACACGCTGGGCGCGATCGAGGAGACCGCCTTCATCGAATTGGGCGGCGAGCGCATCGCCGGCGTCGCCGAGGCCGATCAGGACCGCACCAGGGCCGACGGCAAGGCCTCGGCCGTGCAATTCGTGCATTTTCCTTTCACCGATGCGCAGGCGGCGGCGTTCCGCACGCCGGGCGCGCGCGCGCTGATCGGCTTCACGCATCAGAATTACGGGCATATCGCTGTCATGCCGGAGGCTGTGCGGGTGGAACTCGCGGGGGATTTCGCGTGAGCGATGCGGCCTTGACGTCTATACGGCGTAGCCGTATATATTCTCCCTGTGTCGACCGTCATCGAAACTCCCACTTTCGCGCGGCTCGCCGCTCAGTGCTGGGAAGATGACGATCGGACTGCGTTCATCGACTTCATCGCGTCGAACCCGGAGGCCGGAGATGTCGTTCCAGGCTCGGGAGGCCTGAGAAAAATTCGCTGGGGGAGCGTCGGACGCGGCAAGCGCGGCGGCGTTCGCGTGATTTATTTCAATCGGCTGGCGAATGGAGAGGTTTGGCTGCTGCTGGTCTATCCCAAGTCGGCGCGGGACAATATTCCCGCTGATGTCCTCCGTCAGATCAAGAAGGAACTCGACGATGGCTGACGCTCCGAAATCCGCCCAGCGCGCGAAGGCGATCGACATCGGCGCGGAGCTGCTCGCATCGGTGCGGGAGATGAAGGCCGGCGCCAGGTCGCGGGTCCACAATCCCGAAATCCCGCCCGAAATCCCGCAATTCGCGCGCGCGCGGCTCGCCTCCGGCCTGTCGCAGGCGGCGTTCGCCGCTCTGCTGGGCGTTTCCGTGCGGACCTTGCAGGATTGGGAGCAGGGCCGGCGCAAGCCTTCCGCGGCCGCGGTGACGCTCTATAAGATCGCCGAGCGGCGGCCGGAGGTCTTGCGCGAGCTCGCGGCGTGAGCCGGCACGGAAAGCTGGCCTTATCCGCCGATTGCCCTTAAAGGGCGTGGCGAACCCGCCACTTTCCAGCGAGCCTCAGCCTTGACCAGCCCACAGCCGAGCGACCCCGTCTCGCGGCGGCGCACCTTCGCCATCATCTCCCACCCGGACGCGGGCAAGACCACGCTCACTGAGAAGCTTCTGCTGTTCGGCGGCGCGATTCAGCTCGCCGGCGCGGTGAAGGCCAAGCGCAACGCTCAGCAAACGCGCTCCGATTGGATGAGCATAGAGCGCGAGCGCGGCATTTCCGTCGTCACCTCGGTGATGACCTTCGAATATGGCGATTGCGTCTTCAACCTGCTCGACACGCCGGGCCATGAGGACTTTTCGGAAGACACCTATCGCACACTCTCCGCCGTGGATGCGGCGGTGATGGTGATCGACGCCGCCAAGGGCATCGAAGCGCGCACGCGAAAACTCTTCGAAGTGTGCCGGCTGCGCGACATTCCGATCGTCACCTTCATCAACAAGCTGGACCGTGATGGCCGCGATCCCTTCTCGCTCCTCGACGAGATCGAGAAGACGCTGGCGCTCGACACCGCGCCGGTGACTTGGCCGATCGGCTCGGGCCGGAGCTTTGCCGGCACCTACTGCTTCGCGACCAAATCGGTGCGCAAGATCGACGCCGACACGGAGCCGATGACCGTCTCCGGCCTCGACGATCCGGCGCTGCTCGCGCTGCTGCCGGCGCATGAGGCGGACGCCTGGCTGGAAGAGGCGATGCTCGCCGAGGAAGGCTGCAAGAAGTTCGAGCTCGCGGGCTTTCGCGAGGGGCATTTGACGCCCGTCTTCTTCGGCAGCGCGCTGCGCAATTTCGGCGTGCGCGATCTCATCGACGCTATGGCCGAATATGCGCCCTCGCCGCGCGGGCAGGACGCCGACAAGCGCCATGTCGAGGCCAAGGAGCCGAAGATGGCCGGCTTCGTCTTCAAGATTCAGGCGAATATGGACCCGAACCATCGCGACCGCATCGCCTTCATGCGCGTCTGCTCGGGCAAGCTCTCGCGCGGCATGAAGGCGAAGATCGTGCGCACGGGCAAAACCATCTCGCTCAATGCGCCGCAATTCTTCTTCGCGCGCGACCGCTCCATCGCCGATGAAGCCTATGCGGGCGACGTCGTGGGCATTCCCAATCACGGCATATTGCGCATCGGCGACACGCTCACCGAGGGCGAGGAGATTTCCTTCCGCGGCGTGCCGAGCTTCGCGCCGGAAATCCTGCGCCGCATCGTCATCTCCGACGCGATGAAGGCCAAGAAGCTACGCGAGGCGCTGCGCCAGCTCGCGGAGGAGGGCGTGGTGCAGCTGTTTCTGCCCAATGACGGCTCGGGCGCGCTGGTCGGCGTCGTCGGCGCGCTGCAGCTCGACGTGCTGGCGACGCGGCTCGAGGCCGAATATGGGCTGGAGACGAAATACGAGACCTCGCGCTTTGCGATCTGCCGCTGGATCACGTCGAATGATCCGATCGCGATGAAGAGCTTCGTCGACTCGCATGGCTCCTCCATGGCGGAGGACATAGACGGCGCGCCCGTGTTCATGTCGTCGAGCGAGTTCCAGCTGCGCTATGACGCGGAGCGGCATGCTGCGATCGTGTTCTCGGATGTGAAGGATTATCAAAAGAGCGGGGTGGCGAAGGGGTGACGCGACCCTGCGCCGAAGCGTCTAGTTTCCAGCTGACTTAGGCCGGAGCGCTTCATTAGGCCGGAGCGCTTCATGGCCCGCATCGTCTTCGTCGTATGGCCGATGCCGGCCTCCGTCCTCGCGGGGCTCAAAATCGCGCGCGGCCTGCGCGCGCGAGGGCACGACGTCTCCTATATCGGCCCGGCGAGCAGCCGGAAATTCATCGAGCCGCATGGATTTCCCTTCACGCCCGTCTATGTCGGCTGGTTGCCCGAGGAGCCGGCGGCGGATGAGACGAAGGATTGGAGCGTGCAGAAGCGCCGCGAGGAAGCGCGTGCGAGAAGCCGCGCATCGGTCGCGCTGCTGGAGGCTTTGGCGTCCGATCGCGACCGCGAGCTCCAGGATATTTTGGAGAGGGCGAGGCCCGATCTCCTGATCATCCACAGCTCCGACTTCGAGGTGATCATCCCGTCATTGCTGGCCTTCGAGGCGGGCGTCGTCAGCGTCTATCTCTGCTCCACCTTCGCGCGCGCGGAAGCGCGCTCGGCACGCTGACTTGGGGCCGTCCCGACAAATATCGCGGGTTCTTTCAGGTCGTTCTCGACGTCGCGGCGACGCGGCCGGACGATCGCTGGGTCGTTTGCCTCTATGACGCGCTCGACCCGGGCGATTTCGACAATGTGCCGGAGAATGTGATCCTGGCGAAGCGCGCGCCGCAATTGGCGCTGCTCCGGCGCTCCGCGCTCGCCATAGTGCATGGCGGCGCCGCCACGATAAAGGAATGCGCCTATTTCGGCGTGCCGATGATCGTCTTCCCGATCGGTTTCGATCACCCCGGAAATACGGCGCGCGTCGTCTATCACGGACTCGGCGTTCGCGGCGATTTCCGCACCGTCACGACGCGGGAGATGAGCGCTCTGCTGCAATGCGTGGAAAAGGACTCGTATATTCGAATCCAAACGCGCTTGATGGGAGAGGCCTTGCGCGCCGAGGACGAGAACGTCTCGGTCGATTTCGTCGAATCCCTGCTCGCCGCAGAGGGGCCGCCCATGGAGCCGGCGGCCGGATGCGAGGACGAATCGGCCATCGCTCTCGCCTTTCGCTGAACGGCGCCCGGCCGGTCTGCGCAGCCGATGGAGACATTTGCGATCGGCTCGAATATGCTGACGCTTCTAGAGCGTTTCCAGCCGAAGTGAATGTCGGTTCGGCCTTGGAAAGGCGTCAAAGCGAAGGACTAGAATCCTTCCGTGTTTCATTGAAACACGGAAGGATTCTAGTCCGATCCCAGGAGCGCAGACCCATGTCCGAGGCGTCGTCCGGCCTCAACCTCGATCCGATCGGCGATGATTTCATTCTGAGCCGCACTGGCGACGATGGCGTGACGGCGAAGATCGTCCTCACCGCCGCCGATATTCTCGATCTGACCCGCTCCGCGCTCGCGCTGCGCGAGAAGGGCCTCGCCGAGAGGCAGCCGGCGAGCGGCGAGGTCGAGGCGGTGCTGGCGACGCCGGTCGAGAATGTCGCGCTGCATCGCGAGATGCTCGGCGACAATCTGCTCCTCACTTTCGTCTCGCCGGACGGCAATCGGCTGGCCTTCGCTCTGCCCGCGGCGGTCGCCGCCGATCTCGTGGAGCGGCTCTCGGGCGTTCTCGCGACGCAGGCCGCCGCGCCGGCGCGGCAGTGAGCCGAGCGCGCTTCCTGCCGGAGGGAAGTCCCGTTCAGCCTCGGAAACGCGTCGAAACAAGCGCCTCTCGCCATCAGGGCGAGACGCGATAGTCCTCGGTTAGGTCGCCGCGGATCAGCGTGACGATCTTCTCCGTTCCCGAGCGCATCCAGCGCGCGTGGCAGATCTTCGGCCCGCACAGCACCTCGGGGAAGCGATAGAGCGGCTTGCCGGAGGGGAGCTTGAGGCCGAAGCCGGCGTCCGGCCTCCAGCCCTGGGCGGCGAGTTGGTCGCGATACTCCCGGTAGATCGGCAATTGCGAGAAATCGGCGTCCTGGGCGACCGACGATCCCGAGACCAGAGCGAAGAGCGCGCCGGCGCAGGCGAGCCTCGCGAGCCGACCGGGATTGGAGGAATTCATCTTGGCGAGCCCCCTCTGCGGCGCGGGCGAACGGGCCGGCGTCGTCGGCTACATCGCATGATCGCGCGGCTGTGAAAAGTTCGAAACGGCGCGAGGCCGGGGCAATCAGGCGAACGCGCCTATTGCGGCGTTCGCGCCATCGCCCTGGGCGCGACGCGCGTTTCGGAACAGAATGCGAGGCGCGCGACGAAAACGGCCCCGCTCGCGCGGGGCCGATTCTTTGTCGGTCGCGTCAATCAGCGCTCGGCGGCGTCCAGCGCCCGCGCGAGGCTGTGGACCTCCTCGTCGCGCGAGGCGAGCGGGGCCAGGCGGTAACGCTCCTCGATCAGCTTCAGGATCGAGGTCGTGTCGTAATTCGCATGATCCACCCCGGAACGATCGAAGCGCTTGGAGATCAGCAGCGCCGGAATGCGCGTGCCGGGGCCCCAGCGGTCGTGCGCGCCGCCGCCGGCGTGATGATCGTGGTCGTGGTGGTGGTGATGCTCCCACTCGGCCACGCGCTCGTTCTGATAGGGCGGCGGCGGCACATGGTCCCAGGAGCCGCCGAACTCGTCATAGGTGACGATGATCAGCGTGTCGCGCCCATCCGGGCCGTTCACGATCGACGCGATAAGATCGACGAGATGCGCGCTGCCGGCGGCCTCACTGGCGTAGCCGGGATGCTCGTTTTCCGCTCCGATGAGCTTCACGAAGCTGACCGGCTTGAGCCGGCCGGTGTTGGCGGCCTGGACGAACTCCGCCACATCGCGCAGATGGGCGGCGCGGGCCGCCGTGCCCGTGGCGTAGGCCTTGAAATAGTTGAAGGGCTGATGGTGGAACTGGAACAGCTTGTCCGGGCAGTTCGGATAGACCGCCGTGGCGAACGCATTGGGGTCGGCGCAATTCGGCCCGGCTCCATTGGTCCAGCCGGGCGCGCCGACGTCGCCATTGGCGTTGGACCAGCCGCCCGAATACCAGGCCCAATCGATCCCGCGGGCGGAAAGACGCTCGCCGATCGTCGGATTTTCCAGCGGCGGCAGACGTCTCACATCCGCAGTGCCGGGCGCATAGGGCTGATAATAAGGCTGGATCGTGTTGATCGCAAAATCGCCGCAGGCGACGTTGGCCGGCGTCGCCGGCCGTCCCGACGGCGGAGCGCAGGAGGCGGTCAGCTGCGCGTCCTTGGCGGAGGAGCCGAGCAGATTGGCGTAGAGCGGCGTGCTGGTCGGCATGCCGTTCTGATCGACGACCGAATGAAAATCAGTCGCGCCGGCGTCATTGGCGGCGTTGGCGAAGACCGGCGTCGTCGCGGCCACCAGCCATTGATGGTTGAGGAAGGAGCCGCCGAAGGCCGCCTGGAAGAAATGATCGGCGATGACGTAATGCGGCGCGCCATGCTTGTGGAGCGCGACATAGATCGGCAATTTGGTCGTGTCGTAATAGCCCATCGACAGGCCGGCCGCGTCGCTGCCCGTCACATAGCGGTTCTGCTTGCCGCCATTGATCTGGAACAGCTCGCTATAGAAGCGATGCACGAGGTCGCGGGTGCAGCCGCCTGCGAGGCCGGCGCCTTTGAGCACGCCATTCGACGCGGAGACGCCCGGCGCGGGGCAGGTCGTGTCGGTCGCGGCGATATAGTCGTCGATCTCGAAGGGCGCATTGGGGAAAGCGCTCTGGAAGGGGGGCGCGTCGGTCGCGTCCGTGCAGTTCGTCGGCAAGGGCGACGGCGAGGCGAGATTCACATCCTTCTGCAGCAGGCAGGAATAGGCGGCGCCGCCGTCGGCGCGGACCTGCTTGGTGTGCGCCGTGTCTGCGAAGCGCAGACCCTGGACCGGCTCGCCATTCACCGCGCCCCACAGGCCGAACAGATTGTCGAAGCTGTGATTTTCCTGGTAGATGACGACGATATGATTGAATTCGCGCAGAGATTCTGAGCTGGCGGGCGTCGCGGACGCCGCGCAGGCGAGGGCCGCGAGGCCGCCGATCGAACGCTTCAAGAACATTTTGTAGCCCCCTAATATTGGCGGGGCGGACGCTAGCGAGGCGACATATCGGGTCGATGACAATCGCTGCGACGCCTGGATATCGCGCGCGACCCGCTCGAAACGGGAGCGAATCGGCCGGCGCGGCGACAAACTCCGGCCCCCGCGTCCGCGCCGCCCCTTTTCGTCCTTGCGAGAGCGTGATAAGCGAACCTCCACACCGATGCGCGAGCGCGCATTCTGCGGACGGATTTCGGTCGGCCGAGAGAATTTTGCGCTGAAAACGGGAGCTCGAGGCCGTTTCGGGATCGCCGTTTCCGGCGTCCCCGAGCGAAACCTCGCTTCCCGCGAACGGCTCCGCCCGAAGGCGCGGGCGAGCCGGGAGCCGCCGTCACTTGCCGCGCCTTGTCTCGATAGAGGATGCTAAATGAGCCAATCCGCTTTCTTCACTGCCTCGCTCGCCGATTCGGATCCCGATCTCGCCAAGGCCATCGGCCTCGAGCTCGGCCGTCAGCGCGACGAGATCGAGCTCATCGCCTCCGAGAACATCGTGTCCAAGGCGGTTCTGGAAGCGCAGGGCTCCGTCCTCACCAACAAATATGCGGAAGGCTATCCGGGCAAGCGCTACTATGGCGGTTGCCAGTTCGTCGACATCGCCGAGAATCTGGCGATCGAGCGCGCCAAGCAGCTGTTCGGCTGCGGATTCGCCAATGTGCAGCCCAATTCCGGCAGCCAGGCCAATCAGTCGGTCTTCCTCGCCCTGGCGACGCCGGGCGATACGTTCTTGGGCCTCGATCTCGCCGCTGGCGGCCATCTGACGCATGGCTCGCCGGTCAATCTCTCCGGCAAATGGTTCAAGCCGGTTCCCTATACGGTGCGCAAGGACGATCAGCGCATCGACATGGAGCAGGTCGCCGCGCTCGCCGCTGAGCATAAGCCGAAGATCATCATCGCCGGCGGCTCGGGCTATTCGCGCATTTGGGACTTCGAGGCCTTCCGCAAGATCGCGGATAGCGTCGGGGCCTATTTCATGGTCGATATGGCGCATTTTGCCGGTCTGGTGGCGGCGGGTCTGCATCCCTCGCCCTTCCCGCATGCGCATATCGTCACCACCACCACGCATAAGACGCTGCGCGGCCCGCGCGGCGGCATGGTGCTGACCAACGACGAAGACATCGCCAAGAAGATCAATTCGGCGGTCTTCCCCGGTCTGCAGGGCGGTCCGCTGATGCATGTCATCGCCGGCAAGGCCGCGGCCTTCGGCGAGGCGCTGAAGCCCGAGTTCAAGGCCTATCAGCAGCAGGTCAAGGACAACGCCCAGACGCTGGCGCAGACGCTGGTCGACGCCGGCCTCGCCATCGTCTCCGGCGGCACCGACAATCATCTGATGCTCGTCGATCTGCGCCCGAAGAAGCTGACCGGCAAGGCCGCAGAAGCGGCGCTCGGCCGTTCGCACATCACCTGCAACAAGAACGGCATCCCCTTCGACCCGGAGAAGCCCTTCGTCACCTCGGGCGTTCGCCTCGGCTCGCCGGCCGCCACTTCGCGCGGCTTCGGCACGGCGGAGTTCAAGCTCGTCGGCGGCTATATCGTCGAGGTGCTGGACGGTCTCGCCGCCAAGGGCGAGGCGGACAACGCCGCGACGGAAGCCGCGGTGAAGGAGAAGGTCCACGCGCTGACGGCGAAGTTCCCGATCTATTGATCGGGGTTATCGCAGGGCGCCCGCTGTCCCTTCTCCCCGCTCGCGGGGAGAAGGACTCGGGGCGTCCGGCGCAGTATCGGCGGTAAGGTGAGTCCATGCGCTGTCCCTATTGCGGCTCGCCCGACACGCAGGTGAAAGACTCCCGGCCGGCCGAGGATTCCTCCTCGATCCGGCGTCGGCGCGTCTGTCCCGGCTGCGGCGGCCGTTTCACCACTTTCGAGCGCGTGCAGCTGCGCGAGCTGATCGTGGTGAAGAAATCGGGTCGCCGTGTGCCTTTCGATCGTGACAAGCTGATGCGCTCGCTGGAAATCGCGCTGCGCAAGCGGCCCATCGATCCCGAGCGCGTCGAGCGCATGGTCAATGGCGTCGTGCGCCAGCTCGAGAGCTCCGGCGACGCGGAGGTCGAAAGCGCGCAGATCGGCGAATTGGTGATTCAGGGCCTCAAAACGCTCGACGATGTGGCCTATGTGCGTTTCGCCTCCGTCTATCGCGATTTTCGCGAGGTCGGCGATTTCCATGCGCTGATCGACGAATTGTCGCATAGCGACGGCGAGCAGCGCTCGGAGGCGGCCGAGGACGCCGAAACTGCGCCGGGCGGGAGATGACCGCGACGAACCCGCAATCCGAGTCTCAGACCATCATCGACGACGCCTTCATGGCGGCGGCGCTGGCGCTCGGCCGCCGCAATCTCGGCCGCACGGGGCCGAACCCCGCCGTCGGCGCGATCATCGTCAAGGACGGCGTCGTCATCGCGCGCGGCTATACGGCGCTGGGCGGCCGCCCGCACGCCGAGGCGATCGCCGTCGCGGCGGCGGGCGAGGCGGCGCGCGGCGCCACGCTCTACGCCACGCTGGAGCCTTGCTCTCACCACGGCGCGACGCCGCCTTGCGTGGACACGATCATCGCCTCTGGAATTGCCCGCGTCGTCTCGGCGCTCGAGGATCCCGATGCCCGCGTCGCCGGCCGCGGTCATGCGCGTCTGCGCGAGGCGGGCGTCGAAGTGACGACCGGCGTGCGCGCCGTGCAGGCTCGCGCCGATCACCTCGGCCACATATTGCGCGTGACGCAGGGCCGGCCGATGGTCACTCTGAAGCTCGCCCAGACGGCGGATGGCTACGCCGCCGGGGCGGAGCATGATCCGCGCCTCTTCATCACCGGCGCGCTCGCCGATTCCGTCACCCATATCGAGAGATCGCTGCATAGCGCCATCATGGTCGGCCATGGCACGGCCGCGGTCGACGATCCTCTGCTCACCGTGCGATTGCCGGGCCTCGAGACGTTCAAGCCGCTGCGCGTGGTGCTCGACGCGCGTCTGCGCCTGTCGCGCAGTTCGCGCCTCGCCGCCACCGCGCGCGAGACGCCGACGCTGGTCATCGCCGGAGAGGGAGTCACGGACGCAGAGGCGCAGGATTTCGCCGCCGCGACCGGGATAGAGGTGGCGCGCATCGGGCTCGACGCCGCCGGCCGTCTCGCTCTCGGCGAGGCGCTCGCCGAGCTGGCGCGTCGCGGAATCACGCGCGTCTTCAGCGAGGGCGGGCCGCGCGTCGCCGAAAGCCTGCTCGTCGCCGCGCTCGCCGACGACGTCGTCATTCATACGGGCTTGAGGCCGCTCGGCCGTCCGGGGCGGCTCGCTCTGTCCGCCACGGCGCGGGCCATTGTCGAGGACCAGAGCCGCTATCGCCTCGCCGATGCGGCCATGCTCGGCGTCGACCGCCTGACCCGCTATGAGAGGATCGGCTGAAATGTTCACGGGCCTCGTCACCGATGTCGGCGAAATCCTCGCAGTCGAGCCGCGCGGCGAATTGCGCCGCGTCGCCATCGCCTGCAACTATCCGCTGGAAGGGATCGCGCTCGGCGCCTCTATCGCTTGCTCCGGCCCCTGCCTCACGGCGGTGGGCCTGCGTCGCGCGGGCGCGCGCACGGTGTTCGAGGTCGACGCCGCCGCCGAGACTTTGGCGCGCACCAATGCGGGCGAATGGGCTGTCGGCCGCCGCATAAATCTCGAGCGCTCGCTGAAGATCGGCGACGAACTCGGCGGCCATATCGTCACCGGCCATGTCGACGGCGTCGCGACAATTGTCTCGCGCGATGATTTCGACGGAATGTTGCGCTTCTGGATCGAGGCGCCGCATGAATATGCCCGTTTCATCGCCGAGAAGGGCTCGGTGGCGCTGGACGGAACCTCGCTCACCGTGAATGCGGTGGAGGGAGACCGTTTCTCCGTGCTGATCATCCCGCACACGCTCGCGGTGACGACCTGGGGCGGCTACCGGGTAGGGGACCGCCTCAATCTCGAGGTCGATCTGATGGCCCGCTACGCCGCCCGACTGGCGGAAGCGGGGAAGTAGGGGCGCTTCCACCCTCCCCTTCATGGGCTATCGGATTCACCCATTGCGAGACGCTGCGGTCGTCCTGGCCGGGACAAGCCCAGCCACGATCTCGCGGGGGCGAGGAGGATGTGTGCATTCGATCGCCGCTCGCGGGGAGGGGCGCGTCCTTCTTTCGAAGCCTGCTGTAGGCTTTCCCCGAAAAAATGTGTATCCATCGCGGCTTCGTTTCACGGAGCGTCGCGCGCCGCCTCCGCGGCCCTCCCCCGCTTCGCGGGAGAGGGAGCAGGTTGCGCACTTCATAGAGAGTTCGCGAGACGCTCGCCGCATCCCTCTCCCGTAGAGCGGGGGAGGGTGAAGGAGGGCTTCCCCTCCGCCCATGGAGTCATGAATGGCAGGTTCCTACCGCGCCGATGACGATGATCTCGCGCCTGTCGAAGGCGCGCGTATTCTCGTCGTCGAATCGCATTTCAATGAAGATATCGTCGAGCTTCTGCACGAGGGCGCCGTCCATGCGCTGGAAGAGCTCGGCTGCGACGTCACCACCATCACCGTCCCCGGCGCGCTGGAGCTGGCGGCGGGCGCGGCCATCGCGCTCGACGCCGCCGAGGCCGCCGGCGCGCCATATGAGGGCGTGGTGGCGCTCGGCTGCGTCATTCGCGGCGACACCTATCATTTCGAGATCGTCGCCAATGAGAGTGCGAGAGCGCTCACCGATCTCTCCGTCGCGCGCCGTCTGCCGCTCGGCAATGGCGTCTTGACCGTGGACAATGAGGAGCAGGCCGTGCTGCGCGCCGATCCCAAGCAGGGCGGGGCCGACAAGGGCGGCGACGCCGCTCTGGCGGCGCTCGCTCTGGTGCGTTTGAAGCGCAAGCTCGGAGGCCGCTCGTGAGCGTCGAGGAGAGATCGGCGGCGCGGCTCGCCATCGTGCAGGCGCTCTATCAGATGGAGGTCGCCGGCAAAGGCGTGAACGAGATCTTCGCCGAATTCGAGGTCCATTGGATCGGCCGCGAGATCGAGGGCGTGCAATACAAGCCCGCCGAGCTGCAGTTCTTCCGCGATATCGTGAAAGGCGTGCTCGACAATCAGGAGACTATCGACCGCGCGCTCGATGGCGCTCTGCAGGGCGGCTGGCCGTTGCAGCGCATCGAATCGGTGATGCGCGCGATTTTGCGCGCCGGCGGCTATGAGCTGGGGTTTCGGCGCGACATACCTGTCAAAGTGGTCATCAAGGAATATGTGGACGTCGCCGGCGCCTTCTTCGGCGCGACCGAATCCGGCATGATCAACGCCGTGCTGGATCGCCTGGCGCGGCAGGCGCGGCCGGAGCATTTCACCGAGAAGTGATCTCACCTTCTCCCCGCTCGCGGGGAGAGGGCTGGGGTGAGGGGCTCGGGCGAGGAGCAAGCGATGGCGGAGCGCCGCTTCAGCGAGGATGAGCTGATTGCGCAAATCTTCGCGCCACTCGCGGCCGACGGCGCCTTCGGCCTGCGCGACGACGCGGCTCTGCTGCCGCTGGGTGGGGCGCGGGAGATCGTCGTCACCACCGATGCGCTCGTCTCCGGCGTGCATTTCTTCCCCGACGATCCGCCCGGCCTCGTCGCCAAGAAGGCTCTGCGCGTAAATCTCTCCGATCTCGCGGCCAAGGCGGCGGAGCCTCTGGGCTTTCTGCTCACGCTGGCGCTGCCGCCCGATTGGACCAATGATTGGGCGCGCAGCTTCGCCGCCGGCCTCGCCGAGGATGCGCGGGCCTTCGCCTGTCCGCTGTTCGGTGGCGACACCACGGCGACGCCCGGTCCTCTGACCATCTCCATCACCGCCTTTGGCCGCGCTGCGCGCTTCGTCTCGCGTTCGGGCGCGCGGCCGGGCGATCGCATTTTTGTTTCCGGGACCATAGGCGACGCGGCGCTCGGCCTCGGCGTCGCCCGCGGCGAGGCCTTTGCCGCGCGGCTCGGCGAGGCGGCGCGGGCGCAGCTCGTCGAGCGTTACCGCCTGCCGCAGCCGCGCCTGCCTCTCGTCGCAGCATTGCGCGATCATGCGAGCGCCGCCATGGACGTCTCGGACGGGCTCGCGGGCGATCTCGCCAAGCTGCTGCGAGCGAGCGGCGTGAGCGCGCGCGTGGAGCTCGCGAAGGTTCCGCTCTCGGAGGCGGCGCGCGCTGCGATCACGCTCGAGTCCGCGCTCTTCGACCGCGCGGTCACTGGCGGAGACGATTATGAAATCCTCTGCTGCGTGGCTCCGGAGGCCTGTCCGGCGATCGCGCAGGCGGCGCGCGAGGTGGGCGTCGCCTTGACCGAAATCGGCGCGGTCGTAGCCGGCGCCGAGCCGCCACAATTCTTAAATTCGTCTGGAACTATTATAAATTTCAGCCGTCTATCCTTCAGTCACTTCTAACGCCGCAGCGGCGCGCGACCTTTGCCGCCATTGCCGAAAACCGACGTTTCTGGCATGACTGACGCGCTATTCCCCGGCGCCGCAGCCGAACGATTCGACTGCGGTCGGAATATCGTTGTCGCCGGGACGAAATTGCCGCAAGCGCGGTCGACGAGAACAAATCAGCGCGCGCGGCCGAGGAACGGAGAGGGCGCAATCGTCATGGTATTGTTTCTCAGCATCGTCTTCGGACTATTGTCTGTCGCCTATGGCGTCAAGACTTGGCAAGAACTCGAGAAGGCCGACGTCGGCACCGCGCGCATGCAGGAAATATCCGGCGCAGTCGCGGAAGGCGCGCAGGCCTATCTGAAACGCCAATATACGACGATCGCCTATGTCGGCGGCGTCATCTTCGTGCTGCTCGTCATTCTGCTCGGCTGGTGGGTCGCCTTCGGCTTCCTCATCGGCGCGGTGCTTTCTGGCGCGGCCGGCTTCATCGGCATGAATGTCTCGGTGCGCGCCAATGTCCGCACCGCGCAGGCGGCGACGGTCTCGCTCGCCGGCGGCCTCGACATCGCCTTCAAGGCGGGCGCGATCACCGGCCTTCTGGTCGCCGGCCTCGCTCTGCTCGGCGTCGCGATCTATTATTTCATCCTCACCGTCTTCGCCGGCTATGCGCCGTCGGATCGCACCGTGGTCGATGCGCTTGTCGCGCTCGGCTTCGGCGGCTCGCTGATCTCCATCTTCGCGCGTCTGGGCGGCGGCATCTTCACCAAGGGCGCCGATGTCGGCGCCGATCTCGTCGGCAAGGTCGAGGTCGGCATTCCCGAGGATGATCCACGCAATCCGGCCACCATCGCCGACAATGTCGGCGACAATGTCGGCGATTGCGCCGGCATGGCGGCCGATCTCTTCGAGACCTATGTCGTGACCATCGTCGCGACCATGGTTCTGGCGTCGATCTTCTTCGCCGGCCAGGACGGCCTCGCCTCGGCCATCGTCTATCCGCTGGCGATCGGCGGCCTCAGCATCGTCACCTCCATCGCCGGCACTTATTTCGTGAAGCTCGGCGCCGATGAGTCCGAGATCGGCAAGATCGCCGGCCCGTTGTTCGAGAAGATCGGCGTGCCGGACACGATCATGGGCGCGCTCTACAAGGGCCTCATCGCCGCCGGCGTGCTGTCGATCGGCGGCCTCTTCCTCGCCACCACTTTCACGGTCGGCTGGGGCGAGATCGGCAAGGCCAATGGCGAGGCGATCCACGGCTATGGCCTGTTCTTTGCCGGCCTCATCGGCCTCGTCGTGACGGGCCTCATCGTCTACATCACCGAATATTACACCGGCACGGGCAAGCGCCCGGTGGTGTCGATCGCCCAGGCCTCGGTGACGGGCCATGGCACGAATGTGATCCAGGGTCTCGCCGTCTCGCTGGAGGCGACGGCGGCGCCGGCTCTGGTGATCGCCTTCGGCATCATCTTCGCCTATCAGGCGGGCGGCCTCTATGGCATCGCCATTGCGGTGACGACCATGCTCGGCCTTGCCGGCATCATCGTCGCGCTCGACGCCTTCGGCCCGGTGACCGACAATGCCGGCGGCATCGCCGAAATGGCCGGCCTGCCCAAGGAAGTGCGCCATAACACCGATGCGCTCGACGCGGTCGGCAACACCACCAAGGCCGTGACCAAGGGCTACGCCATCGGCTCCGCCGGTCTCGGCGCGCTGGTGCTGTTCGCCGCCTATTCCAATGATCTGCGGCATTTCACCGAGAGCGGCGTTCCTTACTTCAAGGATGTCGGCAAGGTCGATTTCGATCTCGCCAATCCTTATGTCGTCGCCGGCCTCATCCTCGGCGGCCTCATCCCCTATCTCTTCGGCGGCATCGCCATGACGGCGGTCGGCCGCGCCGCGGGCTCCGTGGTGGAGGAAGTGCGCCGGCAGTTCAAGGAGAAGCCCGGCATCATGGACGGCACGCAGCGGCCCGATTATGGCCGCGCCGTCGATCTGCTGACGCAGGCGGCGATCAAGGAGATGATCATCCCCTCGCTGCTGCCGGTGCTGGCGCCGATCGTCATCTATTTCGGCGTGACGCTGATTTCCGGCTCCAAGGCCAATGGCTTCGCGGCGCTGGGCGCGGCGCTGCTCGGTGTCATCGTCAACGGCCTCTTCGTCGCCGTGTCGATGACCTCCGGCGGCGGCGCCTGGGACAACGCCAAGAAAAGCTTCGAAGACGGCTTTGTCGATAAGGACGGCGTCACCCATTACAAGGGCGGCGACGCGCACAAAGCCTCGGTGACCGGCGACACGGTCGGCGACCCCTATAAGGACACCGCTGGCCCGGCCGTGAATCCGGCGATCAAGATCACCAACATCGTGGCGCTGCTGCTGCTGGCGATTTTGGCGCGGTGAGGGGATAGCGACATATCGCGAAGCGTTTAGAAGAGGCGGGGGAGACCCCGCCTTTTTTCATTTCAGGAGGAAAGGCCGATGACGGCAGGTTTCGAAAAAGAGCATAGGACATTGGTCGTTTTCGACATCGACGGCACTCTCATCCAGTCGATGGCTCTCGACGGCGAGTGCTATGGCGCGGCCTTATTCGAGCATTTCGATGCGACGGACATAAGTCTGGACTGGACGACTTATGAGCATGCGAGCGATCCCGGAGTGGTCACGGAACTCTATGCGCGCAGGATCGGTCGCGCGCCGACAGCGCAGGAGCTGCGCGACTTTCAGCATCGATTCGTGTCGCGTCTCGAGGCGGCGATGTCCGATCGCGAGCCTCTCCAGGAGACGCCCGGCGCCTCGCGTCTTCTGAGCGCGCTCGCCGCCGACGCTCGCTTCGAGGTGGTGATCGCCACAGGCGCATGGCGAGAGCCGATTTCGATGAAACTCGCGGCCGCTGGCGTCGACATAGGAGGCTTTCCCTTCGCCTGCGGCGATGACGCCATCGAACGCGCGCGCATTTTCTCTCTTGCGGTCGAGCGCGCAGCTGGTTCGTTCGAGAGGATCGTGCTGGTTGGCGATGGAGTCTGGGACATTGTCACGGCGCGAGCGCTCGGCTTCTCCTTTCTCGGCGTGGGAAGCGGCGCTGAGGCCGAGCGACTGCGCGAGGAGGGCGCGGAGCATGTGGTCGAGGATTTCTCGCGCCTCGATGCGGTGGTCGAGCTGCTGACGAGGGTTTGATACGGTTTCCGCGTCGTTGCTTCGCAAGCGACTGGGCGGCGTTGCGAGGAACGAAAGCGACGAAGCAATGACGCAGGGCGATTAGCCCAGCCTATCCCCGAACAAAAACTCCATCGCCCGATCCAGCCGGATATGCGGCAAGGGCAGGGGCTCCTTGTCGCGGCCGAGGGAGGCGATCGGCGGGCGGAATTTCAGGAAACGGAAATCGGCGTCCTCTTCGGCCAGCGCCAGCGCGTCGCCGCGGAAGACATGGCGCGGATCGGCCGGCAATTCGCCCGGGAAGATCGCGCCCTCCGCTACGCCGTCGAACACGTCGTCGCCGATGCGCTCGCCCGCGATCGGCGTGCCGACGATGGCGGCGAGCGATTCGCCGTCATGCTTGACGATGGCCTCGCGCGTCGCGCGCACGGCGGCGAGCGCGATCACGTCTATGGTCGCGCCGACGCCCTCGGCCCGCTCGATCGCGCGCGAGGTGAGATGCCGCAGCACCGCCTCGAGGCGATCATGGCTCGTGTGATGGAGATGATCCGCCTTTGTGGCCGCAAAGAGGATGCGGTCGATCTTCGGGCGGAAGATCGTCGCCAGCAGATTGGAGCGGCCGGTGCGAAAGGCGGTCAGCACATCGGCGAGCGCCGTCTCCAGATCGCGCACGGCGGCGGGGCCGGAGTTCAGCGCCGCGAGCGCGTCGACCAGCACGATCTGCCGATCGAGCCGCGCGAAATGATCGCGGAAGAAGGGTCGCACCACATGGGTCTTATAGGCCTCGTAGCGACGTTCCATCATCGCCGCGAGGCTCCCGGACGGGGGCGACGAGCCTTCCTCCACCGGGAGCGGCGCGAAGGTCAGGGCCGGCGAGCCCTCGAGCTCGCCCGGCATCAGAAAGCGGCCTGGCGGCAGCGTCGAGAGCGCGAAGCGCTCGGTCTTGGCGGAGCGCAGATAATTGGTGAACAGCGCCGCGAGCTTGCGCGCATCGTCCTCCGAGGCGCGGCCGAGCGGATCGATCCCCGCCGTGGCGCCGCGCCAATCGGCGGCGATCGTCGCGCGCGCCGCCTCCGAGGCCGCCTCCAGCGTCTCGCGCGACCATTGTGCATAGGATTTTTCGAGCAGCGGCAGGTCGAGCAGCCATTCGCCGGGATAGTCGACAATGTCTATGTCGAGCCGCGCCGGGCCGGAGCGCAAGCTTCCCAGCAGCCCGGCGGCTTTGCGGTCATATTCCAGCGTCACCCGCAGCTCGGAGATGCGCCGCGTCGATTGCGGCCAATGGCGATCGGCGCCCGTCAGCGCGGAGAGGTGCTCCTCATAGGAGAAGCGCGGGACGGCGTCGTCCGGCTGCGGGTCGAGATGAGCGCTGCGCAGGCGATTCTCGGCGGCGACGCGGAAGACGGGCAGCTGATTCTTGCGGCCGGGGCCCGCGTTGCGCACGGCGACGGCGCGCGTCAGATGATGCACCAGCGAGGTGATGAACACCGTCTTGCCCGAGCGCGACAGGCCGGTGACGCCGAGCCGCAGGCGCCCGCCCGCCAGAAAATCCTTGAGGCTGGCGGCGGCGATGGTGGTCTCGAAGAGAAGGTCGGAAATCTGCGACAAGAGGGCGGCTCGGGCGTGCGGGGACGTCTGATGTAACAAGCGGCCGGCGATTTGGGTAGCGGGACGCGCAATGTTCGCCAGCGCACAAACGCCAGGGGGAGCGGCGGCTAATCTCCACACATCGCAAATGACGCGAAACACAAAACTCGGAGAAACCCCGTGAAGAAGCTTTTCCTGACCCTCGGCCTCATCGCCGGCTTCGTCTTCAGCGCCGCCGGCGCGCAGGCCTTCAATCCGCAGCCCGACCCGCCCGGCGTCCACGGCGGCGACGAGTAAGGGCGCCTCAGTCCGGCTCGTCGGCGACGCCGCCGCGCAGATCGCCCGGCGTCACGAAACGCTCGAGATGGCCGGCGCCTTCGGCCACCTCCGTCCAGTCCTCGGCGTCGAAATCCAGCACGGCCAGAGCCGCGGTCGGATATTTGGAGCGCATGCGGTCGAGCGCCGCGGGCTCGCCGTCGGCGGCGAGAGCGGAGGCCAGCTCGGCGAAGCCGGGATTGTGACCGATGGCGAGCAAAGTCGATATCTCGGCCGGCGTCTGGCGCACGGCGTCCAGCAGCCGATCGGGCGTCGCGAGATAGAATTCGTCGTCCAGCCGATGCTCGACCTCCTTGGGGAAGGCCTCGAGCGTCAAATCCAGCGTGCGCTTGGCGCGGCGCGCGTCGGAGGCGACGGCGAGATCCGGCGCCAGCCCGGCCTCGGCCAGATAGCGGCCGACGGAGCGGGCGTCGTCCTCGCCCCGCTTCGTAAGCGGGCGCTGGCGGTCGCCCCCGGCGGAATGGGCGTCGGCTTTGGCGTGGCGCAGCAGGATGAGACGTCGCATCATTCGTTCGGTCCGATCGCTAGAGGCGGCGCGGAGCGGGAGCGCCCCGAGCGGCTTTGAGGAAAAACGCGCCGCGCCGGCGCTCCGGACGCCCGTCCGGCATAAAATCACTCTTGCGCGATCATAGCGAAAGTTTCGCGACGCGGCGCGCCCATATGCGTGGCGCCGCGCGCCAGTCCGGCGAGCGAATTGCCGCGCCGATCCGCTCGCACGCGAGGTTTTCGAAGCGCCTCGGTTGCGCTATAGCATTTTCCCCAATGGCGGCCAGCCGCCGTTCCGCGCGCCCGAGGACGGAAATCTCACGCGCGCGGCGGACTTTGTCGATTGGCGGCGCTCGCGCCGTGAGAAACTGGGGGAAGGGAACGCATGATCCGCGAATTCCAATATCGTGGCGAAACTTTCAGGGTCAACGCGCATGGCGTCGCCGGGCACGAGGAGGTGTTCATCATGCACCTCGTCGAGGGCGAGGAAGAGGGCGAGATCTCCATCGATCGCATGACCGAGGAGAACGACACCAGCGCGCCGATCGACGCCATCTGCGTGATGCTGTGCGACAAGCTCATCATCGAGAACAGCATCGCCGTCGCCGATCCGGACGGAGCCTTCGCCTGGGTCGAGATGAAGACGCTGCGCGACGTGCTGCCGACGCGCGACGACTGGGCCGCGCACTGACGCAGGCGCCGGCCCGCCGAGAGCGTGGGCCGGCGGCGAGTTTTCTTTGTCGAGAGGCCGCCTCGCGCGGCTTCTCGACGAAACCGCGCGAGGGCTCGCCATGGATGAGACCCGATGAGCTTCGACCCTGCCGCGCCTGCGGCCGAGCGGATCGATTTTTCCCATTTCGCGGCCGTCGACATTCGCATCGGCACGATCATCGCCGCCCATCCTTTTCCCGAGGCGCGCAAGCCCGCCTATAAGCTCGAGATCGATTTCGGCGAGGGCGTCGGCGTGAAGCGCTCCAGCGCGCAGATCACGGCTCACTATGATGTTTCGACGCTCGTCGGGCGTCAGGTGGCGGCGGTGGTGAATTTCCCGCCGCGGCAGATCGGCAAATTCATGTCCGAAGTGCTGACGCTGGGCTTTCCGGACGCGAATGGCGATGTGGTTCTGGTCGCGCCGGAGCGGACCGTGCCGAATGGAGCGCGGTTGTATTGAGGGGGCCGCCGGCCGCGGCTATTCGAAGAAATTGATCAAAGCGGCTGGAGGCGCTCGCCTCACGTCCGCCCGGCCGCAGACGATAGAAGATGTGTCCATCCATTTCGACGCCTCGGCCCATCCGGGTTTGACGTGGTTTGCCGTTGGCCATTGCCGCGCTGGGCCCTGCGCGCCTCCCCCGAACGCCGCTATCGGCCGATGGGGATCAGGCTCCTCAGGCGATCGCTCCTCAAATAGAGAGCGCCCCAAAGCATTATACCCACATAGACGCCGAACAGCGTGTGGCTGAATAGTGGGCTTTCGACGCGCGCATGTGTCGCGACGGCGCCGCCGAGATATCCGGTGAGCAATATGGCTCCGAGAAGGGAGGTGCTCGGAATCACGTACAATGCGGTGCTTATCAGCAAGACGAGCCCGAGCGAGACCACTGTCGTGACGGGCCAGCCGAGCTGAGCGGTCGTTTCCAATACGATGGGAAGCTGCGTGAGCTTCATGGCCGCGTCCATCGTCATGAACAGGCTCACGAGGCCGGTGAGGCCATAGCCGGTCCATCGCATCCAGTTTCGAGTTGCGGCCGTGTCTGCAGATGTCATATGCGCCTTCCTGATCGCCGATGCGTCGCTATTCCGGCAGAGATGGTTTTTTGCCCTTTAGAAGGGCGTAAATGGCCATGGCGTGGCCGTGACCGAGCCCGAAATCCTCTTTGAGCCACTTGACGACGTCGCCGGCCTTGACGCCTTTCTCGAGCGTTCCTCGTCGCGTGAAGCCCTTCTCGTCGGCGAGCTTCCTGAAGTCGTCGGCGTCCTTGCCCGTCTTCGCTTCGATGTTGTCGAGATAGGCTTGGAAACTCATGGACAATCTCTCGGAGTCATGCATATTGAATATAGTGAGATATATCTAAAATGCCGGCGAGTGGCAAGCGGCGATATGCATCCGCGCTTCGGAGCCGGTCTGCGGAGGCGACGAAGACCCGCATTCTCGACGCCGCGAAAGAGCTGTTCACGAATCAGGGCATCGATGGAGTGACGATCGCCCGGATCGCCGAAACGGCGGGTGTCGCCGCCGCGACCGTTTATGCGCTGTTCAAATCCAAAGAGGGCATTCTTCGCGCCCTGATGCGCGCGTCCCTTTTCGGGCAGAAATTTCAGGACGCGCTCGCGAAGCTCGAAGGCGTGACCGATCCCGTTGGAGCAATCGCTCTGACAGCGCATGTCGCGCGCGCCATTTACGAGAGCGAGAGCGCCGAGCTCGGTCTCATTCGCGGCGCTTCGGCCTTCTCACCCGCGCTTCGCAACATGGAGCAGGAATTCGAGACCACCCGATTCGAGATGCAGGAACAGCGCGTCGCTCACCTCTTCGCGAAAGCGAAGCAGCGGGAGGGACTCCGATTGGACGAGGCTCGGCGCATTCTCTGGATGTACACCAGTCGCGACATCTATCGCATGCTCGTGCATGAGGGAGGCTGGACGCCGGATCGGTATCAGCAATGGCTGTCCGAAATATTGGTGCGCGCCCTGGTGAATGACGAGGCGGGACGAGAATGGGCGTCCTCGCTGGACTGAATTGGGCGACCGCCGTCGAGCTCTGCGCTTCGACTCACGTCTGCCCCGGCCGCAGCCGATAGAAGATATGATTGCCGATCTTATCCATCTTCTTCAACTGCTTGGCCCAACGCGGTTTCACATAATTCGCATGGTAATGCGTCGAGCGGCCGACATCGGAAATATAGGTGTGGCCGTTCATCACCTCGTCGGCGACGCGCTGGGCGGTGGCCCAGGAATCGGGCTCGGTGACGCGCAGCTTGCGGCCCTCGCAGGCGAAGGAGAATTGGCAGGCCTTGTAATGGCTGCGGTTCTGATAGACGACGCCGCAGACGCTGGTCGGATAGAGGCCCGAGGACACGCGGTTCAGCACCACTTGCGCCACCGCGGCCTGACCCGCCTCCGGCTCGCTGCGCGATTCGAAATAGACCGCCTCGGCGAGGCAGCGCTTCTCGCGCGCGAGCTTGTCCGGATCGATGAGCGAGGCGTAATTCGGCGGCGTCTTCGTGTCCTGCAAAACGCGCGAGGGCGCGAAAGAGGCGACGGCGATCGGCACTGCGTCGGGCTGCGCCGGCGTCGAGGAGGCCAGCGCCGCGGCGCGCGCGACCTGCGGGGTGGCGCCATGGGCGGCGCGCTCGCGCATCGCCTCGAAGATGCGCTGCGTCGTCGCCGAGCCGCGCTGCGTGGGAGAAGCCTGGCCATTGCCGCGCTGCGTCGTCGGCGCGCCGCCGGAATCGGCGGGGAGATCGGCGGCCTCCGGGCCGGCGAGGGAGATCGTCGTCGTCTCTCCATCGGAGCCGAGCGAGACCTCCACTGTTTCGGAGTCGTTGCGCCGCGAGTCGAATGAGGGCCGAATGGCGATGACCGGATCGCCCTTTTTGGTGCGATCGACCTGCGGAAACGTCTCGGCTTGGGGCTTCAGCGCGGCATGTGGCTCGCGCTCGTCCGGCTGCGCGTGAACATCCTCTTGCGAGCCGACGGCGAGGCGCGCCGTCTGCATGCGCGCGAGATGCGGCGCAATGTTCCAACCCTGGGCGGGATCCTGCCCGGCCGCCGCGGTGAAGGACACCAACAGGCCAGTGCCCAGCCACCAAGGCGCGATGACGCCCATGGCCCAGCTCACTCCCGACCGACGACCCATACGCTGACGCCCCGTCTCGACTCGCTCGAGCGTGGCCGAAACGCCACATGCGAACGCAGAAAAGCTTACGGGGAAAACTTATCGCGCATTAGGCTTGCGGGTCTGTTAAGGCGGCGCTCCTGGCGCGTCCCGGTTTGGATCAGCCTCGCGCGCGCGAGCGCTTTCCGATCGAACGGAATCGTTCGATCGAACAGAATGCGCTCCAACGAAAGAAAGCGAGAGCGCCATCCGATCCGATGGATCGGATGGCGCTCTAGTCGCCGAGGAGATGCGCGACGAGCTCGCGCGACTGCGCGCCGCGGCGATGCTCGCAGAGATAGATCGCCTGCCACGTTCCCAGAACCAGAACGCCGCGCGACAGCGGAATGGAGAGCTGAGTCTGCGTCAGCGCCGTGCGGATATGGGCGGGCATGTCGTCGGCGCCTTCCGTATCGTGCTCATAGAGGCCCTCGCCCTCGGGTGCGAGACCGGAGAAGGCGCGCTCGAGATCGCGCAGCACGGCCGGATCGGCGTTCTCCTGAATGACCAGCGAGGCAGATGTGTGCCGGCAGAAGAGGGTGAGCAGGCCGGTCGTCAGCCCCTCGCCGCGCGCCCAGGCGGAGACGACGCGGGTGACGTCGTAAAAGCCCTTGCCGCGGGTTTCGACATGGAAGTGATGGATCGCCTGTCGCATGAAGGAAATGTGCGGGCGAAGGGCCGAGGAGTCCAGCGTGCGCGAGGGCGGAACATGGGCGAAGCTGGTTGTTCTGTATTCGTTCTGTGAAATGTCGGAAGCGGCGACTGGATCGCCAAATTGTTAGGAGACCGTTAAGCAACGCGCGCCAGCCTGTGTTCATTGAGTTTTTACATTGTTTACATTCGAAGGAGGAACCTATGTGGCGATTCTTCACCACGCTTGGCCTTGTGGCCGTTTGGGGCGTCCTCGGGTTGCAACAAGGGGTCGGCGCGCCGCAATCTCAAAGACCCGTCGCGGTCGGGCCGGCGCAGAGCTCAGAACCTCTCGTTTGGCAGCCTCCTGCGGAAATCGCAGCCAAAGCTCTCGCTAAGGAGGAGGTGACCGGCTCGGTCGGCAACGAACGCAACGTCGTGCGCGGTCCCGCTGCAATCGACGCCGCTGCGTTCGAGAAGCTGCGGATGGAAGTGTCGGCGCTACGCCGAGCGATCGACATAATTTCTATCCGCGAAAACCGGCCTCCCGACTATGCGTCGACGCTCGGCGGCGTCGTCAAGGCGATCCAGGGGGTGGAAAAGCGCCTCGCGGTTGTCGAAGCCCGTCGCACTTCACGATCTTGGGCCGCAGGCTCTTCAGTCCCTCGGCCTTGACCGGCCCTGCAAATGCTCGTGGCGACGTAGACGCTTCGCCGAGAGGCCGCACCCTTGACGTCGTAAAAACTCTGCGCGGCGCTCCCCCGGCGCGGCTCATGCCGTGCCGGCTGCGGCCTCCTTGCCCAGCGCCGCCTGCGCGGCGGCGAGCCGCGCGATCGGCACGCGATAGGGCGAGCAGGACACGTAATCGAGACCGACGCTCTCGAAGAAGGCGATCGACACAGGATCGCCGCCATGCTCGCCGCAAATGCCGAGCTTGATCGAGGGGCGCGTGGCGCGGGCGCGCTCGGCCGCGATACGCACCAGCTCGCCGACGCCCTGCTGATCGATGGTCACGAAAGGGTCGGCCGGCAATATGCCCTTTTGCGCATAGGCGCCGAGGAAGGAGCCGGCGTCGTCGCGCGAGACGCCGAGCGCCGTCTGCGTCAGATCATTGGTGCCGAAGGAGAAGAACTCCGCCGTCTCGGCGATCTCGGCGGCGCGCAGGCAGGCGCGCGGCAGCTCGATCATCGTGCCGATGTGATATTTGGGCGAAAGGCCGGTCTCCGCCTCGACCGCCTTCGCCGTCGCCCTGATGCGCTCGGCGACGAAATCGAGCTCGGCCTTGGCGAAGACGAGCGGCACCATGATCTCGATCAGAGCCGCGACGCCGGTCTCGATCGTCGAGGCGATGGCCGCCTCGAAAATCGCGCGCGCCTGCATCTCGGCGATCTCGGGGAAGGCGACGGCGAGGCGCACGCCGCGGAAGCCGAGCATGGGATTGAACTCGGAGAGCTCCTTGGCGCGCTGGCGTAATTTGGCAGGGTCGGCGCCCATGGCCTGCGCCACCTCGGCGATCTCCGACTCGCTATGCGGCAGGAATTCGTGCAGCGGCGGGTCCAGCAGGCGGATCGTGACCGGCAGGCCGGCCATGATCTCGAACAGCTCCTGGAAATCGCCGCGCTGGATCGGCAGCAGCTTGGCCAGCGCCGCGCGGCGGCCCTCGACATCGTCGGCGAGGATCATCTCGCGCACGGCGATGATGCGGTCGTCCTCGAAGAACATATGCTCGGTGCGGGCGAGGCCGACGCCCTCGGCGCCGAAGCGGCGGGCGGCGCGGGCGTCGGCGGGCGTCTCGGCGTTGGCGCGCACGCGCATGCGGCGAGCCTTGTCGGCCCATTCCATCAGCACGGCGAATTCGCCGGTGAGCTCGGGCTGGCGCATCTTCACCGCGCCGGCGATGACGCGGCCGGCGGAGCCGTCGATGGTGATGAGATCGCCCTTTGCGAAGCGCCGCCCGGCGACCGAAAAGCTCTGGTCCTCATAACTCACGCGGATCGCGCCGACGCCCGAGACGCAGGGCTTGCCCATGCCGCGCGCCACCACGGCGGCGTGAGAGGTCATGCCGCCGCGCGTCGTCAATATGCCCTCGGCGACATGCATGCCGCCTATGTCCTCCGGGCTCGTCTCGACGCGCACCAGAATGATTTTGCGGCCCGCGGCGGAAAGCGCCTCCGCCTCCTCGGCGTCGAAGACGATCTCGCCGACCGCGGCGCCGGGCGAGGCGGGGAGGCCCGTCGCCAGTATCGTCGGCTTCGCGTCCGGGTCGATGGTCGGATGCAGCAATTGGTCGAGCGACAGCGGATCGATGCGCAAAATGGCCTCGTCGCGCGTGATCAGCCCCTCATTGGCCATATCCACGGCGATTTTCAGCGCGGCGGGCGCGGTGCGTTTGCCGGTTCGCGTCTGCAGCATCCAGAGCTTGCCGCGCTCGACGGTGAACTCCATGTCCTGCATGTCGCGATAATGCCTCTCCAGCAGATCGGAGACGTGGCGGAACTCCTCGAACACATCCGGCAGCGCCGCCTCCATCGAGGGGCGGCTGGAGCCGCCGGCGCGGCGCGCGGCCTCGGTGATCGACTGCGGCGTGCGAATGCCGGCGACGACATCCTCGCCCTGGGCGTTGATCAGAAACTCGCCATAGAGCTCGCGCAGGCCCGTCGAAGGATTGCGGGTGAAGGCGACCCCGGTCGCGGAATTATCGTCCATATTGCCGAAGACCATGGCCTGCACATTGACGGCCGTGCCCCAATCCTCGGGAATATTGTGCAGCTGCCGGTAGATGAGCGCCCGATGATTCATCCAGGACGAGAACACTGCGCTGATCGCGCCCCATAATTGCTCGCGCGGCTCCTGCGGAAAGGGGCGGGAAGTCGCTTTCTCGACAATCGTCTTGAATGCGCCGACGATATTGCGCCAATCGGCGGCCGAGAGGTCCGTGTCGAGGACGAGGCTCTTCTCGGCCTTGTAATGCTCCAGCGCGTCCTCGAATTCATGATGCTCGAGGCCGAGCACCACAGTGGAGTACATCTCGATGAAACGACGATAGGAATCATAGGCGAAGCGCTCGTTGCGGGCGATCGCCGCCAGCGCTCCGACAGTGTCGTCGTTGAGGCCGAGGTTCAGCACCGTGTCCATCATGCCGGGCATGGAGGCGCGGGCGCCGGAGCGCACGGAGACGAGCAGCGGCCATTTCGCCTCGCCGAAGCTGTGGCCGGCGAGCTTGCCGAGGCGCTCCAGCGCGGCGTCGATCTGCGGCCCGAGCTCGGCCGGATAGGTCTTGCCATTCGCGTAGAAATGCGCGCAGACCTCGGTGGTTATGGTGAAGCCTGGGGGGACCGGCAAGCCGAGCCCGGCCATTTCGGCGAGATTGGCTCCCTTGCCGCCGAGCAGGTTCTTCATCACGGCCGCGCCTTCGGCCGCGCCGCCGCCGAAATTATAGACCCATTTGGTCATAGCATCGTTTTCCGGGCGCCTCGCTGCGGCGCAACATACAAGAACCGGACCGGCCGAACGTTTCTCAGCGACGCGAGCGACGAGTTTCGCACATTCGAGCCCACGGTCGCAACGGGCGGCGCCAGGACCGGCCGGCGAATGGTCCCCTTGTGTCACAAAATAGGTCGGCCGAGACGAATATTCCGTGAACGGTTCGAGGTTTCGTCTCATCCCGCTCCTCGTGCGTGAACGTAGTTCAGCAAATTGGGGCGAGGACGACCTCCAGCGTGTCGTCGAAAGCCGTATCCGTGACGACGATCGTGACAGATTCGTATGGTCGCCCTTCCTGGGGCTGCGAAGCGAGTCTGTCGATCATCGCGCGTCGACCGCGAATTTCGACGAGTTTTCTGCGATATTTCGATGCGCCCTCGCAAAAGCCGTCGAGCGTGTCTTTGATGAACTCGCAATCCTGATCCGAGAGGTCGAGACGAAAGATGTCATTCATCCAGGATCTCTCGCATCCATGATCTGTCGAGTTTGCGTATCGCAGGGCCGCATATATGATATTTGCGCTCGCGCCTTAAGCGTGTGTGAACAGAGCGGATGAAGGGCCCGAGATGACCGACGAAGAAGACCGTCCGCGCGCCGGACCGGGGAGCGGCAAGGCGGTCTTCCATGAGGCTGTCTCCCATCAGCTCGGCCAGCCGCTCGACGCGCTCTCCGTCGCCGAATTCGACGCCCGCATCGCGCTGCTGCGCGCCGAGATCGAGCGGTTGGAGACGGCGCGCGCCGCCAAGGCGGCCTCGCTCGCCGCCGCCGATGCTTTTTTCAAGAAGTGAGCAGGGCGCCGCCGCGCGCCCGAAACCTCAGCGCAAGTTCGACGTCACGCGGCCGGTGATGAGGTTCGGCACGGCGTAGGGCGAGCCATAGGCCAGCACATGGCTGAGCGCGATGAGGCGGTTCGCCAGCGGAGGCGGGCTCTGCTGGAAGGAGTAGGACGTCGGATTGTGGCAGGTGAAACAATTCTGCACATTCGACATCGGCTGATTGCGCGCCTGCTGGAAGAAGGTCTCCGCCGTCGTATTGGCGAGATTGACCGAGCCCACCGCATTGGTTTGATCGCTGTTCAGATTATAGCTGTTCGGCGCCATCCAGACCGTGCCGCCGAGATTGTAATTGGCGAAGATCGACTGCGGGTTCGGCTCGCCGGCGAGGAAAGTCTGGCCGGAGGCGTTGACCGACAGCACATTGGCCTGTCCCCCCGTCTGGTTCTCGCCGCCGGTGCGATTCTCCAGCACGACATTATTGACCGGCGCGAAGCGCTGGCTGCGGAGGTCGAAGGTCAGAGCCGGCGGAACATTGGCGCTATTCACCGTCGAAAAGGGCGTGTTCGCCGCATAGAAAGTGAAAGCATTCGGATTCTTCGCTGTCGGCGAGGGCGCGAATGTGTTGTCGGCGACGGCGGGCGCATTGAGCTTGTGCTCGAAGGTCGCCCAGAGGAATTCGGGGTGGTTCACAGTGCTGCCGACGACATGCAGGCCGACCAGCGCGACCTGCGCCTTCACGAATTGTCCGGCGACCGGCAGAATGGCGATCGACGTCTTGGTGCGCAGCACGGTCAGCACCGGAACCTCGGCTTCCGTCACATAGGCGCCGGCCGGCGGCTTCTGGCCCGGCGCGAGCCGCAGCCATGTCGCCTTGAACACGGCGGCGCCGGTCTCGAAGGAGGAATTCTGCGGCTGCGTCGCATAGCCATTGGTGACGATCAGATTCTTCTTGGCGGTCGCAAAATAGGATTGGTTCATGTGAACCGACGCCAGAATGGGATAGCCATTGGGTCCGACGAGCACATTACCGTCGGCCTCGACGATGGCGCCGGCGCCCTCCGTATAGCCGGCCGTGCCATGCGGCATCAGCGAGCGCGCCGCGAGCTTCAGCGTGCGCGGACCGATCTCGGCGGCTTTCGCATTGGTCGAGAGCAGATCGTCGGGCGTCGGCAGCGTCAGGAAGCGCGGCGTTCCATTCGCGTCCAACGCTGTCGCCCAGACGTAGGCCTCGAAGGACCATTCGTGGAAATTGCAGTCGGGCGTCGGGACCGAGGCCGTGTCCTGCGTCGGGAAAGCGGCGTTCGGCTTTTGAAAATTGCCCAAATTCTCCTGCCAGCCGGGCGGCGGACAAGCGCCGGCCACGGCGGCGGGCGCGGTTTCATATTCCGGTTCTTTGGCGATGGCCGATGTGCAGAGGAGCGGCGCGACGACGAGAACGAGAGCTGAGCGTTTCATTTTAGAATATCCTGATCGGTCGCCCTTCGCGGATGGTCGCGGCGCGACGCTCTCGAAAAGCGATGCACGAAAAAAAACGAGAGATGCGAATGCATGATATTGCGAGAGCGGCGACGCGTCCAGCGGCGTTCGAGCCTGCGCAAGGCTCCGCATCCAGGTTAACAACTCCTATACAGCCGCGTCATGGCCGCGCTCGTCCTCGACAAGCGCGGCCATGACGCTGGAAACATGTCTGCTCGTTAACCCGAATTCGGGGCCCTGAGAGCCCGCGAGGGGCTTTCTTGCCCGCGCTCGGCCGCTCTGCTAAGACGCAGGCCTCTTCGAGGGAAAGGGCCGCGGACGCCGGAATGCTCTTTTACGAACCGCTGTTCCTGTTCCTGTTCGCCCCCGCGGTCTATGGCCTCTATCTGCTCATTGGCGGCAATCGCGGCGCGCGTCTCGGAGTCTTGCTCGCGGCGAGCCTTCTCTTCTACGCCTGGAGCGAGCCGCTCTTCGTCTTCGTCGTGCTCGCCTCCGCTTTCGCCGACGTCTTCATCGCGCGCCGCATCGACGCGCTTCCGCCGGATGATAAAGCGCGCAAGCTCTGGCTCGCGCTCGGCGTCGCGGCCAATCTCGGCCTGCTCGTCTATTTCAAATATGCGGGCTTTCTCGTCGCCAATCTCGATGTCGTCCTGCGCGCGCTGACCATGCCGGGGCTGGCCATCGCCTCGATCGCTCTGCCGATCGGCGTCTCCTTCATCGTCTTCGAGAAGATCACCTTTCTCGTCGACGTGCATCGCGGCGTGACCAAGCCGGCGCAGAGCCTCTCGCTCTACGCCTTCTATGTGTTCTTCTTCCCCAAGCTGCTCGCCGGGCCGATCGTGAAATATCACGACATCGCCGAGCAATTGGCGCGTTTCCGCCATGCGACGAGCGAGGATTTCGCGCTAGGCTTCTCGCGCTTCATGCTCGGCGTCGGCAAGAAGCTGCTGCTCGCCGACACGCTCGCCGGCGGCGCCGATCTCGTCTTCTCGCAAGACGCCGCGCATATCGGCTTCCTCGACGCATGGGCGGGCGTGCTGTTCTTCACCTTCCAGATCTATTTCGATTTCTCCGGCTATTCCGACATGGCGATCGGCCTCGCGCGCATGTTCGGCTTTCGCCTGCAGGAGAATTTCGACATGCCCTATGTGGCGGCGAGCGTCACCGAATTCTGGCGCCGCTGGCACATGTCGCTCACCTCCTGGATTCGCGACTATCTCTACATTCCGCTCGGCGGCAATCGCCGCGGCGAATTGCGCATGCAGGTCAATCTCTGGCTGTGCTTCCTCGCCTCGGGCCTGTGGCACGGCGCCGCTTGGACCTATGTCGCCTGGGGCGCCTATAACGGCCTCTTCCTCGTGCTCGATCGTTTGTTCCTGCTCGATTGGCTGAAGCGCCGTCCGATTTGGCTCGCCAATCTCCTCACCTTCTTCGTCGTGACGATCGGCTGGACGGTGTTTCGCGCCTCTTCGATGGAGCAGACGGGCGCGTTTCTCTTCGCCATGGCGCGGCCCTTCGCCTCGGGCGCGGAGCCTATCGCTATTCCCGCCTATCATTTCACTGTGCTCGCCATCGCTGCGGCGATCTGCCTCGCGCAGCGGCTCTATCTCTCTTGCGGCGACAAGCTCTCCTGCGGCGACAAGCTCTTTTGGAGCCTTCTCGCGCAGCGTCACGCTTTCGCGCTCAACAGCGCTCTGGCGCTGCTCTTTGTCTGCGCCATCGGCAAGGGCCTCGCCGATCCGTTCAAGCCCTTCATCTATTTCCGGTTCTGATCGATGCGTCGCACGCTCCTGCATCGTCTGCCGATCTTCGCCGCCGCGGGCGGCGTCGTGTTTTTCTTTCTCGCGAGCTTATGGAATTACGCGGTCGAGCGCGATCATCCGAAATGGCGGCTGCGCAGCGCTCATCCGCTGGCCGGCGTCGCGCCGCCGGCGCCGACGCAGGTTTCGCTCGACGGAATTCTCTCCGGCGCGACGCAGAAGAGCTTTTCCGACAATCTCGCGCAATCGCTGCCGGTGTTTCCTTTCGCCGTGCGCGCGCGCAATCAGCTGCTCTATTCGCTGTTCGGCGTTTCCGGCGCGAGCGGCCTCGTCGTCGGGCGCGACGAGCAATTGTTCGAGCGTTTCTATATCGACGAATTCTGTCGGCGCGGCGCGTCGCCGAGCGAGACGACGCTCGCGCGCTGGGCGCAGCGCGTCGCCGAGAGCGAGGCCGCCGCTCACGCGCGCGGAAAAGGCTTCGCCTATCTGATCTCGCCGTCCAAGGCGTCGCAATATCCGCAATATTTCCCCGCTGGCGCGAAATGCCCGGCGCTGGCGCGCGGAACCGTCGACAAGCTCGGGCCCTATCGCGCGGCGCTCGACGCGCGCGGGCTTCGCTTTGTGGATGCGCCGGCTCTGCTCGAAGCGCGCAAGAAAGACTACGACATAGATTTCTTCCCGCGCGGCGGCACGCATTGGAATCTGCTCGGCGCCGCGCTGGCGACGCGCGAGGCGACGCGGCTCATCGGCGAAGGGGCGGGGCTCGGCGCGTTCGATTTCGATTGGCGCCGCGGCGATGTGGCGGAGGGGACCGATCGCGATCTGCTCGATCTGCTCAATCTTCTATGGCCAGATCCGCATTATCCGGTCGCGACCATTCTCCGCGCGCCGGGGACGGAGGCGCATTGCGCGCGCGCGCCGCGGCTGCTCGCGCTCGGCGGCAGCTTCGTGCGCGAGATCATCGTCGCGCTGGCGCAGGCGCCGTGCCCGCCGCAGATCGATTATTGGTTCTCCATGCGTCTCGCCAATGATGATTTCGACCTCGTGCGCTATCACACGGAGCCCGGCGAGACCGGCAATGGCGAGCGGCGGCCGGCCGATCTCGCCGAGCTGCGCGCCAGCGCGCAAGAGGCCGACGCTATTTTGCTCGAGGAGAACGAGGCCAATATCGGCACGCTGAGCCAGGTGGAAAATCTCTGGCGCGCGCTGCATCCGGCCGAGGTCGCGAAATAGCGCTTCAGGCGGAAGCCGCGCGTCCGGCCATTCGCGCATATTCGCCAAAGACGATCTCGCGGCCATAGGCGCGCTCCAATCGCCGCACGGTGAAATGGCCGCGCGCCAGCGATTGGAAATGCCGCGTGAAGGCGACATTGACGGCCGCGCCGCCGAAAGCGCCGAGGATCGGCGCGGCCTGCGCCGCCGCCTTTTGCGACACGACGACGCCGAAGCGCGTCGAGAGCAGCGCGACGAGCCGCACGAGCACGGGCGCCGTCTCGTCGGCGACGGCGGTCGCCGCCACATAGCGCGCGGCGTCGCTCACCGATTTGGCGAGCAGGCCGCGAATGGCGAGATAGCCGCCCTCGAGAATATTGCCTTCCTCCGCATGGCCGCCGAGCGCGAAGACCTGAAGGCAGGCGAGCGTCGCCTCCGGATCGGCGAGGTCTTCGCCTTCGCGGTGGGCGATGTCGGCGATCGAGCGCAGCATGATGACGGTGGAGACGGGCAGCTCGATCGGCAGGCTGGCGAGACCGATGGCGCCGCCGATAGCGCCGCTCACCGCCGCGAGGCGCAGATGCAGGCGTGTCGCGTCGCGCGCCGGCCCGGCGCGGTCGAGGCTCGAAATGGCGACGCGCAGCGCCGAGGCGAGGCCGCGGCGGGCCGCGCTCGCGGCGACCTCTTGCAGCGCCGTTGGAATCATGCGGCCGGCGAAGCCGATCTGCCGCCCGGCGAGCGTGGTGAGTTTTTCTGCGAAGCTCTCGCGCTCCAATATCTCGACCGCCGCCTGCAGAGCGGCGCGGTCGGCCTCGGTCATCGACCGCTCTATCGCGACGGGAAGTGCTTGCGACACGCTCGTTCTTCCTCTTCCATCGCCCTCGCCCCGGCCGATAAGATCGGATGAACGGGCCCGCGCCGCAAGGGCGAGCACGGGCTTGTCGAGTGGCGGGCGGGCCTTGTCGAGTGGGGGCCTGTGCGCCGGAGCACGTTCATCCGGCGCGCGCGGCGATTATGTGAAGGTGAAGCACAAGACGGGCTTTCGAAAGCCGCGCGGCCTCCCATCGAGTGGCGGGCGAGCGGGGAACTGGGAGGTAGCTATGACCAATTATCTGAAGTCTCTGTTTCGCGTGGCGGCGGCGCCGGTCGGCGTCGCGGCGCTTCTGGCGGCGCTCGCGCCGGTCTCCGCCTCGGCGCATGGCCGGGCCGGCGTGCTGGAGTGCAAGCTCTCCGGCGACAAGGTCGCGATCGTTGTCGAGGAGCGGACGGTCGATTGCCTGTTCGAGGATGAGAGCGGCGCGCCGCCGGTCCATTATGTCGGCAGCGTCACCAATGTCGGCGCGGTGATCGGCGTCGGCGGCCCGGGCGAGCTCGCCTGGGGCGTGGTGGCGGCGAGCGGCGCCGCGGGTCCGGGGGCGCTGGCCGGCGACTATATCGGCGCGCATGGCTCCTTCGCGCTCGGCGTCGGCGGCGGCGGCTCGGTCCTGGTCGGCGGCTCCAATGACACTGTGACGCTGCAGCCGATTTCGGTCGAGGCGAATACTGGCCTCATCCTCTCCGCCGGCGTCGGCCATCTCAGCCTGCGCTACGCGCCGGAGCCGGTCGTCGGTCGCCACGGCCGCCATCACGGCCGTTTCTGCCATCGGCATCATCACCACCACCATCACCACCATCATCATTGAGGGTGAGGCGGAGCGGCGTGGGCGCCCCTTGGGCGCTCACGCGAAATCGATGACGCTGTCGGTGGGGAAATCGTAGAGCTTGCCGGTCTCGGCCCAGTCCGGCTGGCACAGAGCGACGAGCTTGGGGGCCAAATCCTCCGGCGTGCGCAGCGTCTCCGGATCTTCGCCGGGCATAGCGGCGGCGCGCATCTGCGTGCGCAGCGGGCCGGGATTGGCGAGCATCACCTTCACTCGGCTCGTGTTCTGCGTCTCGGCCGCATAGGTGCGTCCGAGCGCGTTCAGCGCCGCTTTGGTGACGGCGTAGGGGCCCCAATAGGGCTTGATGCGATGCGCCGCGCCGGAGGTGACGAACACCGCCCGCCCGGCGTCAGAGGCGCGCAGCAGAACGTCCATCGCGCGAATGAGCCGCCAATTGGCGGTGACATTCACATCGAAGATACGGCTCCATTGCGGCGGATCGACATGGGGCAGGGGCGTGAGCGGGCCGAGCAGGCCGGCGTTGCCGACGAGAATGTCGAGCTTCTTCCAACGTTCGTGGATGCAGGCGCCGAGCCGATCGATATTGTCGAATTCGGTGACGTCGAGCGGCACGATCGTCGCCTCGCCGCCGAAGCCGACGATCTCGTCATAGAGAAATTCGAGCGGGCCTTGCCCGCGCGCCAGCGCGACGACATGCGCGCCCTCGCGCGCGAGAGCGACGGCGAGCGCACGGCCTATGCCGCGCGAGGCGCCGGTGACGAGGGCGACGCGGCCTTCCAGAGTCATGCGAAAATATCCTTCAGCGCGAGGTCGAAGCCCGGCGGGTCGAGCCGGATCGACCCTTCGGTCACGGTCTCTCGTCGGAAAATCGACTCGGCGTCGCGCCGGCAATGCAGCACGGCGCGGCGGGCGAGATCGACGACGAGATAATGGGCGAGGCTTCCCACACGGAAATAGTCCGTGAGCTTCACGCTCTCGCTATTCGTGTCGGAGGGCGGCCAAAGCAGCTCGACGATGACGATGGGGGCAGGGGCGAGCATCTCTTCCGTGGCGATGGGGTCGCCGCAATTCACCAGAATGTCGGGCTCATAGACCGTATGCGCATCCACCGCGACGCCGAGGCCGCCGACATAGGCCTCGCAGGGCGCCCCGGCGCGCGCCAAAGCTTCGGCGACGGCGCGCCATATCTTGCCCTTCGCGGTCACCTGTTCCGGCCGCTCGCGCGGCATGGCGACGATCTCGCCATTGGCGAGCTCGTAGCGGCCTTCGTCGTGCCGCTCCGACCAGGCGAGGAATTCCGGGATCG
The DNA here is from genome assembly GCF_015709455.1 of Methylosinus sp. H3A. NCBI lineage: Bacteria > Pseudomonadati > Pseudomonadota > Alphaproteobacteria > Hyphomicrobiales > Methylocystaceae > Methylosinus > Methylosinus sp. H3A. Next base: position 2,877,736 of record NZ_JADNQW010000005.1, read on the forward strand.
TCATGAGCTTGCCGGCGGGCGCTGTCATGAGCGCCTATCTAGCACGGCGCAGGCGAAACACGAGGGTCAGATTATTGGCCGGCATCTCGACGATGCGCGGCTCGGAAAATCCGTTCTTCTGCGCGCAGGCGACGACCGCCTCTATGTCGCGCACGCCCCATGCAGGATTGCTCGCGCGCAGGCTCGCGTCAAATTCCTCATTGCTCGGCGCCGTATGGACGCCGCCGCGCTTATAGGGGCCGTAGAGGCACACCGGCGCGCCATCGGGGAGCATTGCCGCCGCCGTCGCGAACAGGCTCTCCGTCGACTGCCATGGCGAGATATGGATCATGTTGACGCAGAGAATGGCGTCCGCCTTTTCGACGGGCCAGGGCGTCTGCGTCGCATCGAGCGCGAGCGGCGCGCGCAGATTGGGAAGGCCCATCGCCGCGACCCAGGCGGCGACGCTCTCCCGCGCTCTTTCGTCGCGGTCTGTCGGCTGGAAGACGAGGCCCGGCAGATTGGTGGCGAAATGCACGGAATGCTCGCCCGTGCCGCTGGCGATCTCGAGCACGAGCCCTTCCGCTGGCAACTCCTCGCGCAGCACATCGAGAATCGGGCCGCGATTGCGCTCGGCGGCAGGGGCGTAGAGGCGGTTGTCGTCGGCTGCGGGCGTCATGCGGGCTCATTCCTCGGGCTACGTCCAAGCAAGAGAGAGGCCGTCGCGATCGTCGCGCCGAGGCTCGCGACGTCATCAAGCATACATGTTGCCGAAATAGTTGCGAAAAACGAATAGCCGAGCTTCAGGAGCCCCCGGCATGAACAATCGTTTCTTCGCGTCGATGGCGCTGGTCGGCGCCGTCGGGTTTTCGGCCGCGAGCGCTCGGGCGCAGACCGCGACGAATATCGACAACGCCAATCTGCTGTCGGGATTCAGCCTGCTCGGCAATACGCCCGCCGGCGTCACCGTGCTGAACCAAAATCTCGCCACGGCGATCGCCATCAACAATAATTCGTCCGCCGCGGTGCGCGCGCAGGCGATCTCCGACAATACGATCGCGGCGCTCGTCGGCTCGCTGCAGAATGGCGCGAGCGTGGCGGATGGCCTCGGCTCCAATCTCTTCGCCGTTTTCGCGACCAAGAACAGCGTCGCCGCCAATTTCACCGCCACCAGCCTCTCGACGAACTTCTCCAGCCTGTTCACCCAGATCAACACGCTGATCACCGCGAGCGATTCCGCCTTCACCAAGAATTTCTTCGCCAATGGCAGCACGGATGGCAATCCGGCGCATCAGGCGGTCGGCGTCTCGCTGCCCGCGGGCGGCCAATTCAACGTCTATGACAAGGCCTATAATCCGCCGCCGGCCAACGCCAATACGGTCGGCGACAGCCGGCCGGCGCAGGTCGCGCCGAGCCAGATTCAGACTTTCGTCGCCAACGATTATTTCGGCGTCAGCACGAATTCCGCCACGGCCATCATCCCGACACTGAAGAGCAACGCCTCCTTCCCGAGCGGCCATTCGACCTATGGCTTCACATCGAGCCTGCTGCTCGCGATAATGGTTCCCGAGCGCTTTCAGCAGCTCATCACGCGCGGCGCCGAATTCGGCAACAGCCGCATCGTGCTCGGCGCGCATTATCCGCTCGATGTCATCGGCGCGCGCATCCAGACCTATTATGATCTGGTGCAGATATTGAATGGCAGCTCGAAATACGAAAATCAGACGCTGCCCGGCCTGCTCGGCGGGACCATCACCACGACCAGCGATTTCCCCGCGCTCTTTGCCGCCGCGCAGAACGACCTTCGCACGCTGCTGAGCACATGTTCCGGTGGGATCGCCGCCTGCGCGACGACATCGGCGACGGATCGCTTCAGCAATCTTTCGACGGATAAGGCCAATTTCACCTATTGGCTGACCTATGGTCTCGCGCCTGTCGGCCCCACCAATCTCGCGCCAGTCGTGCCCGTCGGCGCCGAAGTCCTGATCGCGAGCCGCTTTCCCTATCTCACCACGGCGCAGCTGCGCGACGTGCTGGCGACGACGGAACTGGCGTCCGGCCAGCCGCTCGACGACGGCACGGGCTATGCGCGGCTCAATCTCTTCGCCGCCGCGGACGGCTATGGCGCCTTCAACTCGCAGGTCTCCATCGCGATGAACGCCTCGCTGGGCGGCTTCAATGCGAAGGACTCCTGGAACAATGACATTTCCGGCGCGGGCGGCCTCACTCTGAACGGCACGGGCCGGCTGACGCTCACCGGAACGGACACCTACACCGGCCCGACCATCGTCAATGGCGGCACGCTCGAGATCGCGGGCTCGATCGTCTCGGCGAGCACGGTGAATGCGGGCGGCGCGCTCGCCGGCGCCGGAACGGTCGGCAATGTGACGGTGAATTCGGGCGGAACGCTCGCGCCTGGCGCGGTCGACACGATCGGGACATTGACCGTCAAAGGCGCGCTCGCCTTCCAGTCCGGCTCGATCTATTCGGTGCGAGCGACGCCTTTCGTCGCGGATCGGACCAATGTCACCGGAACAGCTTCGCTCAATGGCTCGGTGAGCGTCAACGCCGGCTCCGGCCTCTATCTGCCGAGCACCTCCTATACGATCCTCAATGCGCAGGGCGGCGTGTCGGGGAGCTTCTCCGGCGCCTCGACCAATCTGGCGTTTCTCACGCCCTGGCTCGGCTATGACGCGAACAATGTCTATCTGACCTTGAATCGCAATGATCTCGCCTTCGGCGCGGTCGCGGCCAACGCCAATCAGCGCGCTGTCGCCAATGCGCTGACGGCGGCGAGCAAGGGCTCATATGGCGCGCCGGGCGCGAGCCTCTTCAACACGCTCTATCTGCAGACGGCGCAGGGCGCGCAATCGACCTTCGACACGCTGAGCGGCGCCGGCCTCGCGGGCGCGCAATCGACGGCGATCCATATCGGCGCATTGGCGAGCTCGGCGATCGCCGATCAGGCGGCCTTCTGGCGCTCCGGCGAGACCAGCGACGTCACCGGAATCACCTCGCGCGAGAGCATCTCCGGCGCGCTCAATTACACGCGGCTCGAATCGCGCAAGGGCCCGATCGTCACCAAGGCGCCGCCGGTCTTCACCCGCACATGGCGCGCCTGGGGCTCCTTCTTCGGCGGCGCCGTCGATATCTCGTCCGACGCCGATCTCGGCTCGCCGTCGGCCAAGGCCAATTACTACGGTGGGATCATCGGCCTCGATTATCAGATCGATCCCGATTGGCTGGTCGGCGTCGCGGCGGGCGGCAGCTCGTCGAGCTTCGGCGTCGCGTCGCAGCAGACGACGGGCGACATCACCGCTTTCCACGGCGGCCTCTATACGAGCCGTCGCTTCGGCCACTCCTATGTCGAATTGAGCGAGACTTTCAGCGTCTTCCAGAATTCGACGACGCGCACGGCGGGCGGCTTCGGCTTCCTGCCCTATGACAAGCTCACCGCGGATTTCTCCTCGCGCGAATATCGCACGCGCGGCGAGATCGGCCATGGCTATGACATAGGCCGCGTGAAGCTGACGCCCTTCGCGGCGGCCGAGGTCGCCTTCTACGAATCCGACGCCTTCACCGAGAAGGGCCTCAATCCGGCGAGCCCGCTGGCGCTGACGAACAAGGGCCAGTCCACGACCTCGCTGCCGACCTTCCTCGGCCTGCGCTTCTCCGACAGCTTCCGTCTCGACAATGGCTGGCGCGTCATGCCCACGGGCAGCGTCGCCTGGGTACACGAGTTCTTCCCGCAGCGACGTCTCGCCAATGCGCTGGTCGCGCTGCCGGGAGCGAATTTCACCGTCTTCGGCCCGCGCCAAGCCGATAATCTCGCGCAGATCAAAGCCGGCGCGCAGCTCTATCTCGAGGATCGTCTGGCGCTCTTCGTGGATTTCCAGGGCGAGTTCTCGGACGTCTCGCGCAGCTATGGCGGCAAGGGCGGGCTGAAATACAGCTGGTGAATGATCGCTACGCCGCTCCCGATGTTTCGGGGGCGGCGCTCGTCTCGAGCAGGATCACTCTAATTCGGCCGGCCGCGTAGAGGAGGCTTCGCGGAGTTCCAGAGCTGTCGCTTCCTCGTCGGAGAGGCCGATTTCGGAGAATTGCGCGGAGACGCGGGAGGCCCAGCCGAAATCTTCGGTTTCTCGGTCGCCGCCCGCCGCATCGATCATGCGGCGGGCGTCTTCGTGTGTGTTGCGTCCATGTTTCATCGCACGGGCCTCGACGCTTCTGCCGGCTTCGCTCAGCTCGCCTCCGCGAGCAGCGACAGCTGCGTCCGCACGCGCTCTTCCGTCACATCGGTCAGCGTCGTCGGATAATCGCCCGTGAAGCAATGGTCGGTGAATTGCGGCCGCAGCGGGTCACGCTTCTCCTCGCCCATGGCGCGGTAGATGCCGTCGATCGACAGAAAGGCGAGGCTGTCGGAGCCGATATATTGCCGCATCTCCTCGAGCGTATGCGTCGCGGCGAGCAGCTTGTCCTTCTGCGGCGTGTCGATGCCGTAATAATCGGGATTGGTGATCGGCGGCGAGGAGATGAGGAAATGCACCTCGCGCGCGCCGGCGTCGCGCATCATCTGCACGATCTTCACCGAAGTGGTGCCGCGCACGATCGAATCGTCGATGAGGATCACGCGTTTTCCGGCGACGACGGAACGATTGGCGCTGTGCTTCAGGCGCACGCCGATCTCGCGCACCGTCTGAGTCGGCTGGATGAAGGTGCGGCCGACATAATGATTGCGGATGATGCCGAGCTCGAAGGGAATGCCCGACTCCCGCGCATAGCCGATGGCGGCGGGCACGCCCGAATCGGGCACGGGCACGACGACATCGGCCTCGATCCTCTGCTCGCGGGCGAGCTCGCCGCCCATGGCCTTGCGCACCTCATAGACGGGCCGGCCATGCACGATCGAATCGGGGCGCGAGAAATAGATATATTCGAAGATGCAGGGGCGCATCTGCTGCGGCGGGAAGGGCTTGACGCTCTCGAGCCCGTCCTCCGAGATGATGACGACCTCGCCATTCTCCACATCGCGCACGAAGCGCGCGCCGATGATGTCCAGCGCGCAGGTCTCCGAGGCGAGAATATATTTGCCGTCGAGCTCGCCGATGACGAGCGGGCGAATGCCGAGCGGATCGCGCGCGCCGATGAGCTTTTTGTTGGAGAGCACGACGAGCGCATAGGCGCCCTCGATCGAGCGCAGCGCCTCGATGAAGCGCTCGACGAGCCGCGTCTTGCGGCTGCGCGCCACGAGATGGAGAATCACCTCCGTGTCGGAGGTCGATTGGAAGATCGCGCCTTCCTCGATCAGATCGCGGCGCAGCGTATGGGCGTTGGTGAGATTGCCATTGTGGCCGATGGCGAAGCCGCCGGTGTTGAGCTCGGCGAACAGCGGCTGCACATTGCGCAGGATCGTCTCGCCGGTCGTCGCATAGCGAACATGGCCGATGGCCGAATTGCCGGGCAGGCGCTTGATCGTGCTCTCATGCGAGAAATGGTCGCCGACGAGGCCGAGGCGGCGCTCCGAATTGAAGCGCTTGCCGTCGAAGGCGACGATGCCCGCCGCCTCCTGGCCGCGATGCTGCAGCGCGTGCAGTCCGAGCGCGGTCAGAACCGTCGCCTCGGGATGGTCGAATATGCCGAAGACCCCGCAATATTCGCGGAGCCGGTCGCCGTCGAGATCATCGTCCGACATGTTCGACATGGAAGGACGTTCGCCGCCGCCGTCCAAGTCCGAACCGCTCATTCGCTTCTCTCCTCGGGCGTCACGCCCATTCGACCCACGCTCAGCGCGCTTTTCGTCCGGAGACGAGGGCGTCGAGTTTCTGTTGCTCGTTCGCGCCATATGTGGCGACGGACGGATGATTTGTAAGATCGCCGCGCTTTTCGGGCGCGGGTTCGGCGTCGGGCTTATCGCTGTCGGTCTCGGCCGGCGGCTCTTCCGCGCCGACGCCGGCCTTCTTGGTCTTGATCTTGGCGACGAGCCCCTCGATGTCGTCGGGCAGATATTCCCGCAGCTTGTCGCCGGAGGCCTGCAGCACCGGCTTGGTGCGGGCGTTCTTGATCCACTCCGGCTGGCTCGCGTCCGGCACCAGCCAAGCATAGAACAGGAAGGCCACCACCGCCAGCAGCAGCCCGCGCGCCGCGCCGAACAGAAAGCCCAGCGTGCGGTCCAGCGCGCCGATCTTGGAGTCGAGGATGACATCCGAGAGCTTCACGGTGAACAGCGACACGATCACGAGCGTGGCGAAGAAGACGATCGCCGCCGCCGCGAGCAGGGCGATATTATCCTTCGGCACATAGGGTTTGACATAAGGCACGAGGAGCGGATGCAAGTAATAGGCCGCTGCCGCGGCCGCCACCCAGGACAAAATGGCCAGCACCTCGCGCGTGAAGCCGCGCAGCAGCGCGAGCAGGCCCGAGACCAGCACCACTATGGTGACGGCGAGATCGAGATAGGACGGCATGTGCAAGGCCTCTCGTGTTTCGTCTTCTCTAGACCGGATTCCGATCCGATGGACCAGAATCCGGTCTAAATTCGAGCAGGAGCGAATTCTGATCGCTCGAACGATTCGGTTCGAGCGGAACGCGCTCGGGCGTGAATCCCTTGGGGCGCGCTCGGCGCTCGGGCGAGGCTCGCGAAGGGCTCCGCCGAAGGTCGAGGCCGGCGCGTTCGTCGTGCCGTCGGAATCTCAGCCCCGAGTATAAGGGAGCGGCCATAGTTCGTCACGTCCCGGCGCGGGCGGCGCTGTTTGTCCACAAGCGCGCGGCCGGATACAAACCCCGTGATTGCGGCATTTGCGAGAAATGCGGCGGACGAAGCGGGGCGACCGCCTTTTCTCTCGACGCATTTCCAGCCGAACCGACGTCCGCTTCGGCTGGAAACGCGATCGAGCGCTCAGGCGGCGCGGCGGATCTCGCCCAGCGTGGAGGCGGCGATCATCAGCGCCATGCCATGGAGGCGCGCTTCGTCGCGGCCCTGCCAGCGGCGCAGGATCACGCGGAAGAGCTCGTCCATCACCGTCTCGTCTATGGCCTCGAGCGAGCGCTCTTCTATATTGGCGCGCCGGGCGAGGCGCACGAGATCGTCGCGCGCGTCCCTCGCCATCAGCGGCTCCCCTTCGAGCAGGCTTCGCCACATGCGGCAATGCTGTCGTCCGAGAGCGTCCCACATCTGCCGACGTCCTCGAAACCAGGTCTCATAGACACTGAATATTCGATCGGCCACTAATGGTTCACTCCAGCGGGCGATTTCTCTGCTCGTCTCCGCAAATTCCCGAGATTGCATCGTTCGGCCTCGTGGAAACTTGAAAAACGCGTGATTCGCTGAATGAAATCATTATTGCTCATGGTTAATTTTCTGCAACCATTCGCGGACGGCGCTGCACCGATAAATCTGCTTCTACGTCGTCATTCCTGTGAAGAATGTGCAGAGTCTCAAGTAGAAATACGTATTCATCCACGCCTCGGCTACGTATTCTGCGTTTACCGAAAGAGCTCTTTCGGCCCGAGCGGAACATATCGAGCGACGAGAATTCGCGCGAAAACGAAAAATTCGACGGCTCAGGGGCGCCGCGGCGGGCGGCCGCGCTCGCGCGCGCCGACCGAATCTTTGGCGATGTCGGCGACCAGCGAGGCGACATGGCCGCAATGCGACAGGGCGACGCCCGTGTTCTTGTCCTCGTCGGTCGTCTGCTGGGCCTGTGGGAGAACCGCGCGGTGGAAGCCGAGCTTGCCGGCCTCCTTCAGCCGCGCGCCGGCGTGGATGACCGGGCGAACCGAGCCCGAGAGCGCGATCTCGCCGAAAAACAGCAGCTCGGCGGGCAGGGTCGCACCGGTCAGCGAGGAGACGAGGGCGGCGGCGGCGGCGAGATCGGCGGCCGGCTCATCGGCGCGCAGCCCGCCGGCGACATTGAGATAGACGTCATGCATGCCGAGCTTCAGCCCGGCATGGGCCTCCAGCACGGCGAGAATCATCGACAGGCGATTCGAATCGAAGCCGACGACGGCGCGGCGCGGCGTGCCGAGCGAGGTCGGCGCGACCAGCGCCTGGATCTCGACCAGCATGGGGCGCTGGCCTTCCATGCCGGCGAGCACGGCGGCGCCTGGCGCGGCGGCGTCGCGGCCGGCCAAAAACAGCGCGGACGGATTGGCGACCTCGGCGAGGCCGGCGCCGGTCATCTCGAAGACTCCGATCTCGCCGGTCGCGCCGAAGCGGTTCTTGGAGGCGCGCAACATGCGGAAATGATGCGCGCTGTCGCCCTCGAAGGAGAGCACCGCGTCGACCATGTGCTCGACGACGCGCGGCCCGGCGACCTGGCCGTCCTTGGTCACATGGCCGACGAGAATCACGGTGGAGCCGCTGAGCTTGGCGTGGCGCAGCAGCGCCTGGGCGCTGGCGCGCACCTGCGTCACCGTGCCCGGCGCCGAATCGGCGGCCTGCGTATGCATCGTCTGAATCGAATCGATGACGATGAGCGCGGCGCGTTTTCCGGTGGAGCAGGTGGCGAGAATATCCTCGACCTGGGTCGCGCCGGCGAGCTCGACCGGCGCGCTCGACAGCCCCAGCCGGTCGGCCCGCAGCCGCACTTGCGCGGCGGCCTCCTCGCCGGAGATGTAGATCACCCTTTCGCCGCGCCGCGCCAGCGCCGCGCAGGCCTGGATAAGCAGCGTCGATTTGCCGATGCCCGGCTCGCCGCCGAGCAGCGCCACCGAGCCCGGCACGAAGCCGCCGCCGGTCACGCGGTCGAATTCCTCGATTCCGGTGGCGATGCGCGGGGCCGGGCTGGCGTCGCCGGCGAGCGCCTCGAGCGCGAAAGGCCGGCCGCGTCCGGCGCGCGCCGCAGGGCCGAAGCCGCCGCCGGCCGCGCCAGTCTCCTCGACGATGCTGTTCCACTCGCCACAGGCTTCGCAGCGGCCCTGCCAGCGGCTCGTCGCCGCGCCGCAGCTCTGGCAGACGAAGGTCTGGCGGGGTTTAGCCATGGCGGGTTTCGCCTCCACGCGCCATGACGGGAAGAAGCGCCAGCGGCGCGAGCGCGACGACGGCGGCGCAGCCATAGGCGAAACCCTGGCCGTTCGTCTCGGCCAGCGCGCCGAAGGCGACATTGCCCGCGATGACCGCCACGGCGTTGGCGAGGCCGAAGACGCCGAAGCCGGTGGCGCGCAGATGCGCCGGCGCCGCGCGGGCCACCAGCGCCGAGAACGCCACTTGCGCCAGCGCGATATGCAGGCCCCACAGCGCAATTCCCGTGAAGACGACGGCGATGTCCGACGATGCGGCGAGCGCGGCCTCCGAAATCGCCAGCGTCACGCTCGCCGCGACGAGCAGCCGGCGCTCGCTCCAGCGGTCGACGATCTTCCCGGCCGGATAGGCGGCGAGCATGGCGATGAAGGACATTGCGACCAGTGTGAGCGGCGCGAAGGCGATTCGAAGACCCGCGCCCGTTGCGCGCAGCACCAGAAACGCCTCGCCGACGCGCGCCGAGGCGAGCATCGCGCCGAAGGCGAGCAGCAGCCAAAAGGCGCGCGGCAGCTCGGCAAATCCCGCGAGCAGCGCTTTGCGCCCGGAGGCCGGCGGACGCGTCTCCTCCGGCTCATGGACGAAGAAAGCGAGAACCAGCACGCAGACGAGCGCCGGAATGCAGGCGACCCAGAAGACGAAGCGGGTGTCGTCATGCGTCGCCAGCATCAGGCCGATCGCCGCGAGCGGACCGATCACCGCGCCCACGGTGTCGAGCGTCTGGCGCAGGCCATAGGCGGCGCCGCGCTGATCCGGCGTGGTGACGTCGGCGATCAGCGCGTCGCGCGGCGCGCCCCGCAATCCTTTGCCGACACGGTCGAGCACGCGTGCGGCGATCACTTCCGCCGCGCCGCCGGCGAGCGGGAAGATCGGCTTTGTCGCAGCGGCGAGGCCATAGCCGAAAAGCGCCAGACCCTTGCGGCGGCCGATCATATCCGACACGCGGCCGGAGACGACTTTCACCGCGAGGGCGGTCGCTTCCGCCGCGCCCTCGATCCAACCGATCTCGGCGATGGCGACGCCGAGCGTTCCGGCGAGATAGACCGGCAGCAGCGCGTGGATCATCTCGGAGGAGAAGTCCATGAACAGCGAGGTTACGCCCAGCGCCCAGACGGCGGAGGGCATAGGCGTGGCGCTGCGGATCGTCCGCGCGGAGTCTGTGGCTCGCTCGCTCGAGGGCTCGTTCATGGGCGCTTGTATGTCGCCGATGCGCGCTTCGGCAAGCGAAAGCGATACGCCTCTACTCTTCGCTCACGCGCTGTCCGTTGATGCGCGCCCGCAGCACATTCGACGCTTTGAACATCACGACGCGGCGCGCGGTGATCGGCGCCGAGGCGCCCGTCTTGGGATTGCGGCCGACGCGCTCGCCCTTGGAGCGAATGTGAAAGGAGCCGAAGGACGAGAGCTTGACATCCTCGCCGGAGACGATGGCGTCGAAAATCTCCGACAGCACGGCTTCGACGAATTCGCCGGATTCGGCGCGGGACAGGCCGATGCGGCGATGCACGGCGTCCGCGAGATCGGCGCGGGTGACGGTGTGATGCGCCTGCGCGGTCGCCGACTCGGAAATGGCGGCGTCTTCCCGGGAAAGCTCTACGAGAGCCGGCACGCTTTTCTCTGAAACATTTTGCGACATGATCGGCCTTATTGATTCAAATCGAAATCTAACATCGCCCGTTTCGACTTCTTTTTCTGCTTTGTGACAACTCTCGCGGGAGAATGGTTCCTCGCGAGCGTTCGCGACAGGCAGCCGTAGGCGCGTATCGCGAGGAGCGAAAAACTCAATTTGATTATTTTTCAGAAACTACGGAGGAAATCAAGCGCAGGTTGCAGTTTTCGCGAACCGGGCGCGCAGGCGCTCACCAGCGAATGAGCGCCGATCCCCAGGTGAATCCGCCGCCCACGGCCTCGAGCATCACGAGATCGTCACGGCGAATGCGACCGTCGTCGCGGGCGACCGACAGAGCGAGGGGGATGGAGGCGGCCGAGGTATTGCCGTGCAAATGCACTGTGGCGACGACTTTTTCGGGCGCTATGCCGAGCTTTGCCGCAGACATGTCGATGATGCGGCGATTGGCCTGATGCGGCACGAACCAGGAGAGATCGGCCGCTGTCAGGCCGGTTGCTGTGAAAGCATCGGTAACGACATCCGTTACCATTCCGACCGCAAAACGGAAGACTTCTTTGCCTTCCATGCGCAAATGGCCGACGGTTCCTGTCGAGGAGGGGCCGCCGTCGACGTGCAATTTCGCGCGATGGCGTCCGTCCGAGCGCAGATGTGTGGTCAATATGCCGCGCTCGGCGAGCGAGCCTTCGCTCTCGCGCGCTTCGAGCACGACGGCGCCGGCGCCATCGCCGAACAGCACGCAGGTCGTGCGGTCTTTCCAGTCGAGAATGCGAGAGAAGGTCTCCGCGCCGATGACGAGCGCGCGTTTGTGCGAGCCCGAGCGCAGGAACTTTTCCGCTGTCGCCAGCGAGAAGACGAAACCCGAGCACACGGCCTGAAGATCGAAGGCGGCGCCGCGCGTGATCCCGAGCGCGGCCTGGATCTGCGTCGCGGTCGAGGGAAAAGTATAGTCGGGCGTCGAGGTGCCGACGATGACGAGGTCGATGTCCTCGGGGCCGAGGCCGGCGTCGGCGAGCGCGGCGCGCGCGGCTTTCTCACCCAGCATGGAGGTCGTCTCGCCCGGCGCGGCGATGTGGCGCTCTTTTATCCCGGTGCGCTGCGTGATCCATTCGTCGCTGGTGTCGACCGTGGCGGCGAGCTCCTCATTGGTGAGGATGCGGCTCGGCAGATAGCTGCCGAGGCCGACGACGACGGAGCGCAGAGGGCGCGAGGAGAGAGTCACTGAGCGGCTTCCTGGTCGTCGCGACGGCTCGAGGCCAGCATGTCGCGGATCTTCGAGAGCAGGCCTTGATGCGCCATCTCATAGCCGATCTCGACCGCGCGGGCGAAGGCCAGCGCATCGGCGCCGCCATGGCTCTTGATGACGATCCCCTCGAGGCCGAGAAACACGCCGCCATTGATGTTGCGAACGTCTGCTTTGGCGCGCAGCTCACGAAAAGCGCTACGGGCGAGCAGATAACCGAGCTTGGAGAGCCAGGACTTGCCGATCGCCTCCTTGAGATAGTGCATGACCTGCGTCGCGGTGCCTTCCGCGGTCTTGAGCGCAATATTGCCCGAGTAGCCCTCCGTGACCACGACGTCGACGACTCCTTGGCCGATCTCGTCGCCCTCGACGAAGCCCCGATAGTCCAGATTGGGAAGGTCTGTCTCCTTCAGAAGGCTCGAGGCGGCTTTGACCTCCTCGTTACCCTTGATGTCCTCTTTGCCGACGTTGAGCAGGCCCACGCTCGGCCGATCGAGTTCGAAAAGGGCGCGCGACATTGCCGAGCCCATGACGGCGAGATTGACGAGATGGCGCGCGTCCGCGCCGATGGAGGCGCCGACGTCGAGCACGATGGAATAGCCGCGCGCCGTCGGCGCCGGCCATAGGCTGGCCAGCGCCGGCCGCTCGATCTTGGCCATGGTGCGCAGGCAGACCTTGGCCATGGCCATCAGCGCGCCGGTGTTGCCGGCGGAGATGGCGACGTCTGCCTCGCTCTTCTTCACGGCCTCGATCGCCTGCCACATGGAGGAGACGCGCCGACCCGAGCGCAGCGCCTGGCTCGGCTTGTCGTCCATGCGGACGGCGACGTCGCAATGGCGGACGGTCGCGACGCGCGCGAGGCGCGGATGCGCGGCGAGCTCGGTCCGGATCATGGCCTCGTCGCCGAACAGCAGGAAACTGCTGTCGGGATGGCGGTCGTGAGCGATGGCCGCGCCGGCTATGGTGACCTTCGGACCATGATCGCCGCCCATGGCGTCCAACGCTATGCGAATGGGCTGCGCCATTCTGCCTCGTCTCCCGACCTGTTACGAATTACGAAAGTCCGCGCGGCCAGCTATGTTCCGTCCCACGAGGCCGCCGGTCGCGCGAAAGATGCGGCGAGGCGGAGCCGCTAGGGTCCGCTCGTTCCTCGGTTCCCCGCGATCTTGCGATAGGGACCGGGCTCGCCGCCGGCCCAAGGCGCCAGCGGCTGACGAATTGCCATTTGCGCGGCGCCAGCGCAAGAGCAATTCCTGCCGAGGCTCCCGCTTCCTCTAGTTTCCGCCGTCCTTGTCCAGGGCGTCGCGCAGGCGGGCGAAAGGCGAGGCTTTCGCCGGCGGCCGTTCCTCCTCCTCGGCCGCCGCCTCTCCGGGCGGGGCGAAGCGCGCGCCCGGCTTGCGGGGGTAGGGGTCGAGCGCGAGGGCGAAGAATTCGGCCACGATCGCGCCGAGATCGATTCGCCCGTCGACGAGCGGGTCGGGCGCGTCGTCGTCGAGATCGGCGATATGGCGGCTCGCGCGCGCTTCTTTGGGATCTTTGGGTTCTTCGGGCGCCGCCTCGCGCCGGCGCCGCGACATGCGCTCCTGGCGCAGCTCTTGGCGCCGCTCATGCGGCGGCGCGGCCGGCGACGCCTCGGGCGCGAAAGACACATCGATCGGCTCGACGACGCGCGTGTCGAAATCCTCGAGCGTCACCACGCAGGTCTGGCGCACATCGGCGCTGAGCTCCCCGGTGACGCGCAGGCCGTCGCGGCCTTCGCGCGTCACCAGCAGCTTCGCCTCGAGGCGGTTCAGCGCGGGCAGTCCATCCGCCTCGGCGAGGGCCGCGCGCTCTTTCGCCTCGGCGGCGATGGAGCGCTCCAGCCCGTCCTCGGGAACGTCGACCGCGGCGAGCGGACGCGAGAAAGGCGTCTTTGGCAATTGTAGATCGTCGCTCATTCGCCGCTCCTTCTCTCCGACGCAGCAGCGTCGGTCAGCAATATGGAAATATAGATGGGCGCCGCGCCCATTCGTCGAAGCTTCGCCATTTTCCGGCCATTGATACGGTCGAAGAGGCGCAGACGCCAGCCTGAGGGTTGCGCCGGAGGCGTCGCCGCTTGCTTTCGCGCGGAGCGAGAGTTAGGCAACGCTTCGAACATTGTCGCGATAGAGGTCGGCCTCGCAGCGAGGCTCAGCGCGGAGAGAAAAATGGGGTTTCCGGGTTCGCTCGTCGTCGTTTCGCGGCAGGCCCATCGCCTCGCCGTCCTCGCGCTGGTCGCGGCGCCGCTCGCCGGCTGCCTCGGCTATGACGGCGTCATCAATCGCGGCGCGATCGTCGAGGAGCGCAAGGCCGCGCAGGTGAAGGTCGGCATGGCGGCGCCTCAGGTGCTCGCTCTGCTCGGCACGCCGTCGACGACATCGACGATCGGCGGCGACGCCTGGTACTATGTCAGCCAGCGCATCGAGCGCGAGCTCGCCTTTCTGCCGCCCGAGGTCGCCGATCAGCACATTCTCTCGGTCTATTTCGACAAATCGAAAAAAGTCCAACGCATCGCCGACTATGGGCTGCAGGACGGCAAGGTCGTCGATTTCGTCACGCGCACGACGCCGACCGCCGGCGCGGAGTTCAATTTCGTCCGCAATATGCTGTCGAAGCTGACCAGCTTCTGAGAATTCGATAAAAAAGCGAGTTTTTTCAAACAGAAGCGTGGCTGTGTCGATTTGGCGCAAATGTGGCGGGCGTTTCGGCGGCCGCCCTCCGTACGTAGCGGATCGCTTCATTTTTAAGGGTTTGTGGGAATTACGGAGCCCCGCCCGAATGTGACGCGCGCGTGACGCGCGCAGTCGATTTTTCGCCCCTCGCGGTTGCTAGCCTCTGTCTCGTCCAAACAACAGCGAGGAATGAAACAGAGTGTCTTTCGAAGCGATAGCTCCTGCCGTTCGCGGCGAAGCGTCGGCGCCGAAATGGTCGCGCTTTCTGCCCGTGCTCAACCGCGCAGACGCGGACCGGCCCCTCGCGGGGCCCGACGGATCCGTTCACATGCTCCTACGCGCATTCGCCATAGCGACGGCCCTGGCCTTCGCTCTGGTGGCCGCGCTGCTGTCTTTGCCGGACGGCTGGGGCCGGTTCAGACTGTCGGAGGCTTCGCGCGCCGGCGCGCAGGCGCGCCGGGCGCCTCCGCCATTGTTCTTCTTGACGAATCGCGGCCTCACGGATCAGCCGCTCGACGCCGATGCGGCCGAGGCGATCGGCGAGGCGGTGAAGGCCTGGTCCGGCTCCGTCGACGCCGCCAACGAGGCGCAGACGAGCCTTTCCGGCGCGGCGCCGGCGGTGCTGCAATTCGGCCCGGTGCGCGTCGCCCGCGCCATTGTCGAGCATGTCGTGCAGGCGGCCCGCACCACGGGCTCCGATCCGGCCCTGCTGATGGCCATCGCCGACAAGGAGTCGAGCTTCGCGCCCAAGGCCAAGGCCAGCACCTCTTCGGCGAGCGGGCTGTTCCAGTTCATCGATTCGACCTGGTTCAAGGCCGTGCGGATGTTCGGCCGCAGTCATGGCCAGGAGGCCGCGGCGCAGGCGATCGGCGGCGACTATCGCGTCGCGCCGCAGAAGCGCTCCGAAATCCTCGCCATGCGCAACGACCCTTATCTCTCCGCGGTGTTCGCGGCCGAGATGCTGAAGCATGACGGCGAGCGCATCGCCGAGCGCCTCGGCCGGCCGCTGACGGCGGGCGAGACCTATCTCATCCATTTCCTGGGGCCGGACGACGCCGCGCGCTTCATGGCGAAAGTGGAGGAGGCGCCGAATTCGCCGGCGGCCAAACTCCTGCCCAGGCCCGCCCGCGCCAATAAGCCGATCTTCTTCGCCCGCGAGGGCCGCAAGATGAAGCCGAAATCGGTCGGCGAGGTGCATCAGGCCTTCGAGACGATGATGGGTCAGCGCTCGAGCCGCTACAGAGGCGTCGAGCGGCAATTGCCGATCGAGGCGCTCGCCTATACGGAATGAGCCTCTCGCGATGGAAATGAGAAAGGCGGCCTGCGGGCCGCCTTTTTCGTCCGTGGCTATTCGCCCGCTCTCGCCGATTCGCGCCAGCGGCTGGGGGCGACGCCGGCCCATTTCTCGAAGGCGCGGCTGAAATGCGCGGGATCGCGATAGCCGAGCATCGCCGCGATCTCGGTGATCGAGCGCTCCTTCTGGCGCAGCAGAAAGATCGCGCGGCGCTGGAGCGTGTCGCGTAAAAGATCGGCGTAGCTCAGCCCGAGATCGGCGAGCCGGCGCTGGAGCGTGCGTTTGGAGAGTCCCGCCCGCCGCACGATGTCGTCGAGCGTGGGGCGGCCGCCGAGCAGCTCGAGCTCGATGAGCACGCCGATATTGCCGGGAAGATCATCCGGGGCCGGTATGTCGAAGATGCGGGCGATCTCGTCGGCGTCGAGTCCGTCCCGCTCGAAAAGACGCGGATTGACCGTCATCAGCAGGCGCTGATCGAAGACGATCGAGCCTGGTCCGTCGCAGAGCACAGTGTCGGCGCCCATCTGCTCGCCGATCGAGCGTCGCGCGCTCGCCGGAAGCCCGCCGAGCATCACGCGGCTGGGCAGCCAGCGCGCGCCGGCGAAATGCCGCACGATGGCGATCATATACCAGATCGCCAGCATTTCGTTCTGCGGCCGTCCCTCCTTGGCCGGGTCGCCGAGCTCATAGGACCAGACGACCTCCTCGTCTCGTCGTCGCAGGATCAGCCGCGTCGCGCTCTGCAGCATGTTCGGCAGGCTCGCCCCCGCGCGATGAATGGCTTCGAGCAGCGTCGGCGCCTGGGTGACCCATTTTCCATAAACGCCGAGGCCGGCGATCGTCGTCTTCCGGCCGAGACGGGCGGCGAAGGCCTCGTCTGCGAGCTCGCGCGCCGAGGCCGCGAGCAGGCGGCAATGATCGCGCAGCGGCAACAGAGTGTCCGGTGATTCCATGAGGCCGATGGGCAGCTCGGCGCGGCGAAACACCCGCTCGATCGAGCCGCCGGTCGCGGTGACGACCTCGGCGATCGGCCCGAGCGTGCTGGCGCGTGTGTAGCCGGTCTGTCGCATCTGCCCTCGCGCGCGCCATGTTGGAGCGATTTCGGCATGTCCTGGCAAGCGGCGCTTCGGCGCGGACGATAGCATCGAGGTCTCGGCTCAAGAACGCCGATCCATCGGGGAGTTTGCCCGAGTTCAGGGAGGGTCTTCATATGTGCCTTTATTGTCTCGGACTTTCGCCCGGCGCGGGGCTGTCGCGGCGCGAGATGTTGCGGGCCGGCGCGATCGGCGCCGCTCTGCCCTTTGTCGCCTCGGTCGCGCCGGGCGGCGCCGCCGCGCAGAGCGGGCCGGCGCCGGCGGATTTCAAACGCAGCGTCGAGGAGCTGATCGCGCGCTCGCGCTCTCCCGAGCTCGCGGGATATCGGCTGTTTACGATCGGCGGCGCCGATCTGCCCTGGATCGATCTCGGACTCGCGGCGGCGAAGGGCCAGCAGGTCAGCTTTCTCGTCGCCGGACGCATGTGGATCGCTCGGCCTTACGACCTCTGGTTCGCGCCCGGCCTCGTCCTCCATGCGCGCACGCGCGGCAAACGGCCGATGTACAGCCCTGGCGTCGATACGGGCACGATGACCGCGGCCCATGACGGCCCGCTCGAGATCGCTCGTTCCGCGGCGCAATTCTCGGACGAAGACGGAAGCCTGTGGACGCCCGAGGCGGAGTATCGCAAGCAGGAGGTCGAGATCGTCGGCGTCGCGCTGCTGTGGAAGGGCGACGCGGCTGCGGGCCTTTCGAGCCTCGCCGCGCATGGCGACGTCGGCGGGCTCATAGCGGCGGAGATCGCCCGGCTGAAACGCGGACGCAAATTGCCCGAGGGCTGGAACAATCTCTTCAGCCTCGGCGGCGGCGCCGAGATCTTCGGCCGCGAGGCGAATGGCGAGATCGTCTGCGAGAGCGCCGCGAGCGCCTCCATCATCGAGCGTCCGCTGCCGCTTTCTTTCGCCACGCGTCCCAAGCTCGGCTGGCGTTGGAAGATCGATCAGCTTCCTTCGGCGAGAGCGGAGGATGCGCCGCCTTTCCACGACTATCTCTCGATCGGCGTGAAATTCGAGGACGGGCAAGACCTCACTTATTTCTGGAGCGCCGGCCTGCCGACCGGAAAAGTCTTCCGCTGTCCGCTCGCCGGCTGGAGCGCGGTCGAGACTCATATGGTCGTCGATTCGGGCGCCGCGGGCCTTGGGCAGTGGCGCGAGCTCGAGCGCGACGTCGCCGCCGATTACGCCGCCCATATCGGCGGGCCGGCCAAGGCGATCAGCCATATTTGGCTGCTGGCGGTCACGCCCTTCCAGCGCCGCCGCGGCGCCTGCCGCTATGCCGATATTCGCGTCGCGACGGCGGATGGGGCGGTGACGAAGCTATAGAGCGTTTCCAGCCGAAGTGGACGCCGGTTCGGCGTTGGAGCCGCGTCGAACTCTCGTCACTTGCTCCAGCGCTCGGCGGCGGCGTCGTCCTTGGCCTTGGCCTCGACCCAGTCGCCGACGCCGCCGTCGGCGCGATGCTCCTTCTTCCAGAAGGGGGCGCGGGTTTTGAGGTAATCCATCAGAAACTCCGCCGCGGCGAAGGCCTCGCCGCGATGGCGCGCCGCGGTGACGACGAGCACGATTCTTTCGCTGGGCAGAATGCGCCCATGGCGATGAATGATGGTGAGCGCCTGCAGCGGCCAGCGCGTCAGCGCCTCGTCGGCGACGCGGGCGATCTCCGCCTCGGCCATGCCCGGATAATGCTCGAGCTCCAGCGCCGATAGCGCCCCGTCTTCGTCTCGGCAGAGACCCGTGAAGGTGACGATCGCGCCTATGTCGCGGCGGCTGCTCTCGATCAGCGCGGCCTCATGGGCCGGGTCGAAGGGGTCGGATTGGATGCGGATGGTGGGGAGCATGTGAGCAATGGTGAGCGAAGAGTAGCGCGATTTCCCGACGCACTCACGATCTCACCCTCCGGTCATCGGCGGAAAAAAGGCGATCTCCCGCGCTCCCGCGATCGGCGCTTCATGGCGTACATGGGCCTTGTCGAGCGCCGCGCGAATGACGGCGGCGTTCTCGAAGGCGTAGGCGTAGGTCTCGTCCCGCGCCTTCAGCCAGGCGATGAGCTCGCCGACGGTCGCGATTTCCGGGGGAGGGGAGATATCCTCCTCGGCGCGGCCGATTCGCTCGCGCACCCAGGCGAAATAAAGGGCCTTCATCGCGCTTCGTCCGTTCCGAAATGCGCCCAGCCCGCTCTCATATAGTCATAGCCGGTGTAGAGCGTCAGCAGCGCGGCGATCCACAGCAGCACGCTGCCGATGTTCACCGTGCCCGGCAGCACCAGCTCGCCGGCCGGGCCGGCGATGAAGAAGCCGAGCGCAAAGAGCTGCAGCGTCGTCTTCCATTTGGCGATGGCGCTGACCGGCAGCGGCACTTTCAGCTCGGCGAGATATTCGCGCAGGCCCGAGACGAGCATCTCGCGGCAGAGGATGATGAGCGCCGCCCAGATCGTCAGGCCGGAGATCGTCTGATCGGCGACGACCATCAGCAGAGTGGCGGCGACCAGTAGCTTGTCGGCGATGGGGTCGAGCATGGCGCCGAGCGTCGACTGCTGCGCCCAGGCGCGGGCGAGATAGCCGTCGAAGAAATCGGTGATGCCGGCGGCCGTGAACACGCCGAGCGCGGTCCAGCGCATCCAATGCTCTTCTGGCCATTGCAGAAGGCCCGCGACGACCGGGACGGCGACGAGCCGGCCATAGGTCAGAATATTGGGCAGGGAGAGCGCGCGCCCGCGGCGCGGCGGAATAGCCGTCGATGTCATGCCCGGAAGGAACATGGCCGGCGCCACCCTTGTCAATAGAAGAGACGGACTCCGAGCCGGCGCCGCGACCTCGCGCGCCCGCTCGATTCGCCGCGCCGCAGCGGGAAACTTCGGCAAATCCGGCGTTTTCGCAGATTGTGCGGGTCGGCGGGGCCGTCGCCGGGCCGCGCACAAATTTTAGCCGTCGGCGCGAATCAGCCGCCGCGCTGGAAATGATCGAAGACGAGCCGGGCCGTCGCTTTGTTCACGCCCGGCACATTCTCGAGGTCGCAGAGGGCGGCGCCCGCCACCGCCTTGGCGGTGCCGAAGGCGAGCAGCAGCGCCCGCTTGCGGGCCGGGCCGACGCCGGCGATCTCGTCCAGCGGGTTTTTGGCGAACTCCTTCTTACGCCGGGCCCGATGCGTGCCGATGGCGAAGCGATGCGCCTCGTCGCGCAGTCGCTGGACGAAATAGAGCGCCGGATCATGCGGCGGCAGGCGGAAGGGCTCGCGTCCCTCGACGAAGAACATCTCGCGGCCGGCGTTGCGGTCGACGCCCTTGGCGATGGAGGCGATGGTCACGCCCTCGAGGCCGATCTCCGCCGCCACGGCGCGCGCGGCGTCGAATTGTCCGCGGCCGCCGTCGATGAGTACGAGGTCGGGCTTGGACGGAAAGGCGTCTTGCGCCTCCTCCTCCGGCTTTTCGGCGTCTTTCGTTATGCGGGCGAAGCGGCGCGCCAGCACCTCGCGCATCATGGCGTAATCGTCGCCCGGCGTGATCTCGGCGCTCTTTATGTTGAAGGTGCGATAATGCGTCTTCATGAAGCCCGTGGGGCCGGCGACGATCATCGCGCCGATGGCCTGCTGGCCGCCCGTATGGGAATTGTCATAGACCTCGACGCGGCGCGGCGGCTTTTCCATGCCGAACATCTCGCCGAGCGCGATCAGCAGCCTCTCCTGGCTCGCGTCCTCGGTGAGCTTGCGCGTCAGCGTCTGCTTGGCGTTGGTCTGCGCATGCTCGACCAGCTCGCGCTTCTCGCCGCGCTGCGGCGTCGCGATCTCCACCTTGCGGCCGAGCTTGTCCGACAGAGCCTGCGCCAGCAGCTCGCGATCTTCGATCGCATGGGAGAGCAGCACCAAAGGCGCCGGCGGATGCTCGCCATAGAATTGCGCGAGGAAGGAGCCGAGCACTTCTTCTTCCGTCAGGCTCTGATCGGCGCGCGGGAAATAGGCGCGATCGCCCCAATTCTGATAGGCGCGAAAGAAAAACGCCTCGATGCAGAAGCGTCCGGCCTCCTTGGCGATGGCGAAGACATCGGCCTCCTCGACGCTGTGCGGATTGACGCCCTGCGTTCCCTGGATCAGCGACAGCGCCGATATGCGGTCGCGCAGCCGCGCGGCGCGCTCGAATTCGAGCCGCTCCGCCGCCGCGGTCATCTCGGTGGCGAGCTGCTCGCGCACGGAGCGGCTCTTGCCGGTGAGGAAGTCATGCGCCTCCTGCACCAGCACGGAATAGTCCTCGATCGAGATTTCGCCGGTGCAGGGGCCGGCGCAGCGCTTGATCTGATAGAGCAGGCAAGGCCGCGTGCGGTTCTCGTAAAAAGAATCGGTGCAGGAGCGCAGCAGAAACGCGCGTTGCAGCGCATTGAGCGCGCGCCCCACCGCTCCGGCGTTGGCGAAGGGACCGAAATAATCGCCTTTGCGCGCCCGCGCGCCGCGATGCTTGGTGATCTGCGGCGCATCGTGATCGCGCGCGATGAGAATATACGGGAAGCTCTTGTCGTCGCGCATCAGCACGTTGAAGCGCGGCTTCATCTGCTTGATGAGATTGGTCTCGAGCAGCAGAGCCTCGGTCTCGGTCTCGACCGAGATGAACATCATCGAGGCGGTCGCCGAGATCATGCGCGCGATGCGATTCACATGGCCGGCGAGGCGCGTGTAGCTCGCTATGCGCTTGCGGACGTTCTTGGCCTTGCCGACGTACAGCACCTCGCCATTCTCGGCGATCATGCGATAGACGCCCGGCCCGTTGGGCGCGTTCTTCCAATAGGATTTGATGACGCCGACGCCGCGCTTGACGCTCTCGGGCGTGTCCTTGGCGAGCTCGGGCGCGGCGGCGCCTTCGGCCTCTTCCGCAATATCCTCGTCGCGGTCCTCGTCCGGGTCGAGGGTTTCGGGGAGATCGGGCGTATCGCTCATGCGGCGAGATTTATGCCCGGCGCGCGCGAATGGGAAGAGCGCGCATGGCCGTGGGCTCTGGCGCGCCGAGGCCTATTTCCTCCTGACGGAGGAGCCCTCATGCCCAAAGGCCATGCGCCGCGCGCGATCTTCTGGGTCGCGGTTCTGCTGTTCGCTCTCGCGGCGGCTTTGTCATTGTTCTATCTCCTGTCGCCGCGGGCGACGCTGCGCATCACCACCGGCCCCGCCATGTCGCCCGCCCAGCGCGCGATCTCGACCTTTATTCATGTCGTCTCCGGGACGCATCCTTTTCTCCGCATAGAGGAGGTTCCCGTCGCCGATCTCGAGGCCAGCGCCAAGGCGCTCGAGGACCGAAAAGTCAATCTCGCCGTCGTGCGTACCGATGTCTCGCCGCCCGCCAATGGCCAGACCATCGCCATTCTGCGCCGCGACGTGGTGGCGATCGTCCTGCCGCATGGCTCGCCGATCAAGGACGCCGCCGGGCTCGCCCGTAAGACCATCGCCATTCCCGCCGGCCCGCTGCAGGTGGAAAATCAGCGGGCGCTGGATCAAATTCTCGCCTATTTCGACGTTCCCGCAGCGAGCGTGAAGCGCCTCGTCCTGCCGCTCGGCGAGATTGGAGGAGCGTTGCGCTCGGGCCGCGCGGCGGCGGCGCTGGCGGTCGGGCCGATCGGGCCGGGGCAGGCGGTCGATGTCGTCGCGACGATCGCCAAGGCCATGAAGGGTGCGCCCTCGCTCCTGCCGATGGATCAGGCCGACGCGATCGTGAAGCGCTTTCCCGGCTTCGAATCGGTCGATATTCCCGACGGCGCCTTCAAGGCGCATCCGCCGGTCCCGGACGATACGGTGAAGGGCCTCGCCATCACTTATCGGCTGGTCGCGCCTTTTTCGATGCTGAATGTCGTCGCCGGGGCGGTCGGCCGCTCCATCTTCAAGACCAAGGCCAAGCTCGCCGCCCTCTCGCCCGGCGGCGCGCAGATCGAGGCGCCCGATCTCGACGCCCAGAACCCGCTGCTCCCTGTCCATCCCGGCGTC
This sequence comes from Methylosinus sp. H3A, assembly GCF_015709455.1. Classification (NCBI taxonomy): domain Bacteria; kingdom Pseudomonadati; phylum Pseudomonadota; class Alphaproteobacteria; order Hyphomicrobiales; family Methylocystaceae; genus Methylosinus; species Methylosinus sp. H3A. The sequence continues at coordinate 2,900,633 of NZ_JADNQW010000005.1, forward strand.
GCCGCCTATCTCGCGAGCGGCGACCAGAGCTTTTTCGATTCGCTCCAGCAATATTTCTACATCATCGGCATTCCGCTGAGCCTTCTGGGCTCGCTCGTCGCGGTGCTGATCGGCCTGTGGAACAATCGCCGCCTCGTCGAGGATCAGAACCGCGTCTTCCGCCTGCTGAGCCTCGCCGACGAGGCGCTCGCGGCCGATGGCGCGGGCCTCGAGCGAATAGAGAAGGAGTTCCGCGAGATCGTCGCCGATTGCGTGAACAAGCTGGCCGAGGGCGAGGCGGGGGCGGATCAATATCCGGTGTCCTCGCTCGCCATCGACCATGCGCGGCGCTCGATCGAGCACAGGAAGGACGGTTTACGGGCGGGGTGACCTCTGCTCCGCCGGCTGTAGAATGCGGTCGCTTCGTTTCATGCAGAGGATTTCGCGCATGCCATCGCCCTCCCGTGTTTTTTCCTGCGCCTGCGGGCGCGTGCGCTGCGAGGCGCTCGGCGAGCCCATCGTCAGCGCCGTTTGTTATTGCTCGGATTGTCAGGAGGGCGGCCGCCGGATCGAGGCGCTTCCCTACGCGCACCGCCTGCGCGATGCGGATGGCGGCACACCCTATCTCACCTTTCGCGACGACCGCTTTCGCTGCCTCGCGGGCGAGGAGGCGCTCGAGGATCATAGGCTGAAGCCGGATTCACCCACCCGCAGGGTCGTCGCCTCCTGCTGCAATACGGGCATGTTCCTGAAATTCGATCCCGGCTTCTGGGTCTCGACCTATCGGCTGAGATATGAAGGCGATCTCCCCCCGATCGAGATGCGAACGAAGATCGAGCGCCGCCGTTCGGATTTGCCGCTGCCGCAGGACGCGCCGAGCTATCGCGGCTTTCCGCTGCGGCTCATCGGCCGGCTGATCGCGACGCGGCTCGCCATGGCCTTCGGGCGCTAGAGCGCTTTCCGATCGAACGGAATCGTTCGATCGATCAGAATTCGCTCCAACGAAAGAAAGCTAGAGCGCTATCCGATCCGATTGGATCGGATAGCGCTCTAGGGAATGACGCAGGCGCGGCCGCGGGCGTGAAACCATTCCCGATCCGCGCTATGTTGTCGCGGGGGAGGCGCGTCGGCAGCCGAGGCGCGACAAAAGATCGGGGAAAACTCGGGTGATCGAGGACCATCGCGAAGCGTCCGGCCGCAGGCGGTTGAATGCGACACTCATCGATTTGATCGTTCGGCTGGGCGCGCTCGGCGCGCTCGCCTATTGGTCCTTCCTGCTGGTGAGGCCCTTCGTCACCATCGTGACCTGGAGCGCCATTCTCGCCGTGGCGCTCTATCCCATATTCGAATGGACGGCGGCCTGGCTCGGCGGAAGACGGCGGCTGGCGGCCGCGGTCATCACTTTTATCGGCCTGCTCTTCGTCATCGGGCCGGCGACCTGGCTCGGCCTCGGCGTCGTCGACGGCCTGCGCACGCTGGCCGATCGCATCGACGCCGGCGGCGTCTGGGTGCCGCCGCCGCCCGAGGCGCTGCGCTCCTGGCCCTTCATCGGCCAGTCGGCCTATGATTTCTGGGAGCTCGCCTCCACCAATCTGCGCAGCGCGCTGGAGCAGGCGCTGCCGCAGCTCAAGCCCTATGGCGAAATCGCGCTCGACGCGACGAAGAACGCCGGCGCCGGCGTCTTCAAATTCCTGATATCGGTGATCATCGCCGGATTTTTGTTCGCGCCCGGCCCGGCGCTGGTGCGCGCCATCAAGAGCGCGGTGACGCGCATCGATTCGAAGCGCGCCGAGCATTTCGTGGAGCTCTCGGGCTCGACGATCCGCACCGTCTCGCGCGGCGTCATCGGCGTGTCGCTGCTGCAGGCGGCGATCGGCGGCCTCGGCCTGCAGCTCGCCGGCGCGCCCGGCGCGAGCCTGCTGACGCTGTGCATATTGGTGCTGGCGATCGTCCAGATCGGGCCGCTGCTCGTCGTGGTGCCCTCGATCCTCTGGGCCTGGACCGAGATGAACACGCTGCCGGCCTTTCTCCTCACCTGCTGCATGTTGACGGTGACGCTGGTCGACAATGTGCTGAAGCCCATCGTCATCGCGCGCGGGCTCACGACGCCGCTGCTGGTCATCATCGTCGGCGTCATCGGCGGCGTGCTGGTGCATGGAATCATCGGCCTCTTCGTCGGCCCGGTGGTGCTCGCCGTCGCCTGGGAGCTCTTGAGCGCCTGGGCGGGGGAGAGTGTCGGGGGCCGACTCGTCCCGACGGCGCAGGCCGCCGCCGTCGCCGAGCCGTGCGCGATCGAGCCGCCGGCGGCGACCGGCCCGGTCGCTCACGCGCCGGAGCGCTGAAGCGCGCCGGAGAGCGAAAGCCCCGGTTCACAAATCGGCCGTACTCGATTAGGGTCCGGCGCGGATTTGCGCGTCTCGGCTTCGATCCCATATTGATGAGCGCCCGCTTCGTAAGCGGGCCTTTCGCTATACGAGGCCCGCAACGGCCTCTGAAGAAGGAACCACATGGCCAAGGAAGAACTGTTGGAGTTTCCCGGAGTCGTCACCGAGCTGCTGCCCAGCGCGATGTTTCGGGTCAAGCTCGAGAACGAGCACGAGATCATCGCCCATACGGCCGGAAAGATGCGTAAAAACCGCATCCGCGTGCTCACCGGGGACAAGGTTCTCGTGGAGATGACGCCCTATGACCTCACCAAAGGGCGGATTACCTATCGTTTCAAATAATTTCGATTTATGGCGGAGCCGATCGTCTTGACGTCTCACCCGACCGATACGCGGCCCAAGCTGGTGCTGGCCTCGGCCTCGCCCCGCAGGCTCGAGCTGCTCCAGCAGATCGGCCTCGACGCCGACGCTCTGCTGCCGACCGACATAGACGAGACTCCGCAGCGCAACGAGCTGCCGCGCAGTCTCGCCCAGCGCCTCGCCGGCGAGAAGGCCGCCGCCGCCATCAAGATCAGGGCCTATCAGCCCCAGCTCGAGGGCAGCTTCGTGCTGGCCGCCGACACTGTGGTGGCGGTGGGACGGCGAATCCTGCCCAAATGCGAGGACATAGAGCAGGCCGAGGATTGCCTGCGCCTGCTCTCGGGCCGTCAGCACCGGGTTTTTACCGGCGTCACGCTGATCACCCCGCGCGGGGCCGAGCGTCGCCGCCTCGTCGAATCGCGCTTGCGCTTCAAGCGCCTCTCCTCGACCGAGATCGACGCCTATCTCGCTTCCGGCGAATGGCGCGGCAAGGCCGGCGGCTATGCGATTCAGGGGCTTGCGGGCGCTTTCGTGGTGCGGCTCATCGGCTCTTATTCGGCTGTCGTCGGGCTGCCGCTCTATGAGACGGCCTCGCTGCTCGCCGGCGAGGGCTATCCGGTGCTGACGCCTTGGTTCGAGCGGGCGTGAGGCTCATCCGCCGATATAGACGCGCTCATAGCGGCGGCCGAGCCGAGTCAATATCTCATAGCCGATCGTCCCGCAGCGCTCCGCCAGCTCGTCGACGCCGATCGTCTCGCCCAGGAGCTCCGCCGTCTGGCCGCGATAGACCGCGTCCTCTCGGATGTCGGTGATATCCAGCATGACGAAATCCATCGACACGCGCCCGACGATCGGGCAGCGCCGTCCGGCGAGGATCGCCTCCGGGGCGGGGCGGCCGGAGCCGGCGACCGCGGCCGGAAATCCGTCCCCATAGCCGAGGCCGAGCGTCGCCAGCCGGGTCGGCCGCGCCGCCGTCCACACGCCGTCATAGCCGACGCTCTCGCCCGCCTCGATCCAGCGCGTCGCGAGGATGGGGGCCTCGAGCCGCGCCACGCTCCGCATCGGATTGGGCGAGCCGGGCGTCGGATTGCCGCCATAGAGGGCGTAGCCGGGCCGCAGCAGATCGTAATGCGGCTTCTGCGCGAGGAAAATTCCCGAGGAATTGCACAAGGACGCCGGCACGCCGGGGAAGGCGCGCCGCGCCTCCTCGAAAGCGGCGATCTGCCTTGCGTTGCGCGGATCGTCGTCCCATTGCGCGCAGACGAAATGGCTCATCGCCAGAGTGAGGTCGACATCCTGCGCCGCCACGGCCGCGGCCGCGGCGTCGCGCAGCGAAAGTCCCAGCCGATTCATGCCGGTGTCGAATTGCAGCGCGGCCGGGAGACGGCGGCCGATGGAGCGGCCGAAAGCCGCCCATTCGCGAATTTCTTCGAGCGAGGCGAGAACCGGCCGCAGGCGCGCGGCCGCGAGCGTGCGGGCGCCGCCGCTCGGCAGGCCCTCCAGCACATAAACGATGGCGCGCGGAGCGACGGCGCGAATGCGCTCGCCTTCCCCCGCGGCGGCGACGAAAAACGTGCGGCAGCCGGCGGCGGCCAGCGCCCGCACGGCGGGTTCGGCGCCCAGGCCATAGGCGTCGGCCTTGACGACGGCCGCGCATTCGCTCGCGCTCGCATGCGCGGCGAGTTGCCGCCAATTGGCGACGAGGGCGGAAAGATCAATGGTGAGAGTCGTCCTCGCGCGCGCCTCGGCGGGGGCGGTCTCGTTCACGGGCGCTCGGGCCGATCGGTCGAATCTCATGACGAAATATATTCTAGCGCCGGAGCATGGCGTTCGCATGGCCAATCGCATGCGCCATGCTCCGACGTCATTAATTTTGCCGATCAGAGCGTCGATCGGTCAGCGGCGGGGCGCGGCGCCCGGCTCGACGAGCTGCCGTGGGCTCGGCGTTCCCAGCCGAGCGGCGGAGTCGGGGCGCGGAGTCGGGGTTCCGAGCCGGACGGTCGGATCGGGCCGCGGCGCGCCGAGCGAGATGCGAACGAGGTCCGCGACGCTCTTGACCCGCATCTTGGTCATGATGTGGGAGCGGTGCGTCTCGACCGTGCGGGCGCTGATGCCGAGCTCATGGGCGATGACCTTGTTGAGCTTGCCCTCGACGAGGCCGGCCAGCACGTCGTTCTCGCGGTTGGTGAGCGTCGCGAGCCGGCCGGGAGTGGTCCGCGCGCGGCCCCGATAGGCCCGGTGGTCGATGCGGCGGGTCAGCGCCTGCTGCACCGAGGCGAGCAGCTTCGCCTCATTGACGGGCAGCTCGAGCAGATCGAACGCCCCTTCCTTCATCACCTGTATCGCGCCCCGAACATTGGCCTGCGCGGTCATGACGATGATCGGCAATTCGATCCGCCGCGCCTTGGCGTCTCTGAGCAATTCGATCCCGATCATCTCGGGCATGTCGACATAGATGATGACGCAGCCGCGGCTGTCGGTCTCGACGGCTTCGAAGAAGCGTCCTGCGTCGTCATGGAGGCGGAGATGGTAGTCCGCCTTGTCCAGCGCGCTCGTCAAAGACGAACGAATGATGGGGTCGACGTTCAAGATATGGATGGTTTCACTGTAATTCATAGATCGCTCGCGAGATGAGTTGACGAAAAAGTCATTGGACGAGACCAGCGAACTCCCGCCGCCGACAAAATAGTCGACGGTCCGACGTTACGACGAAAACGACGCTACTCCGAGAACCGACACGACATGGACTCGCTATGAAGACGCAGACCGACCTCGACGCTCACGCTATTCTACGCGTCCGCAGCCGGTGGAGAAAAAGCCGGCTCCGAACGACGATGCGCCGGCTGGTCCCGGGCAACGTCGGTGGCCGCATGTTAACAGATCGTAACGCGCACGCCATGTTTTTCGACTCGAATCCTACGCATCGGCCCATTGATTGCGCCGGGAGCTTCGACGCGTTACGTAAGTCATGCGTCCTATCGCCGCGATACGAGACGGCGGCCGCGCCGCGACGACGGCTGCGGCTATAGTCTGGAACGCGTGTTGCAGCCGCGCCGCGATTGAACTATCAGTCCAGCCGAGCCTGGAGCGGAGAGAAAACATCATGGCCGACGCCGATCCCGTGAGCGAGAGCCTCGCCGCCGCGCGGCCGCTCTCCCCTCATCTTTCGATCTACAAGCCGATCTTCACGATGGCGATGTCGATCGCGCATCGCATCACCGGAGCGGCGCTCTATGTGGGCGCGCTTCTGCTGGCGCTCTATCTGCTGGGGCTCGCGCTCGGGCCGTCCGCCTTCGGCGCCGTGTCCTGGATCGTGGATTCCCTCATTGGCCGCGTCTTCGTGCTGCTGTTCAGCTGGGCGCTGTTTCATCATCTGCTCGGCGGCGTGCGTCATGCGATATGGGACCGCGGCCTCTATCTCGATCGCGAGGGCCGCGAGCTGCTCGCCAAGGCGACATTGGGCGGCGGATTGGCGTTGACGGCGCTGTTGTGGATCGCATCCTCGCTCTTGGGCTAGCCGGTCGCCGCCATCTCGCACGCTCCTCGACGAGCGGTCCTGTCGAACAAGGTCAATGGAGAAACGGATATGTCGAGCTCGACGTTCCAGAGCGGCCGCAGCGGCAAGGGAGACGCCTTCGTCTCCGACCGCTCGGGCTCGCTGCATGCGCTGGCCATGCGCCACAGCGCCAGAGCGCTCGCCCCGCTGGCGCTGATCGCGATTTGGCATATCGTCGGCTTGGTCGGCAAATCTTATGAGGCCGCGCGCGCCGAGATCGGCCGGCCGTTGCCGGCGATTGCGCTCATCGCCTTCATCGTCGTCGTCGCCTATCATGCGCGGCTCGGCGTGGAGAATATCATCGAGGATTACGTTCACGACAAATCGCTCAAAGCGACGGCGCTGCTCATCAACAAATGGCTGGTGATCGCGATCGCGGCGGTCTGGACGCTCGCCATCATGCTCATCGCCGCGCCGCGCTGACAGCGGCTCGGGCGCTCTTTCGACGAGGATTTGGAATGGCTGCGAACGGCAAGACGACGGTGAATATCGGGGGCAGGGCCTATCCGATCGTCGATCATACATTCGACGTCGTCGTCGTCGGCGCTGGCGGCGCGGGATTGCGCGCCGTCGTCGGCTGCGCCAAGGCGGGATTGAAAGCCGCCTGCATCACAAAAGTATTTCCGACGCGTTCGCATACTGTCGCAGCGCAGGGCGGCGTGGCCGCGGCGCTGGCCAATATGGGGCCGGACGATTGGAAATGGCACATGTACGACACGGTCAAGGGCTCCGACTGGCTCGGAGACCAGGACGCGATCGAATATCTGTGCCGCAACGCCCCGCAAGCCGTCTATGAGCTCGAGCATTGGGGCGTGCCCTTCTCGCGCACCGAGGATGGACGCATCTATCAGCGGCCCTTCGGCGGAATGACGACGGATTACGGCAGAGGCCCGCCGGCGCAGCGCACTTGCGCCGCCGCCGACCGCACCGGCCATGCGATGCTGCATACGCTCTATGGCCAGGCGCTGCGTCACGACACGGAGTTCTTCGTCGAATATTTCGCCATCGATCTCATCGTCGATGCGGAAGGCGCCGTGCGCGGCGTCGTGTGTCTGAAGCTCGATGACGGCACGATCCATCGTTTCCGCGCCGCGCTCACCGTGCTGGCGACGGGCGGCTATGGCCGCACCTATCTCTCCGCGACGTCGGCGCATACTTGCACGGGCGACGGCGGCGGCATGGCGCTGCGCGCCGGCCTGCCGTTGCAGGATATGGAATTCGTGCAATTCCATCCGACCGGCATTTATGGCGCGGGCTGTCTCATCACCGAGGGCGCGCGCGGCGAGGGTGGATATCTCACCAATAGCGAGGGCGAGCGCTTCATGGAGCGCTATGCGCCTTCGGTGAAGGATCTCGCGCCGCGCGACATGGTCTCGCGCGCGATGACGGTGGAAATTCGCGAGGGCCGCGGCGTCGGCAAATCGAAGGATCACATCCATCTGCATCTCGAGCATTTGGACCCTGCGATCCTGCACGAGCGCCTGCCGGGCATTTCCGAGAGCGCGAAGATTTTCGCCGGCGTCGATGTGACGCGCGAGCCCATTCCGGTGCTGCCGACCGTGCATTACAACATGGGCGGCATACCGACGAATTTTCACGGCGAGGCGCTGCGCCGCATCGGCGACAACCCGGATGTGGTGGTGCCGGGCCTGATGGCGATCGGCGAGGCCGCTTGCGTCTCCGTGCATGGCGCCAATCGCCTCGGCTCCAATTCGCTCGTCGACCTCGTGGTCTTCGGCCGGGCCGCCGGCCAGCGCGCCGCCGAACTGGTGAAGCCCGGTCAGGCGCAGCCGGAGCTTCCTGCCGATTCCGCCGAGCTCGCTCTGTCACGCCTCGATGCGCGCCGCTTCGCCGCGGGCTCGATCGCGACCGCCGATCTGCGGCTCGAGATGCAGCGCGTGATGCAATCGCATTGCGCCGTCTATCGCGCCGGCGAGGTGCTGGAGGAAGGATCGCAGGCGATCCATGCGGTGTGGAAGAAGAGCGACGACGTCAAGGTTTCGGACCGCTCGCTGATCTGGAACTCCGATCTCGTCGAGACGCTGGAATATGACAATCTCATCGTGCAGGCGGTGGTGACGATGGATTCGGCGAAGAACCGCACCGAATCCCGCGGCGCTCACGCCCGCGAGGATTTTCCGAACCGCGACGACGCCGATTGGATGAAGCACACGCTCTCGACGATCGACGAGGCGGGCAAGAGCGTGGCGATCGACTACCGGCCGGTGCATAGCTACACGCTGTCGAATGAGGTGGCTTATATAGAGCCGAAAGCGCGGGTGTATTGAGGGGCGCCTCGGGGCGGGGGCAATTCGTTCGGGATCGAGAGGGAGCGGCATGAACGCGATCACCATCCGAACCATCAGCGCGGAAGCAATCGCCCGTATCGAGGAACTGGCGGCGCTGCATCATCGCAGCGTCGAAGAGGAGGCGGCTGCAATTCTCGAGACGGTGGTTGCGGATCGCGTGGCGCGTCTCGCAGCCATCGACCGCATCGCCTCTATGACGCCGAAAGGCGTGGCCCAGAGCGACAGCACAGCTCTCATCCGGGAGGCGCGCGATCAGTGGTGATCATCGACGCGAGTGTCGCGGTAAAATGGTATGTCGCCGAAGCTCAGCACATGCAAGCGCGTGAGATTCTGGCGGCGGCCAATGACCTGCTCGCTGCGCCGGATTTGATTCTCACCGAGGTCGCAAATGCGCTCCGGCGAAAGGTCTCGGAAGGAACCGCGACGCGCGAGCAAGCGCTCGAAGCATTGGAAGACCTCCCGCGCAGCTTTTCTCTGCTTGTCCCTTCCAGCGCCACTTTGCGCGCCGCGTTCGACATAGCCCTCGACCTCGGTCACCCCTTTCCTGATTGCGTCTATCTCGCCTGCGCGGCTATGAACGACGCGAGATTGGTGACGGACGATCGCAAATTTCTGGAAAAGGCCGTCGCAAACGGGCACAAGAGCCGCATCGTCCTCCTCGCGGAGTGGAAACCGCGAGGGCCGCGCGGCGAGATCGCGAGCTGAAGACAATGGTCGAATTCGTCCTTCCCAAATCCTCCCGCCCTGTCGAGGGCAAGGTCTGGCCTAGCCCCGAGAGCGCGAGGCTCAAGGAGTTCCGCATCTATCGCTTCGATCCGGATGAGGCGTCCAATCCGCGTATAGACACGTATTTCGTCGATCTCGACGATTGCGGGCCCATGGTTCTCGACGCGATCATCTGGATCAAGAACAATATCGATCCGACGCTGACCTTCCGCCGCTCCTGCCGCGAGGGCATTTGCGGCTCCTGCGCCATGAATATCGACGGGCTCAACACGCTCGCCTGCACCAAGGGCATGGACGAGATCGAGGGCGCGATAAAGCTCTATCCGCTGCCGCATATGCCGGTGGTGAAAGATCTCGTCCCGGACCTCGCCGATTTCTACGCCCAGCACGCCGCGATCGAGCCCTGGCTGCAGACGGTGACGCCGGAGCCTCAGAAGGAATGGCTGCAGGCGCCCGACGATCGCCGCAAGCTGGATGGGCTCTATGAGTGCATTCTCTGCGCCTGCTGCTCCACATCCTGCCCGAGCTATTGGTGGAATCGGGATCGATTCCTGGGCCCGGCCGCGCTGTTGCAGGCCTATCGCTGGGTGGTGGACAGCCGCGACGAGGCGACAGCCGAGCGCGTCGCCTATGTCGACGACGCTTTCCGCCTCTATCGCTGCCATACGATTCTGAACTGCTCCAACGCCTGTCCGAAGAGCCTGCTGCCCGGCACGGCCATCGCCGAGCTCAAAAATCTGGCGATCGCGCAAACGACGGGCGAGTGAAGCGGAGCCGGCGCCGCAATGGCGCCGGGTTTGTCTCACAGTCTTCGCCGCAGATTCGCCGGAACTTGTCTTTTTCCCGGCGTGGGGGCATTTTGGAGCCCGATGCTTGAGGAGTAGCCGCCATGCGATTGCGCCCGCTTCTTCTGGTCGCCGCTATTTTCGCCTTTTCGTCTGCGCTTCCGCTCTCCGCGGGAGCGGAGGATACGCTCGACCCGAGCCGGCTGGACATGTCCGCCGCCGGAGCCGCCAAGGCGAAGCCGAAGAAAAACAAACAGCAGCAGGCCACGGCCGGCCAGGCTGCCGCGCCCGGCAAGCCGCCGGCCAAGGCCGAGAACCGCCAATTCGGCGAGCTCGAGGGCTGGTCGCCGGGCAAGTCTCCGCCCAAAAAGGAAAAGAAGGACGACGAGACGCCGCGTTTCGGCGGCCGCGCGCCGGTGAGCATGGGCTCGGGCGGCAATATGGCGGTCGGAATGCCCTTCTGATGTCGAGCCCCGGCGCGGAGTCGGGCTCGTTCGCGAACCAGATGCGAAGCCGTCTCCGGGCCGCCTTCGGCCCGCGGGATTGCTTCGCCTGTTCGATTCTCCCGTCTCGACAAAAGGCGCGCCCGCCGTCATAAGCGGGCCGAAAAGGAGTTCGCAACCATGGGTTACAAGGTCGCCGTCGCGGGCGCCACGGGCAATGTGGGCCGCGAAATGCTCGACATTCTGGCGGAGCGCCGCTTTCCGGTCTCGGAAGTCGTCGCGCTCGCCTCGTCGCGCTCCATCGGGACGGAAGTGTCCTTCGGCGACAAGATCCTCAAATGCCGCCATCTCGACACTTACGACTTCTCCGACACGGACATCTGCCTGATGTCGGCCGGCGGCGACGTCGCGCGCGAATGGGCTCCGCGCATCGGCGCGCAGGGCTGCGTCGTCATCGACAACAGCTCCGCTTGGCGCATGGACCCGGATGTTCCGCTCGTCGTGCCGGAGGTCAACGCCGATGCGGCGGCCGGCTTCCGCAAGAAGCACATCATCGCCAATCCCAATTGCTCGACGGCGCAGCTCGTCGTGGCGCTGAAGCCCTTGCATGACGCCGCCAAGATCAAGCGCGTCGTCGTCTCGACCTATCAATCGGTCTCGGGCGCCGGCAAGGAGGGCATGGACGAGCTGTTCTCGCAGACGCGCTCGGTCTTCGTCTCCGATCCGATGGAATCGAAGAAATTCCCCAAGCGCATCGCCTTCAACCTCATTCCGCAGATCGACGTCTTCATGGAGGACGGCTTCACCAAGGAAGAGTGGAAGATGGTGGTGGAGACGAAGAAGATTCTGGACCCGAAGATCAAGCTCGTCGCCACTTGCGTGCGCGTGCCGGTGTTCATCGGCCATAGCGAGGCGATCAACATCGAGTTCGAGAATCCATTGTCGCCCGACGAGGCGCGCGACATTCTGCGCGCGGCGCCGGGCGTGCTCGTCATCGACAAGCTCGAGCCCGGCGGCTACATTACGCCGCATGAAGCGGCGGGCGAGGACGCGACCTATGTTTCGCGTATTCGCGACGATCCGACTGTCGAGAACGGTCTGGTTCTGTGGTGCGTCTCCGACAATCTGCGCAAAGGCGCGGCGCTGAACGCGGTGCAGATCGCCGAAGTGCTGGCCAATCGCAAGCTCATCACGCCGAAGCAGAAGGCGGCGTGAACGCGCGGCTCCTGCGCGGGACGAGAGTGGGAACCGCAATCTTCGAGGCGACGGCGGCGGGCGCGAGCGACCGCGTCGCCTCGTCGACGCTGTGGAAGAGCCGCCCTTCGCCGAGCGTGCTCATCACGCCGAAACGCGTCAGCGCCTCACGCGCGCGCACGGATTCGAGCCGCGCTATGGCGAAGTCCGCGCCCGCAGCGCGGCAATCCTCGATCGCCTGCCGCAATATGCGCGCCGCCGTGTAATCGATCTCGACGATATTGCTCGCCTCCAGCACGACGAGCGTCGGCTTTTCCGCCTCGATCGCCTCGCGCAAATCGCTCTGGAAACCATAGGCGTTGAGAAAAGACAGCGGCGCTTGAAAGGCCGCGACCAGCACGCCTTCCAATCGCTCGCCGCAAGGCTCGTCCCCGACGGGCGAGCTGGGCCACCACACCGAGCTTCCCGGCACGCGCGCGAAAGTGATGAGGCGCGCGCGCGTCGTCGTCCATACGCCATGCAGCAGCGACGCCAGAATGGAGAGCGACACGCCGGTCTGCACGGGCAGCGCGACGACGGCGGCCATGGTCAGCGCCACCAGCGCGAATTCGCCGCGCGTTTTTGAATAAATGTCGCGCATCACTTGCAGGCGGAAGATGCGCGCAGCGATGAACAGCAGCACCCCGGCGAGCGCGGCGTTGGGCACATGCTCGAGCAGCGCGGCGCCGAACAGCAGCAGAGCCGCGATGACCAGCGCGGCGACGATGGAGGAGAGCTGCGAGCGCCCGCCGGTCGCCGAAACGATCGCCGTGCGCGGCGGCGAGGCGTCGACGGCGAAAGCGCCGACGAGCCCAGCCAGCAGACAGCCGGCGCCGACGCCGAAATAATCGCGATCGACATCCGGCGCGCGGTCTTCCTCATTGGGAAAGGAGCGCGAGGTCGCCGCCGTCTGCACCATGATCACCATGGCGATGATGATGGCGAGACCGACGATTTGCGGAATATCGGCGGGCGCGATCTCGGGAAAGCGCGGATGCGGAAACTCCGTCGAGACCTTGCCGAGCACGGCGACGCCGTGATCCTCGAGATGAAAATAGCGGACGGCGAAGGCTGCGCCAACGAGCGCGATCAGCGCGCCCGGCAGCTTGGGGCTGATCTTCTCCCCGATGATGATGGTCGCGAGCGAACCGAGGCCGATGGCGATGGCGGCTGGATCGGCCTCGCGCCAATGCTTCGCCATTTCGGCGACGCGATAGAATTCGCTGCCTTCGACGCTGGGTAGGCCGAGCAGCGCGGGAAGCTGCGAGATCAGAATGTGAATCGATATGCCGGCGAGAAAGCCGGTCGTCACCGGAACGGAGAGGAGATCGGCGACCCATCCGGCGCGCAGCAGAAAGCCGAGAATGAGTATGCCGCCGACGAGCAGCGCGAGAAAGGAGGCGAGCGCCATGAATTGCGGCGAGCCGCGCGTCGCCAACAGGGCGAGCGCGCCGGCGAAGATCGGAGCGATCGTCGAATCCGCGCCGGAGGAGAGAAAGCGATTGGAGCCGAAGGCGGCGAAGGCGAGCGAGCCCGCGAGAAAGGCGAAAAAGCCGATCTGCGGCGGAAAGCCTGCGAGCCGCGCCGTGGCCATTTGCTCCGGTATGGCGATGGCCGCCAGCGTCAGCCCGGCGGCGAGGTCGTAGCGCAGCATGGCTTGCGGCAGCGAAGGGAAGAATGGCCAGGAGCGTTGCTGCGGCATGAGGAGTGATCCCAAATCGGGCTACTTCTCATCTAGGGCGCGGCGTTCGAAATGGAATGGCGTGAGCGTCGCGACGAAGCGATCCCGACGGATCGCTTCGCGCATCGAGATTCAAAACGCCCATTTCATGCCGGCATAGACCGCGCGGCCATAGCCTGGATAGAAGGCCGCCGGATTCGACGCCCGCGCGTCGATCACCGTCGTCACATCGCTGATGTAACGCCGATCGGCGAGATTGCGCGCGTCGACATAGAAGGTCAGCCCGTAAGGCAGCTTCATGCCGGCCTGCATGCCGATCAGCACATAGCCCGGCGTCTGCAGTGTGTGCATGTAATCGACATAGGAGCCCTCCGGAACCCAGTCGATCGACGGCGCGAGATAGAGCCCGTCCGGCCGGCTATAGGCGAGCGTCGTGCGCAGCACATGGCGCGGAATTCCAGCGAGCGGATTGTTTCCGTAATTGGCGTCGCCGACGAAGCGGAAGTCGCTCCAGGTCCACACTTGCGTGAGCTTCAAGAGATCGTCCGCGCCCGGCGCCGTGATGTCTCGCCACAAATCGACGCTGCCGGCGAATTCGACGCCCTGATGCATGGTGCGCTTGGCGTTGAAGGTCGTCGCCGGCACGCCGGCGCCGGGATTGGCGTTGAACTTCAGCAATTCGTCCTGCAGCTCGGTGTGATAGAAAGTCACATCCCAGGAGAAGCGATCCCATTTGCCGCGCGAGCCGATCTCGCCGGTCCAGGCCTTTTGCGAAGCGAGCGGCGTGAAGGAGGCGCCCGGCGTCGGCGGGAAAAAGCCCTGCGTCAGATCGATGAAATCGGGAACGTCGCGGCTGCCGGTCATATCGGCGAAGAATTGAATCTCCGGCGTCGGCTGGAACATCAGCCCGACCTTGGGAACGATGCCGCGATAATTCTTTTCCGTGTGATTGGCGAGCGGCTCATAGGGAATGCCGCCGAGCACGGAATAGCGCCGATCGTCGCTGAAGATTTTCGCGCCGAACATCAGAGCGAGCTGCGGCGCGATATAGAAGCGATCCTCGAAATAGGCCTCGAGATTGAGCGCCGCCATGCGGTTGTTGCGGATCTGCGCGCTCAGCCCGGGATTGATGAAGGTTCCGCAGAAGCCGAAGCAGGAACCCGCGGCGCCGAATTGCGCGAGGCCGTTGAAGGAATAGGGCGGGAAGGAAAAAGCCGCATTGGCGAAATTCGCCGGTATCGCGCCATAGGGATTGAATTTCGCGCCATTGTAATTGGAATACCAATTATCGGTGGAGCCGCCGCCCCACACGCGCCCGCCCACGGTGAGCTCGTTTCTATGGCCGGCGATCTCGAATTTCGTCGTGAGCTTCGGAGCGAAGCCCCAGCTCTCGCCTTCCTGCTCGATGACGACGAAGATCGGATGATAGAGGTAATTGTGAACGAACCAGCTGTCGACGTCGATGCGGCCTATGTCGGTCTCGAATGTCGTCTTGTTGGAGATGCGCTGGTTGCGGACATTGCGCGCCTGATCGGCACCGAAGCCGTCCGCGCCGAAGCCGGCGATATAGGGCAGAGTCGCGAGCGTCGGATTTGTGCGCGCATTGTTCAGCGTCAGCGTGCCGGGCAATTGCTGATTGGTGTCATAGACGCCGAAATAGAAGCGCGTCTCGATATTATTGGAGAAGCGATAGCCGAGATTGCCGTTGATCTGCACATAATCGGATTGCGAATGGGTGCGGAACCCATCCGAATGCGAGAAGGTTCCGTTGACGAGGAAATCGAAGTCGCCGATGACGCGCGAGACTTGCGCCTGGCCGCGGATGGAGCCGAAGCTGCCGCCGTCGATAGCCAGAATATTGGGCGCGAGCGCCGTATGCGCGGTGGGCGAGACGAAATTGATCGCGCCCCCTAACGTCGAGGAGCCGTAGGCGAGCGCGTTGCCGCCCTTATAGACCTCGATCGAGCGGAAATATTTGGGGTCGATCTGATAGAAGTCGCCGCCGCCGTCGGCATAGTTCATCGGAATGCCATCCTGCAGCAGCTCGAAGCCGCGCAGATGGTAATCGCGCGTGAGATTGGAGCCGCGCATGGAGAGGCGCAGCTCCTGCCCATAGCGCGTGTCGACGAAGACGCCGGGCACATCCTTCAGCGCGTCGCGCAGATCGGCGATATGGCGCGTCTGCATCTGCGGCGAGGCGGCGTCCACGAAGGCGACCGAGCCGACAGTCTGCTCGACGCGGCGCTTTTGTTCCGCGACCGAGGGAACGGTGAGCGAGCCGCTCTGTCGCGACGCCGTCGTCGTGGGCGCGTCGCCGCCGATATCGATCGGCGGCAGCGCCGATTGCGCGAAGGCGGCGGGGGTGGCGAGAATAAGCGCGCTGGCGGCGACGCCGCGCGAGAGAAACCTGCGATACATGGGAAGTCTCCTGAGACGGCGTCGCGCCGTTCGAAGCGGAAAGCGGGGCGCGGCTTGGCCGCGCGGTTGTTTCGATCAGGAGAAGAGAGGCGGCGCGCGCGACGACCAGGATGTCGTCCAGCCGATCGGCGCATGTCGCGGCCGGTCGGGAGCCGCACGGATCGGCGTCGCGTGAGCGTCTGCGCCGATCTCGGCGACGATGAAGGAGCCGATGACGGCGGCTCCATCGCGGGCGCTGCATTCGCAGAGCAGGCAGCAATGGGAATGCGCGCCTCCGCCGGCGGGGGCGGGCCGATGATCCTGCGTCTCGCAATTGGGAGCGGTGACGGCGACTTCGGCTCTGGCGCTCGTCGCGAGTGCGAAAGGCGTGGCGGCGAACAGCAATTGCAGCAGCAGCGGCAGAACGGCGAGCAGTGCGACAAAGGCGCGCGCCGGGCGTGGCGTCGCTCCTCGTGCCTTCGTCATCCGCCTCGCCTGGATCATCCGCCTCTCGCGCAGCGCGAACCGGGATACGGTTCTGCTTCCATTTTCTTGGTAACTGACCAAGGCTTTTGTGGCAAGCCGAAGGGGCGGCCGGTTCCGCCTCGATCGGGAGATTCCCGAAGGTTGTGACCTTCGGGACACAGTCACGCGCGTCCGAGGCGCAATCCCGCCGCGAAGGATTCGATCGCGGCGGCGACGACATCCGGCCGATCGACCGCGACGAAATGGCGGGCCTCGCGTATCGGCGCGATCGCGGCTTTCGGCGCTTCGGCGAGCAGTCCGGCGTAGAAGGCGCAGATATCCTCCTCGGCGCGGCCTGCGAGATAGGAGTTGGTCGCCGCCAGAGCGAGCAGCGGCGTCTCGAGCCGTGCGAACTCGGGCCGCAGATCGGCCGACAACATCTCGACCACATAGGCGGCGGTCGCGGCAGGATCGCTGCGCGCGGCGCGCTCGGCGAAACGCTCCGCCTGCTGCGGATCATTCATGCGCGCGGTCAGAAAGGCGCGCAACGTCGCGAGAAAGCGCGCCGGATCGCCGGCGGCGAATTGCTCGGCGAGGCGCGTCGCGGCGGCCGCTCGCTCATCGGCTGTTGCGCTAGCGAGGGCGGGGAAGACCGGATAGCCGTCCAGCGTGACGACGCCGCCGAACCGCTCCGGCCGCAGCAGCGCCGCTCGCAGCGCGACAAAGGCGCCGAGGCTATGGCCGACGAGGATCGGTCGCTCCAGTCGGCGCTCCGCCACATAGGCGGCGATGTCGGCGGCGACGCGCGCGATCATCGGCGCCGCGATCGGCGGGCGGCCGTCGAAGCCCGGCAGCGTCAGAGCGTGGATCGAAAAACGCGGCGCGAGGCGGCGGGCGATGTCCGCGAGCGCCCAAGCTCCGCAGGCGAGGCCCGGGATCAGCAGCAGCGGATCGCCGGCGCCGCTCTCCTCTACGGTAAGAACGCCGAATTCGCGCGCGGCTCCGGCGCCGGCCGGCTCGGCCGCAGAGGCGGCGAGGAGGCTCGCGCTCGCGATCAGCGCGCGGCGGGTCAGCGGCATCAGGGGATCGGCCGGTGGTGCGGGTCGAGCGGCGTGTGGCCGCCCGCGCTGTCCACGGCGACGACGCCGTCGAAGCGCGACATGCGCTCGAGCAGGGCAGGGGAGAGCCGGCGCTCGGCCGCAGCCAGCGAGGCGGCCAGCGCTTGCGCCCGCGGCCGCGCGAGGCCGAGCTTCTCCAGCGCGGCGCTCTGCTTCAGCGCGTCGCCGGCGCAGAGCGAGATTTCCCATTTGCCGTCCTTGCGGCGCAGCAGAGCGCGGCCGCCCTGCTCGCCCTGCGCCCAATCGGCGATGGCGATGTCGCCGTCGAGGACGATCGGATCGACGGCGAGCGGCGCGTCGGGACGGTCGAAACTCTGCATGAGCAGATGTTTCACCGCCGTTTCATCCTCGGCGCTCCCCGCGGCCGCGACGCCCGCGCCCGACAGGAGGCCGAAAAGCGCAGCGCCGAGCCGGCGTCTCCCGACAGATATCATTTCGGCCCCCATCGCATTTTTCGAAAATATTGGTAAGTTACCAATATGGATTTGGCAAGAGCGACCCGGATGAAAGAGCGACCCATACGAAAAGGACGGCGCGGGCGAGCCGACGCATTGCCCAAGCGAGCAGGTTTTTGGTAGGGAGCCGCGTCGCGCCCGGAAAGAAATGCAGTGACGGCGGAAATCAGCGTCAGACAGCGAATATTGAACGCCGCGCTCGATATCGTCGAAAAGGACGGCGTCGAGGCGCTCACCCAGCCGCGCGTCGCCAAGGCCGCGGGCGTGCGGCAATCCCACCTCACTTATTATTTTCCGCGCAAGGCCGATCTCTTCGTCGCTCTTTTGCAGGCCGCCCACGACCGCGCCGAGCGCGACGAGGCCGGCGCCGCGTCGGAAGATGTGCTCGAGGCGCTGCGAAATCTGATGCTGGGCCGCGGGCGGATGCGCTTTTTTCTCGCCATTGTCCTCGGCGCGAGCGGGGAGGAGGAGCTGCGGCCCATCCTCGCCGCCCATGCGCAGGGGTTGACGCGCCGCGTCGCCGCCTATTTCGGGCGTGAGGCGGATGATCCGGCGGCCGCCGGCTTCGTCGATCGGCTGCGCGGGCTTGGGCTGCGGGCGCTGCTCGAGCCCGGCCTGGCGGAGACGGAGAGGAGCGAATTGGAGCGGCTCGCCGCCGAATTCGGCCTCCATCGCCCGAAGAATTGACGCGCCGCGTCAACGATGCGCGCGTCCGGCGCTTGACGAGCCTTGCTGCAAAATGCTCAACGTGCGCGAGCGGCGTCCGCCGGCGCCAGCCCGACCAATCAGGAGAACGATATGACGACGGAGATCGTGATCGTTTCCGCGGCGCGCACTGCTGTGGGATCGTTCAACGGAGCTTTCGGCTCGACGCCCGCCCATGAATTGGGCGCGGTCGCTGTCAAGGCCGCTATCGAGCGCGCCAAATTGGAGGCCGCCGACGTCGACGAGGTCATCCTGGGCCAGGTGCTGGGCGCCGCGCAGGGACAGAACCCGGCCCGTCAGGCCGCCATCAAGGCCGGCGTGCCGCAGGACAAGACCGCTTTCGGCGTCAATCAGGTGTGCGGCTCCGGCCTGCGCGCCGTGGCGCTCGCCGCCCAGCAGATCCAGGCTGGCGACGCGACGATCATCGTCGCCGGCGGCCAGGAGTCGATGTCGCTGTCGCAGCATTCCGCTCACATGCGCGCCGGCACCAAGATGGGTGACGTGAAATTCGTCGACACCATGATCGTCGACGGCCTCACCGACGCCTTCAACAATTACCACATGGGCATCACTGCGGAGAACGTCGCCGCCAAGTGGCAGATCAGCCGCGCCGAGCAGGACGCTTTCGCCGTCGCCTCGCAGAACAAGGCCGAGGCCGCGCAGAAGGCTGGCAAGTTCAAGGACGAGATCGTCCCCTTCACCGTCTCCACCCGCAAGGGCGACGTGATCGTCGATCAGGACGAATACATCAAGCATGGCGTGACGCTCGAGGGCGTCGCCAAGCTGAAGCCGGCCTTCATCAAGGAGGGCACGGTGACGGCGGCCAACGCCTCCGGCCTCAATGACGGCGCGGCGGCGCTGGTCATCATGACGGCGGCCGAGGCGGCCAAGCGCGGCCTCACGCCGCTCGCCCGCATCGCCTCCTGGGCGACCGCCGGCGTCGATCCGACGATCATGGGCTCCGGGCCGATCCCGGCCTCGCGCAAGGCGCTGGAGAAAGCCGGCTGGAAAATCTCCGACCTCGATCTCATCGAGGCCAATGAGGCTTTCGCCGCGCAGGCTCTCGCCGTGAACAAGGATCTCGGCTGGGATCCCGCCATCGTCAACGTCAATGGCGGCGCCATCGCCATCGGCCATCCGATCGGCGCCTCTGGCGCGCGCGTGCTGACGACGCTGCTCTACGAGCTCGGCCGTCGCGGCGGCAAGCGCGGCCTCGCCACGCTCTGCATCGGCGGCGGAATGGGCATCGCTCTGACGATCGAGCGCTAAATATCAGGGCCGCGAGCCTTCGAGGCTCGCGGCCAATTTTTTGAAAATTCGATGAAGGAGGAACGAGGTGGGCAGAACAGCGGTTGTGACGGGCGGCACGCGCGGCATCGGCGAGGCGATCTCCAAGGCGTTGAAGGCGGCCGGCTATAATGTCGCCGCGACCTACGCCGGCAACGACGAGGCCGCCAACAAGTTCAAGGCCGAGACCGGCATTCCGGTCTATAAGTTCGACGTGTCGGACTATGACGCCAGCGCCGCCGCCATCGCGCAGATCGAGAAGGATCTGGGCGGGGTAGAGATTCTCGTCAACAACGCCGGCATCACCAAGGATCGCCTGTTCCACAAGATGGAGCTCGCGCAGTGGCAGGCGGTGATCAACACCAATCTCAACTCGCTGTTCAACGTCACCCGTCCGGTCATCAACGGCATGCGTGACCGCGGCTTCGGCCGCATCATCGTCATCTCGTCGATCAACGGCCAGAAGGGCCAGGCCGGCCAGACGAATTATTCCGCCTCCAAGGCCGGCGACATCGGCTTCGTCAAGGCGCTGGCGCAGGAGAGCGCCTCCAAGGGCGTCACCGTCAACGCCATCGCGCCCGGCTATATCGCCACGGAGATGGTGAAGGCGGTTCCGCAGGACGTGCTCGACAAGCACATCATTCCCTATATCGCGGTCGGCCGCCTCGGCGAGCCGGAGGAGATCGCGCGCGCGGTCGTGTTCCTCGCCTCGGACGACGCCAGCTTCATCACCGGCTCGACGCTGACGATCAACGGCGGTCAGTATCTGACCTGACCTTTCCGAACGCGTTTCGGGCGACGCCCCGCGCGGAGAAATATCCGAGCGGGGCGTCGCCCAAATTCGACGCCCCGCTTTATCGGTTGGTCGACTCGGCCTTCGAGAGGCTTCTCACTCTCCCTCGGTCCGCTCGTCCGCGAGCGGCAGGGTGAAGCTCAGTGTCGCGCCGCCGCCGGGGTTCTGCTCCGCCCAGAGCTTCCCATAGTGCGCCTCCACGATCGCGCGAGAGACGGGCAGGCCGACGCCGAGCCCATGCGCCTTGGTGGTGATGAAGGGCTCGAACAGCACATTCGCGACCTCCTCCGACAGTCCTGCGCCGGTGTCGACGATGTCGGTGCGGATCATGCCGCCCGCGACGAGACGGGTCGAGATCACGAGCTCGCGTTTCTCCGCGCCGTGCATCGCCTCTATGGCGTTGCGCTTCAGATTGACCAGCACCTGACGAATCTGAATTCGGTCGACGATGACGTTGTCGTCGGGCGCCTCGAGATCGAGCGTGGTCGTCACCTTGACATTGCTGCGCGCCATATCGGTGAAGGCGCAGGCGTCCTGGATGATGTCGTGTAGTCGTTGCAGCGTCTTGTCGGGCTCGGCGCGGGTGACGAAGCCGCGCAAATGGCTGATGATCTGCGCCGCGCGCGTCACCTGCGCGACGGCGCTGTCGAGGATCGTCTCTATGTCGGTCGTCGCCACTGGGCCGCGTCGTAGCACGCGGCGCGCGGCGCTGAGATAGGTGGAGATGGCCGAGAGCGGTTGATTGATCTCATGGGCGACGCTCGCCGCCATTTGCGCCATCAGATCGAGACGGTCGGCGCGCAGCTTGCGCATCTGCGCCTCCGCCCGGTGACGGTCGGTGAGATCGCGCAGGAACAGCACGAACAGCCGTTCGCCGTCATGCGCGGCTTCGCTGATGGAGAGCTCGAGAGGAAAGACCGAGCCGTCCTTGCGGCAGCCGAGGCGTTCAGGATCGGATGCGGCGAGCGCCGCCTCGTCGGCGGGGATCTGGTCGAGACGTGCGTCGCGAAACGGCTCCGGGAATAGAATGTCGATCGGCTGGCCGATCGCTTCCTCCGCCTTATGGCCGAAGAGCCGCGTCGCTGCGGAATTCAGGGAAAGAATGACGCCCTTTTCGTCGATGATGACGATCGCGTCGACCGCGCCTTCGACGATCGCGCGCAGGCGCGCATCGCTGGCCCGGCGCTCCTGCTCGGCCCGCGATCTCTCGCTGAGATCGCTGATCATGACGGCGTAGCCGTAGAGATTGTCGGCGTCGTCGCGCAGCGCGGCGATCAACTCCTCCGCCGGAAAGATCGAGCCGTCCCGCCGTCGGCGCATGTCCTGGCGCTTGACGACGCCCCCCTCCGCGAGGGAGCCCGGCAGCGCTTCGTCATGCGCGTCGGCGGGATGGAGGGTCGACAGCCGGAGGCCCAGAATCTCGTCGCGGCTCCAGCCGGTGACGCGCTCGGCCGCCTCGCTCCAGCCGATGATCCGTCCCTGCGGGTCCAGCGTGAAAATCGCAGACGCAGGCGCGGCCTCGGTGAACAGGCGAAACTGCTCCTCGCTCCGCCGCAGCGCCTTGCGCGCGCGTTCATAGTCGAGGCTCTTGATCGTCTCCCAGCGGCCGCCGCGGCGGATCAGCGCGAATTCATGGCGAGCGATCACCTCGACGATCTCGGCGGCGCCGATCAGCCGCAACGAATAAGAGCAGAGTGTCAACATGCGGCGGGAGCCATGTAACGCTCCGAGCCCGTTCTCATAGGCCATGAAGAGCGGCCAGTCCGAGGCGTCGAACTCCAAGGCGTTGCCGCAAGCCCTCAACCCGTCGAAACCGTCGTGCAGGGCCGCGTCATGGGCCGCCCGCAAATCGTCGACCAGTTGATCGCTGTCCACTTTTCCGGTGCGAAAATACCAATCGTCGCTGCTCACGATGTCGATGCGGCGGCGGGCGAGATCGGACTCGAGATCGGGCACCAGCGAGGACAGACGCGCCTTTGCGACGGCCACAGTCAAAGGCGGCGAGGCGATCCACAGGCAGCGCTCATTGCCGGCGAGGCCCGCCGCGAAATAGGGAGCGACAATGTCGAGAAGATCGTCGACATCCTCATAGAACTGGCAGAAATGCGTGCCCCATGGCATTTCTCCAGCGCCTTCGATGCCGGAAGGACGTAACAGCCGCTCGCTCCGCGACCGAAGAGTCACGAATTCCGTCGCGGTCTTAGCCTGCATTTATTCATTCCAGTATAGACCGCCGCCGTCTCTGGTCCGCAGGGCGCGAGCCCGCTCGCCTTCGATCCGCCAATCGGATGGGACCAAATGCGAGCATTGCCAAAATGGGACAATGCTTCGCCGTCGCCTGTGCCGGATCAAGAACCGCGCCAGCTGCGTTTCGTTCCGAAACGCAGCTGTCTCGTTTTCAATGGCCGGCGGCGCTGCGGGCGACGACGACCTCATGCGCCTGCCGACCGACCATCTCGGTGAGATGATCGAAGGACGCCTCGAAAAATCCGGCGCCCGAGCTGGCCGAGCGCAGCTCGACGATGAGATCGCCCATCTCGGCCTCCGGAATGAGCGCGTCGAGCTCGTCCCAACCGTCCCATTCTGGGCGCGGTCCAAAGCCCAATATCTGCCCGCGTCGCGCCGAGACGATGCCGGTGGCGCGGGAGACCGCCTCGCTCGGCGCGAAAATCGACACGGCGAGCATGGGCTCGAGCAGCACCGGCTCGGCCTTGCCCAGCGCCTCGGCCATGCCGATGCGCGCCGCCGTGCGGAACGCCATGTCGGAGGAATCGACGCTGTGATAGGAGCCGTCGACGAGGACGGCCTCCACATCGACGACGGGAAAGCCGAGCGGCCCGCGCGTCAGCGCGTCCCGGCAGCCGGCTTCGACCGAGGAAAAGTATTGTTTTGGCACAGTCCCGCCATGGACGCGCTCGGCGAAAGCGAAGCCTTCGCCATGCGGGCGCGGCGCCACCTCCAACACCACATCGCCGAACTGGCCGTGGCCGCCCGACTGCTTCTTGTGGCGTCCACGCACGCTCACCGCATGGCGAATCGTCTCCTTATAGCCGATGGCGGGCGCATGGGTGGAGACGGTCACGCCATAGCGCGACGCGAGGCGCTCCAGCGCGACGCGAATATGCATCTCGCCCTGGCCGAGCAGCTTCATTTCGCCGAGCGCCTGGTCATGGACGAAGACGAGCGAAGGGTCTTCGTCGATGAGCTTGGCGAGAGCGGCGGCGAGACGCATCTCGTCCTTGCGGTCGCCGACGGAGAGCGCCAGCGCATAGACCGGGTGCGGCGCCGTGATCGCAGCCGGAGCGTCGGGCGCGCCGGCGCGCGTGTCCTGCAGCGCGTCGCCGGCGACGACGCCGTCGAGCCGACCGAAAGCGACGGTCTCGCCCGCTTCCGCTTTCGCCTGGCGCATCGTCGTGGCGCCGAGCAGCGACGACACGCCGCTGATTTTCTCTTCGGCGCCCGACGAGCCTGCGACCGTCTGCCCATCGGAGAAGGAGCCGCGCAGCACGCGCGCGAGCGACAGCTTGCCGCCGTGCGACGTATGGACCGAGCGGAACACATGCGCGAGGGCGGGCCCGGTCTCGGCGATTCCGAGCCGGGCCCGTGTCGCAGCGACGCTCGGCGCCTCATGGCGCAGCGCCTTGAGCAGGCGCGTCACGCCGGCGCCGCGCTCCGCCGCGCCGATGAAGACGGGCGCGACATGGCCGAAGCGCAGCTCCTTGGCGAGATCGTCGAAAATCTGGTCGCGCGGCGGCTCTATGTCGGTGAGCAGCTCCTCCATCAGCGTGTCGTCGTAATCGGCGAGCCGCTCCAGCATGGAGAAGCGCGCCTCTTTCTCCGACACGGTTGCGCCGGCGGGCATGTCGACAACCGCAGAGGGTGCGTGCTCGCGATAGACATAGGCGCGCTCCAGCGCGAGATCGATGAAGCCGACCGCAATGCCATTGTTCCAAATCGGGATTTGCCGCAACAACAGCGGCGTGCGCGAGACGGTCTGCAACAGCGCGAGAGAGTCGCGCAGATTTCCTGCAGCGGCGTCGATCTTGTTCAGGAACAGGAAGTGCGGAACGCGCGCCTCCTCCACTGCGCGCATGACGAGCTGCAGTGCCGGCAGCTTGCGCGGATCGGCCTCGGCGACGACGATCGCCGCATCGGCGACGGCGAGGACGCGGCGCTGCTCATGCGCGAATTCGACCGAGCCGGGACAATCGACGAAAGTGTAGCGGTCGCCGAGATAATCGACGCGGCCGATGTTGCATTCGACGCTCATCGCATGGGCGCGCGCTTCCGGCGAGGCGTCGCCGACGGTGGCGCCGTCACGCACGAAGCCTTGCCGCTGCACCGCGCCGCAGCGCGCGAGCAGACTCTCGAATAGGCTCGTTTTGCCGCTCTGAAAGGGGCCGACAAGCGCGATCAGTCGCGCGCCTTCGGCTCTCGCCGCGCCGGACGTTCTCGTTTCACTCATGTCCTGCTCCCGTTGTCCGGCGCCGGCGAGTGGAAACCTGGTCGGCTCCGTCGATGATGATGCTCCCACCACATGGGTCGGCGCGCAAGCGGCGAAAAGCGCTGCGGCGCCGCAGAGGCGCGCACAACGGAAGCTAGGTGGCGCGATGAGGGCCGGCGCCGCTCCATTCGATCCAGCGGCCGTGGAAATCGGCGCGCCCCAGCGCAAAGCTCTCGCCGCCGGGCCAGAGCGTCAGCGTGAGCGCGGCCGAGCGTGTGTCGCCATCGGCCTCCATTTGCAGCCGCGCGAGCGGCGTCTCGGGCGTCGCCGCCGCGCCTGCGGCCTCGAGCGTGGCCATCGCATTGCGCTTCGTCTCGGGCGGCAGATATTGCCAGACGACCGTGTGATAGACGAAGCGCGCGAGGCTCCCAGCGGGCGGCGCCGACAGCCGCGTCGCGAGCCAGTCGCCGGCGTCGGCGCGCTCGACCCGCTCGCGACGCGCGGCCGCGAGGACGAGCGCCTGCTCCATGCGGGCGAGACGCTCCATCTGATCGGGCCAGACATAGGCGAGCAGCCGCGCGCGATGTTCGGCGTCGCTCGGATCGAGCGGATCGATATCGCAACCCGCGCGGGAGACGATCCGCAATGCGGTCTCGAGCGAGGGCGCCGCGCCGCGCCAATCGCAGGCGAGGCGAAGCTCCGCCGCAGGCGCGCCGAAAGCGCCGACGCGAAGATCATAGGCGTAGCGATCGAAATTGAGATTGAGGCCGGCGCTGGCGCCGATCTCCAATGTCTCCAAAGGCAGGCCCGTCGCCGCGGCGACGATCAGCGCGCCGCCGAGAATGACGCTGGAGCGTCCCGCCTCATTGGTCTGCGGCGGACGATCGAGAAAGCCCGCGAGGAAAACGTCGTGTTCGTCGATCGCGCGTTCGATCTCGCGGGCGAGCGCCGCTGCGTCGAACGCATTGGGTGGATAGGCGGCGGCGAGGGCGGGCGCCTTTCCCGATCGGGCGAGAAAATGCAGCGCGCCGGCCGCGCGCAGCGCCAGGGCATCGGCTTTGGCGCGCGCGCCCCAGGACGAAATCCGGCGGCCGAAGGCGCTGTTCTCGTCGAGGCTCTGCGCGAGAGCCTCGCAGACGGCGGCGGCGAAGGGCGAGGCGAGATCGCGGCAGGCTTTCGCCTGGAAAGCGAGGGCTTTCGCGATCTCCTCCGGCAGCTGGGGGATGGAATGCGTCATCGCTCTTGGCCTCCTCGCGCAAAACTTCGAATGCGGCCGCATCGAATCTCGGCCATGCGAAAATTCGACGGCGAGAAATTTGTCGCCGCTGTAGTCAATTCTGAGATAGCTTCGCTCGGGTCGGATTCCGAGCGATCGGCGCCGCACGAGGAGATCGAGAATGACGCGTGATTTTCATCGTAGACAATTTTTGGGCGTCGCCGCGACGAGCGCCGCATTGGTCTCCGGCGCTGCGCGCGCGGAGGAGCGCGCGCAGGAGAAAGCCGCCGCGACAAAAAGCGCCGCGATCATACACCAGCCGAAACCGCTGACCTTCGATCCGAAAAGCATCGGCGGATTGTCCGAAAAAATCCTCGTCTCGCATTACGAGAACAATTATGTCGGGGCCGTCAAGCGGCTGAACGCCATTCTAGAGCAGCTCGCGAGCCTCGACTTCGACAAAGCCTCTGGATTTCAAATCAACGGGCTGAAGCGCGAAGAGCTGATCGCCAGAAATTCGATGATTCTGCATGAGCTCTATTTCGCCGGCCTCGGCGCGCCGAACAAGCCAGGCGCCGCGCTCGCTGGCGCGATCGGGCGGGATTTCGGTTCTTTCGATCGCTGGCGTGCGGAATTCGTCGGCATTGGGAAGGCGCTCGGAGGCGGCTCCGGCTGGGTGCTGCTCGCTTACGACAAGCATGGCGAGCGGCTCGTCAATTCATCGGCGAGCGATCACACTCAGAACATAGCGGGCGCCGCCCCGATACTCGCGCTCGACATGTTCGAGCACGCCTATCACTTGGATTTCGGCGCGAAGGCAGGCGATTACATCAAGACCGTCATGTCGACGATCGATTGGTCCAACGCCGACCGGCTCTTCGAGAAATATAGCAAGGTCTGAACGCGGCGCCGGCGGTTCGAGCTGGCCGCCGGCCCGGCCGGCTTCCACTCCCGGCCGAACCGCGTTACTAAGGCTCCCTCTCGAACAAGGAGCCTTCATGCGGCCGAGCAAACGCGCGCCAGACGAAATGCGTCCCGTCAGCTTCGAACGGGGCGTCGCCCGCTACGCCGAGGGCTCGTGCCTCGTCAAATTCGGCAATACGCATGTCCTATGCGCCGCGACGCTCGAGGACAAGCCGCCGCCGTGGCTGCGCGGGCAGGGGCGCGGCTGGGTGACGGCCGAATACGCCATGCTGCCGCGCGCCACTCATACGCGCACGCGCCGCGAGTCGAGCTCCGGCAAGCCGTCCGGCCGCACGCAGGAGATTCAGCGCCTCATCGGCCGCTCGCTGCGCGCCGTCACCAATCTGCCGGCGCTCGGCGAACGTCAGGTCGTCGTCGACTGCGACGTGATCCAGGCCGATGGCGGCACGCGCACGGCGGCGATCTCCGGCGCCTGGCTGGCGCTGCACGATTGCTTCCAGTGGATGCGCTCGCGCTCCATCATCAAGGACAATCCGCTGCGCGACCATGTCGCCGCCGTCTCTTGCGGCATGTGCAATGGCGATGCGGTCATCGATCTCGACTATAATGAGGATTCGACCGCCGAGACCGACGCCAATTTCGTCATCACCGGCTCGGGCGGCCTCGTCGAGGTGCAGGCGACGGCGGAAGTCGCCGTCTTCTCCGAGGATAATCTCGGGGCCATGCTGGCGCTCGCGCGCTCGGGCGTCGACAGGCTCGTGCAATTGCAGAAGGCGGCGCTGGCGTGACGCGCAGGATCGAGGGTCGTCTCGTCATCGCGACGCATAATCCCGGCAAGCTGTGGGAGCTGCGCCAGCTGCTCGAGCCGCATGGCGTCGACGCCGTCTCGGCCGGCGACCTCGGCGTTGTGGAGCCGGAGGAGACGGAGACGACCTTCTCCGGCAATGCGCTCTTGAAGGCGCGCGCCTCTTGCGCGGCGACGGGGCTGCCTGCCTTCGCCGACGATTCCGGGCTCTGCGTCGATGCGCTGGACGGCGCGCCGGGCGTCTATTCGGCGCGCTGGGGTGGCGAGAACCGCGATTTCGCCGCGGCGATCCGCCGTGTCGAGCGCGAGCTGAAAGAGCGCGGCGCGACGGGGCCGTTCACGGCGCATTTCATCTGCGCTCTGGCGATCGTCTGGCCGGACGGCCATATCGAAGAATTCGAGGGCCGCGTCGACGGCGTGCTGGTGTTTCCGCCGCGCGGCGAGAAGGGCTTCGGCTATGATCCGATCTTCCTGCCGGATGGGTTGGATCGCACTTTCGGCGAGATGATGTCGGCGGAAAAGCACGCTATGCCGGGCGACGGCTCGCGCGCTCTATCGCATAGGGCGCGGGCGTTTCAGGCGCTGGCGCAAGCGTGTCTGCGGTAAGCGGCGAAGTCCGTCACCGCACCAAAATCTCCACCCGCCTATTTTCTGCCCGGCTGGCGGGATCGTCGCCCGCGACGAGCGGCTGCTCATCGCCGAGGCCGGCGCTGGTCAGCTTCTCGCGCGCGACGCCGATGCGGCGAAGATAGTCGACGACCGTGCGGGCGCGGCGCTGCGACAATGCGCGCTTGTCTTCCAGCGCGTCCGCGTGGCCGCGAATCTCGAGGACTGCGTCGGGACAGCGCTTCATCGATCCGGCGAGGCGCGCGAGAAATTTCTCCGCCCCGGAGCCGAGCGCGACGCTCTTCGCTGAAAAGCGGATTTTTTCGGAGGCGGCGAGGGCGATGAGCGTCACGCGGCAGGACGTTTCCTCGGCCTCGGTCGCCGGCGGCGGCGCGCCGGGCCCTTCCGGCGCGGGCAGGGTCGGATCCTTGGGCGTGTTCCAGACGAGGGCGGCAGGGGCGGGCGGCTCCGCGGCGGCCGGCGCCGGACGCTCGGCCGAGCGGCCTTCGGCGATCTTCTCCTTGCGGCCCTTTTTCACGGCGGGCGGTGGCGCCTCGGCGCGGGGCCGCGCGGCGAGGGCGGCGATGCGCTCCTGTTCGCGCTGCGTCCAAGCGGCCTCGGCGGCGCGATGGGCGGCCTGCTCGGCGGAGGCGGCGGCCAAGGCCTCCTCGCGTTGCGCGGCGGCCGGCGGCGACAGAGAGTCGACGCGCCACACGATTCGCACGCCGGCGGCGCTCGCCAGCCGCTCCGCCAGCGCCCCATGGCCGAGCGCGTCGGCCGGCAGGAAGACGTCGCGGCCGCTCACCTCGAAATTCAAAGGGTCGCCGCCCTCGCGCTGGACCAGCGAGCCGAGACGATGCTCGAGCGCATCCTCGAGGCTCTTGGCCGCTTCGCTATTGGCGACGACGGCGATGAGCGCGATCGCGCCCGCGCCGATCCGCCATCCGAGATGGTCGCGCGAAATCGGCCCGGCCCACAGGACGACGGCGCCGACGCCGGCCAGAAAGGCCGCATAGAGCGCGAAAACGCCCTCGAGATAGAGCGCGAAGCGGCCGAGCGCGGCTTTGCCGAGAATGGCGACGAGACACAGCGCCAGCGCGAGGAAGAAATCTCCCTCACGCAGAAGGGCGGGGTCGTCGCCGTCCCGGCGGAGACTGCCGAAGCCGCAAAGGGCGCCGACGAGAAAGGCCACGGCGAGCCAGAGGCCGTAAAAGGCGAGAAAATAGGTCATGTCCGGCGGATGATCTCGAGCGGGACACGACCCCGCGAAGCGGCAATTAACGCCGTTTCGTCGGCTTTCAATGCGGCGATGAGAAACCATGCCGGCGGCGAAGCTCGAGACGGCTTTTCCGCAGCGTGACCTTCTCAAAGAGAAGTGGCATAAAGCCCCCATGGCTGCGACGATTCGAAACGCGTTCGACCCGGGCTTCGGCGTCTATGTACACTGGCCGTTCTGCCTGTCGAAGTGCCCCTATTGCGACTTCAACAGCCACGTCCGCAAGGGCGAGGTCGACGAAGATCGCTTCGTTGACGCCTTTCGCACGGAAATCGCCCATCGCGCCGCGCTTGCGCCGGGACGCGAGGTGCGCTCAGTGTTCTTCGGCGGCGGCACACCCTCGCTGATGCTTCCGTCCACGCTGGAGGCGATCCTCCGGGCGATCGCCGATCATTGGCCCATGGCCGCCGATGTCGAGGTCACGCTCGAGGCCAATCCCACCAGCGTCGAGGCCTCGCGCTTCCGCAGCTTCAAGGCGGCCGGCGTCAATCGCGCCTCGCTCGGCGTGCAGGCGCTCAACGACATAGAATTGCGCGCGCTCGGCCGCCAGCATTCGGTGGCGGAGGCGCTCGCCGCGCTCGATGTCGCCAATAAGATTTTCGAGCGCACCTCATTCGATCTCATCTACGCCCGTCCGCAGCAGACGCCGGCGGCCTGGCGCAAGGAGCTGGAGCTGGCGCTGGGGCGCGTGACGGAGCATGTCTCGCTCTATCAGCTCACCATAGAGCCCGAGACGATGTTCGAGCGCATGGTCGACGCCGGCAAGCTCGATCTGCCCGATGTCGATACGCAGCGCGCGTTGTGGGACGTGACGCAAGAGGTTACGGCCCGCGCCGGCCTGCCGGCCTATGAGGTCTCCAACCACGCGCGGCCCGGCTCGGAATGCCGGCATAATCTCGTCTATTGGCGCTATGGCGAATATGCCGGCGTCGGCCCCGGCGCGCATGGGCGGCTCATCACGCCGCGCGGCCGCCGCGCCCAGGCGACCGAGAAGCATCCGGAAATGTGGCTCACCTGCGTCGAGACGGAGGGACATGGCCTCGTCGAGGACGATCTGCTCTCCGCGGAGCAGGAGGGCGACGAGTTCCTTCTGATGGGCCTGCGCCTGCGCGAGGGCATAGACCCGGCGCGCTTTTTCGCCCTCACCGGCAAGAAGCTGTCGCAGTCGCGCGTCGCCGAGCTCATCGGCGATGGGCTGGTCGAGCTGACGCGCGACAATCGCCTGCGCGTGAGCTCGGAAGGATTTCCCGTGCTCGATGCTGTGGTGGCCGATCTCGCCGCCTGACCGGCCGCCGCTTCAGTAGAGCTTCACCAGCAGACTGCCGCCGAAGCTGCGCGGCTGATTGGTGAAGGCCATCGTCGCCGGCGTCGTCGCGGAGCCGGGCGACCAGCCGTTATTGTTGTTGGCGGCGTTGGTGTTGGTGGAGGTCGTCGAATTGGTGACCTCGCGGCGATCCAGCAGATTTTTCACCCAGAACGAAATGCTCCAGCGCTCGTCGTCGCTGCGCAGCCCGACGCCCGCGTTGAGCAGGGTGAAGGGCGCTTGCCAATAAGTATTGGTCGCGACCGGGCTGGTGAAGAGGATCTTGTCCGACCAGCTCGCATTGACATAGCCGAAAGCGGTGACCGGCTGTTTGCCCCATTCGCCCAATTCGGCGAAGGCGGCGCCGAGCGGATGCTCGTAATTCGCGCCTATGTTGAAAGCCCAGATCGGCAGATTCTCCCAGCGCGTGTTCGAGCGGGAGATGGTGAGCGGCGGCCTCACACCGTTGATATTGGTCGTCCAAATCCAGTCTGCCGGCGGCGCCGCGTCGGGATAGCTCACGTAGCGCGCTTCGGTGAAGGCGCCGGAGGCGTTGATCCACAGTCGCTCGATCGGATTCCAGCGCCCGTTGAATTCGACGCCCTTCAGCCGCACATGGGGGACGGAGCCGAGATAGGTCGAGCGGATGGGCGAGCCGGTCGCGTCGACGTAATCCGTGTCGGTCTGATTGGCTTGGAAATTATAGAGATCGTTCCAGTAGAAATTGATATTGGCGATGAGCTTGCCGTCGAACCAATTGGTCTTGGCGCCCAGCTCATAGTCCCAGGAGACTTCGCGCTTCGTCAGTATCGGCTGAAACCCCTTGAAGGCGTTGGTCGAGTCGTAGATCGGAACGGCGAAATTGACGGCGGACGCCTTCTCGCCGCGCCCGACGAGTCCATAGACCAATATATTGTCGTTGTAGCGATAGGACGGATTGAAGATTCCGGTCAGCAGATTCGCGCCTTTCGACGTTCCACCCGTATCGAAGAATTGCTGCGTCGAGCTCGCTCCGCGCACGGCGTTGGCCAATTGCTGCAAGGTGAAATTGCCGCTGAGATAGCCGGGCTGTATCCAGCCGAAATTCGATCCGCCCTTCACCTCATAGCCGTTGCGCAGACCAAATGTCAGCGCGAACTGCTCGTCGACATGATAGGTCGCCTGGCCATAGGCCGCTCCGTTGAGCGTCAGCGCCTTGCCGTTGGTGTGGTAGTCGACGCCCCAGAGGAGCCCCTTGTCGGTCGTCGGCGTCCCGAACCATCGCGCGGCGTCCGAGCCATATTCCGTTTCGCTGTAGTTGAAGATTTTCTCATAGAGGCCGAAGAGTCCGACGCTCCATTCGAGCGGCTGATCCTTGGGCGAGGAGAGGCGAAACTCCTGCGAAAATTGATCGGTCCATTGATTGGTGTGGCTGTCGCTGATGTCGATCTCCTGATTGCCCGTATTATTGTAGGGCAAAAGTCGGAACTCGCCCCAGGCGGAAATCGAGGTGAACGTGTTCTCGCCGATCTGCCAGTTCAACTCGTTGGAGGCGGTGATCGTGCGCGAGCTCAGCGTGCCGAGATGGGTGTAATAGGGGCGATAGGGATCGAAGGTGATCACCGTGCGGCCGAGCCGTCTGAACAGCGTCGAGGAATAGGTCGACGCCACTGTGCCATTGGCGAAAATCTGCAGCGAGTTGGAGAAGGGGCCGTTATTGTTATTGTTGTATTCGGCGGAGCGCGTGTAGCTGAAAATGAGCCGGTCGGTCACATTGTCGCCGACGTAATATAATTGCCCGCGCGCGCCCCAGCGATTGGCGTTGGAAATGCCCGCGCCCGTCACTTGGTCTTTCACGAAGCCATTGTCTTTGTCGTAGAAGAAGGTGACGCGATAGGCGAGCGCCTCGTCGATGATCGGCCCCGTCACATTCAGCTTCTCGATGAGATGCGTGTGATTGCCGAATGAGGTTTCGAATGTCGCCTTACGCTCGAAGCTGGGGAGCTGCGTGCGCACGATGATGTTGCCGACGGCGGTGTTCTTGCCGCCGGCGGTTCCCTGAGGTCCGAGGCCGAGCTCGAAATTCTCGATCTCGACGAAATCCGACCATTGGAAGCCGACCGCTTTCCAGAACACATTGTCGACGATGAAGCCGGTGTCGTTCTCCGAGCCATTGCCCGTGCCGGCGCCCTGGCCCACGCCGCGAATGGCCGGGCGCGACGTCTGTGGATTGCCGACATTGGGTCGATAGTTCGGGACGAGCTGCGAGAAATCCGACAGGCGCTCCAAATGCTCGACCTGCGCCTTCTGGCCGGTGACCAGATCGCCGGAGCGCGGCGTCTTGACGAGAACCTTCTCCTCCTGGCGCGTGAGGCCGGCGTCATTGACCTCGGCGCCGACTTTCACATCGGCGATCTGCGCATTCTCCTGGGCGAGCGCGGCCTCCTCGGAGGCGGAAGCTGCGAGAAACAGAGCCAGAACGATTTTCGAAACCTCGCCAGATCGGCTCGACCCACGATGCAGGAGATCCATGATTGCGCCTCTAACATACTATTAATATGTAAATGTATCGCGCAGCTCCGCAGGGGCTGGCGATTTTCCCTAATATAATTCCCCTAATAGCGCAGGCTTGGCAATCAGAAATCGAGCTGTGGAATATACTTATGTGAAAGCGCCAGGCGGCCAGGGCAGCTCGCCCTCGCCGCGATGGAGCGCCTCCGCGCGCGGTGTGAAGGCGCCGTCCGCCTCGTGCAGCACGAGCGGCGGGAGCAGCGACAGCGGCCCCTTGGAGCCTTTGACGCCGCGCAGCAGAATGCGCGTCGCCGCTTCGCCCGCATGGGCCGCCACGGGCAATAGGCCGATTGCGCCGAGGCGCCCGCCGATG
Organism: Methylosinus sp. H3A; assembly: GCF_015709455.1. NCBI lineage: Bacteria > Pseudomonadati > Pseudomonadota > Alphaproteobacteria > Hyphomicrobiales > Methylocystaceae > Methylosinus > Methylosinus sp. H3A. The sequence continues at coordinate 2,934,746 of NZ_JADNQW010000005.1, forward strand.
CAGGCGAGGCACTCCTGCAAGGCGTCGGCGCGATGGATCATCACAAAGACCCCGCCGGGGCGCAGCAGGGCGAGACTGGCGCGCAGCCAAGGCTCGAGTCCGCCGGCGCTCACATGAGCGAGGGCGCGACGCGGATCGGGCGAGACGCGTGTGCGCGTGGGCGAAAGATAGGGCGGGTTGGTGAGAAGAACCTCGGCGCTCTCGTTCTCGAGCCCGCTCGTCCGGCGCGCCTCGATGGAGAGGAGATCGGCCTCGTGGACGCGGGCGCGCGCCGCGAGGCCGTTCTCCGCGATATTCTCGCGGGCCAGCGCGCAAGTCTCCGAATCGATCTCGACGAGGCCGAGCGTGGCGGCGGGCGCGCGCAACGCCGCGGCGAGGCCGACGGCTCCGGTTCCCGCGCCGATGTCGAGGATGAGCCCGCGCGTCTGCGCCGGCGTCGCCGCCGCGAGAAGAACGGCGTCGGTTCCGGCCCGGTGGCCGCGCGGCATTTGGCGCAGACGCAAGCGTCCGCCGAGAAAGGCGGCGGCCTCCGACCGTTTCTCCTTTGTGTTCGGGGGAACGTTCATGCGCGGGAAACGTTCATCGCACTGAAAAAATGTCACAGCTTCTCACGTCGTGCAAGCTCTCGCATCGAGCGCGAGTTCTCGCATCGAGCAATCAGCTTCCGCTCTTTTGGAAACGGCCTGAAACGGATCGGGTCACGCGACCGTAGCTCGGTCGCGTGGTCGTCGAGGAGGAAATGCGATGAAATCGATGAACGCCATGATCCGTATTCTCGCCGCAGGGGCGATCTTGTCGGCCTTTGCCGAAATCGGCGCGCCGGCGCCGGCGCTCGCGCAATCGGGCGCTTTCTGCGACCAGCTCTGGCGGGAACGCAACGCCATCTATGCGCGCGCCGGGCATTGCTTCAGGACCACGCGCGGGCGCTCGGTTTTCGGCGGGGGCTGCTTTCCGCCCTATGGCCAGCTGGGCGGCGCCGAAGCCCGACGGGTTCGGCAGCTCCAGTCCTTGGAGCGCCGGAACGGATGCTGAATTCTCACGCAGAACAGCGTCGGATCGGCCAGGGGAGGGCTCGCCGGGGCGCGCGCTCCCCTGGCTTGCCGCGCGCGCTCCGAAGCCTTAAGTTCGCCCCAGCATTCCAAGACAAGCCAAAGGGGTCTACGTGGGCATCGTCATACCGCTGGAGGAAAAGGAAAAGAAGTCCGCCGGCCTCGATAATCTGCTTTCGCTGATCGGCCCCGATCTACAGCGCGTCAACCAGCTGATCCTGCAGCGCACGGGCTCTGACGTGACGACGATCCCCGAGGTCGCCAACCACCTCATCTCGGCGGGCGGCAAGCGCCTTCGCCCGATGCTCGTGCTCGCCACCGCCGGAATGTGCGGCTATCAGGGCGACGGCCACATCAAATTCGCCGCCGGCATCGAATTCATGCACACCGCCACTCTGCTGCACGACGATGTGGTGGACGAGAGCGACATGCGCCGCGGCAAGATCGCCGCGCGCATGCTGTGGGGCAATGAGACCTGCGTGCTGGTCGGCGATTTTCTGCTCGGCCACGCCTTCAAGATGATGGTCGAGCCCGGCGTGCTCTCCTGCCTCTCCGTCGTCTCGACAGCGGCCGCCGTCATCGCCGAGGGCGAGATTCTCCAGCTCAACGCCGCCAAGGACACGCAGACGACCGAAGACGCCTATATGGCCGTCATCCGCTCCAAGACGGCGGAGCTGTTCGCCGCTGCGGCCGAGGTTGGCCCCATGCTCGCCGGCCGCTCCAAGGCGGACGAGGCCGCCTGCCGCAGCTATGGCATGAATCTCGGCGTCGCCTTCCAGCTTATCGACGACGCGCTCGATTATGGTGGACAATCGTCCAAGCTCGGCAAGAATGTCGGCGATGATTTCCGCGAGGGCAAGATCACGCTGCCCGTCGTGCTCGCCTTCCGTCGCGGCAGCGAGACGGAGCGCGAGTTCTGGCGGCGCACGCTGGAGAAGGGCGAGATAAACGACGGCGACGTCGAGGCCGCCTGCGCGCTGATGAAGAAGCACGAGGCGATCAAGGACACGGTCGAGCGCGCGAGCCATTATGGCGCCATCGCGCGCGACGCGCTGGAGATTTTCCCCGCTTCGCCGTGGAAGTCGGCGCTGCTCGAGGTCGTCGATTTCTGCGTCGAGCGCGCTTACTGACGCGAAAACGCCCCGCAGGCGTCGAGCCGGCGGGGCGTGAGGACTTACGGTTTCTAAAAGCGTCAGTCGTGCTCGGGACCGTCATGCGGGCCGCCGAACTCATGCCCGTGATGCGGGCCCTTGGCGATCGTATGCAGCAGCACGGCGAAGCGGCGCTTCTGCGCATCGTCGAGGCTGTCGAAGAGCGGCTTGGCGGCCTCGGCGAGCTTCTCCGTCTCGGCGGCTTTCGCGGCGAGCGCCTTCGAGCGCAGCTGCAGGCCTTCGATCACGCTGCGATGCTCGTGGATTTCCTTGATCTTGTCCTTGGCCTCGGCGAAGCGCGCGGCGCGCGCCTTGGCGATGTCGCGCAGCGAGGTCTCGACCGCCGGCCAGTTCTTCTCCTGGGCGGGGGTGAGCTTCAAACCGGCCTTCAGCGCGGCGATCTTGGCGTCGGTGAAGGCGGCGTGATCCTCCGCCGAGAATTGGTGATGATGATGCTCGCCGGGAGCCGGCTCAGCAAAGACTCCGGCCGAGAGCGGAAGGGTGAGAGCGACCGCGGCGGCGGCGGCGAGGAGATGTTTCTTCATGAGCGTTCACCTGGGGGGAATGGGTGGACTTGACGCTCTCAGAATTCGTTCGCGAGCGCCGAAAAGCAACTTAATGTTTGGTAATGTCCCGCTTCAGAAATCTTTCGTTTACATAAGCTTTTACGTATCCGGCCGGATAGTGGGACGTGAGGAGTAAAAGAGTGAGCGCTTTCACCGCCATACGTATCGACAAGGACGAGGCCGGCTATCGCGCAGCCTATGCCGAGCTGGGCGAGAACGAATTGATGGAGGGCGACGTCGACGTCGAAGTGTCGCATAGCACCGTCAATTACAAGGATGGGCTCGCCGTGACCGGCAAAGCGCCGGTCGTGCGGCGCTTCCCGATGATTCCGGGCGTCGACTTCGCCGGCGTGGTCACGCGCTCCAGTCATCCGAATTTCCGCCCCGGCGAGCAGGTGATCGCCGGCGGCTGCGGGCTCGGCGAGCAGCATTACGGCGGCTTCGCGCAGCGCGCGCGCGTCAGCGGCGACTGGCTGGTCCATTTGCCGCAGGGGCTGACGCCGGCGCAGGCGATGGCGATCGGCAGCGCCGGCTATACTGCCATGCTCTGCGTGCTGGCGCTGGAGGGCCGAGGCCTCGAGCCCTCGCGCGGGCCCGTGGTGGTGACGGGCGCCGCAGGGGGGGTCGGCTCTGTGACGGTGGCGCTGCTGGCGGCGCTCGGCTGGCGCGTCGTCGCCTCCACTGGACGTCCCGAGGAGGAAGCCTATCTCAAAGACCTGGGCGCGGCGGAGATCGTCGATCGCGCCGAGCTCTCCATTCCCGGCAAGCCGCTGCAGAAGCAGCGTTTCGCCGGCGGCGTCGACACGGTGGGCTCGGTGACGCTCGCCAATGTTCTGGCGCAGACGGCGATCGACGGCGTCGTCGCGGCCTGCGGCAATGCGCAGGGAATGGAGCTGCCGACCACGGTCGCGCCCTTCATTCTGCGCGGGGTCTCGCTCATCGGCGTGGAGAGCGTGCGGCCAAATCTGCCGCTGCGGCGCACCGGCTGGGAGCGTCTGGCGCGCGATCTCGACAAGGGGATTCTCGCGCGCATGACGGAGACGGCGCCTTTCGCGCAGGCGCTCGAGCGCGCGCGATCGATCGTCGCCGGCAAGATCAGAGGCCGGTTGGTGATCGAGATCGGTTGACGCGCCTGTCTCGCGGACGTTCGATGAACGCTCGCGAGACAGGCGATTCTCGAGGCGGCGGACAGGACGTGAGCAAATGAGCAGCGCCTTCACCAAAGAACAGGACGACGACGAGCTCCGCGAAGAGCTGCCCGATCGTCCGGTCAGCCCGCATCGCAATCTCGTCACGCCGGAGGGCTTCGCGCAGATCGAGGCCGAGCTCGGGCGGCTCCATTCGGAGCTCGACGCCGCGCAGGCGAAGGACGACAAGCGCGCCGTGGCGCGGGCGGCGCGCGATCTGCGCTATTGGACGGCGCGGCGCGCGAGCGCGGAGATCGTGCGGGCGATCGCCGACCATGAGCAGGCGCGCTTCGGCCATCGCATCGTCATCGAGGACGAGACCGGCAAGCGTCAGAGCTTTCGTCTGGTGGGGGAGGACGAGGCCGATCCCGCAAAGGGGCTCATTCCCTATGTCGCGCCGCTGGCGAAGGCGCTGCTCGGCAAGAGCGTTGGCGATGTCGTCGAGGCGATCCATCACAGCGCCAGGATCGTCGAGATCGCCTGAGGAGGAACCGCGCGTCGACCGCGCGGTTCGTCATGTCGTCACGCGGCCTTGCGGACTGCGGGCTTGGCCTGCGGTTTGGCCGCTTTCTCCGCAGCGGGAGCCGCGGCCTGCTTGCGCGCGGCGACCGGCTGCTCTTGCTTGGGCGTGATCTTGCCGGCGACCTTGGCCGTGGGCTTCGTCTCGGCCTTGGCCTCCGTCTTGGCGACGGTTTTGGCCTCGACCTTGGCTACGGGCTTGGCCTCGGCCTTGGCGGCGGGTTTCGCCTCCACCTTGGCCTCGACCTTCGGCTCGGCCTTGACGACCGGCGCGCCCTTCTTGAGGCGGCGCTTCACCGACTGCCACAATTCCCGCATCTCCTCGGCGGCGACGCCCTCAGGATTGAGCTCGCAGACGCCCAGTCCCATGCGGGCGGCCTCCTGATAGTCGACGCGCGCCGAGACGAGCGGCGCGAGCAGCGCGCCGATCGCCTGCAGAGCCTGAGCGCCCTGATCGACGCGGGCGTTCTGCTGAGCGGGCGGGCACTGATTGAGAAGAAAGGCGTAATCCTTCTTCTTGTCCTTGATGCTGGCGCGGGTGAGCTCGCAAGCCCAGAGGTCGAAGACATTGGGACGCGCCGGGACGATGCAGAGATCGGCCGCGCGAATGGCGGCGTCGGAATATTCGCTGTCGGCGCCGGGCGCGTCGATAACGACGAGCGTGACGCCTTTCTTCTCGAGCGCGGCGAGGGCTTTGCCGAGCTTGGCCGGAGGCACGTGTTCGACCGGGACGTCGGTCGCTTCGCGCGCCTTCGACCATTTGACCAATGATTGGAGCGGATCCAAATCGATAATGAAAACACGCTCGCCCGCACAACTGGCGGCGACGGCGATGCTGCTAGCGAGCGTGCTCTTTCCGGCGCCGCCCTTCTGCGTGACGAATGCGATAGTGCGCATGCTGATCGACCTGTGTTTGAAAGTTAGGCTCCTACGCCGCCGGGACGCCACCAGAAAGAACGCCACGAGAGAACAGGGAGGGTCGGTAAAATTTTACAGAATCGTAATACTCCCCCAATGGTTAACCGTCGGTTAAACAGGCCCGGCAAAGGTAAAGGTTCGGAAACTACGAACTACAGGTCGGGCGGGGTTTCGATCGGAGAGCCGCTTCCGGCTTTTTAAAAATCCCGCTCGGGCGCGGGGCGGGGCGTCCGTTCCGGCGATCGTCTATAATGGCCCCCATGAGTGATTTGTTCGCCGCCGCCGGGCTCGACCGCAATGCGCCGCATCCGCTCGCCGACCGCCTTCGTCCGCAGAAGCTGGAGGAGGTCGCCGGCCAGGATCATCTCGTCGGTCCGGACGGAGCGCTGACGCGCGCGATCCGTTCCGGCTCGATCGGCTCGCTGATCTTTTGGGGTCCGCCGGGCACCGGCAAGACGACGGTGGCGCGCCTGTTGGCGCATGAGACAGATCTCGCCTTCGTGCAGATTTCCGCGATCTTCACCGGCGTCGCCGATCTCAAGAAGACTTTCGAGGCGGCGCGCGCGCGCCGCGGAATGGGGCAGGGCACACTGCTCTTCGTCGACGAGATTCATCGCTTCAACCGTGGCCAGCAGGATTCCTTTCTGCCGGTGATGGAGGACGGCTCGGTCACGCTCATCGGCGCGACGACGGAAAACCCCTCCTTCGAGCTCAACGCCGCCCTTTTGTCGCGGGCCCGCGTGCTGGTCTTCAAATCGCTCGACGCCGAAGCGATCGAGAAGCTGCTGCAGCGCGCCGAGCAGAGCGAGGGCCGCCCCCTGCCGCTCGACGAGGATGCGCGCGCCGCGCTCGCGTCGATGGCCGACGGCGACGGCCGCGCATCGCTGACGCTCGCCGAGGATGTTTGGCGCGCCGCCGGCGAGGGCGAGGTTTTCGACCGCGCCCGGCTCGTCGAAGTGGTGCAGCGGCGCGCCCCAATCTACGACAAGGCGCAGGAGGGCCATTACAATCTAATCAGCGCGCTGCACAAATGCGTGCGCGGCTCCGACCCGGACGCCGCCCTCTATTATTTCGCGCGCATGCTCGTGGCGGGCGAAGACCCGCTGTTTCTCGCGCGCCGAATCGTCCGCATGGCGGTCGAGGACATAGGCCTCGCCGATCCGCAGGCGCTCGTCGTCGCCAACGCCGCCAAGGACGCCTATGATTTTCTGGGCAGTCCGGAGGGCGAGCTGGCGCTCGCGCAGGCGGTTCTCTATGTGGCGACCGCGCCCAAATCCAACGCCGGCTATGTCGCCTATAAGGCGGCCCGCCGCCTCGCGGAGGAGGGCGGCTCGCCGACGCCGCCCAAGACGATCCTCAACGCGCCGACGAAATTGATGAAGAGCGAAGGCTATGGCGAGGGCTATCGCTACGACCATGACGAGCCCGACGCCTTCTCCGGCCAGGACTATTGGCCCGAGGCGCTCGGCCGGCAGAGCTTCTATCGCCCGGTGGAACGCGGCTTCGAGCGCGAGATCGCCAAGCGGCTCGACTATTGGGAGCGGCTGCGTCGCGAGCGGCGCGGCTCCTGACGCGCGCGCGAGCGCCGCAGCTCCGATCCACCCAAGTGATCCACCCAAGTCATTGAAGAAGATTCAGTTTCGCGCGTCGAATCGTCGCTGCGACATGCCGTCTGCGCAACGAATGCTTGTCGCCTCGCGTCTCATCTTTGACAGATAGTTCGGCTCGATGCTGCGTCGCATCGACGCGCGACTCCCGGTCGGCGGCCGACAACGTCCCGAGACATGCGTCGGATATCATTCAGCATATTGAAATAACACAATAAAATAGACATTTTGCCCCGCTGTTGCGAATCGTGTCCTGGCTCGTGTTTTCCTACAATGTCAAGCGCATAGCGTCATGAAACGAGTATTCATTGTGATGGAATTGTCACAATCGAAATAAAATCGCATGCGAGCCAAGCAGAGGGGGCTGTCCAGCGTTGACGCGGCTTTGCGCCGAGGCGTAGTACACGCTGGATCGGCAACACCGAGCGGCCGCTCGGACCAATCAGCGTCGGGGGGCGCAGGAAAGACGGCCGCACTGATTCGAGTGAGGAACCCATGAAGACGTTTTCCGCAGTCGGCGCGCTCGCGCTGGCTCTCGCCGCCGCTCCGGCTTTGGCGGCCGACCTTCCGTCGCAAAAGGGCGCTCCGGCTTTCGTCGCTCCCGTCGCTCCCGCTTTCAGCTGGACCGGCGTCTATGGCGGCGTCAACGTCGGCTATGGCTGGACGGAGTCCTATCGCCTGTCCGGTGTCGAGTTCGGCCCCGGCGGCGCGCCGACCGGCGTCGCCTGGAATTATCCGTCGTCCGACATCAGCGGCGTCCTCGGCGGCGGCCAGATCGGCTACAATTATCAATACGCCAACACCGGCTTCGTCGTCGGCCTCGAGGCGGACATCCAGGCGGCCGATCTGACCGGCCAGTCGAAGGGCGTCGGCTCCAATGTCGGCTATTTCCCGCTGCTGACCACCCGTCATACGATCGACTGGTTCGGCACGGTGCGCGGCCGCGTCGGCTACGCCGTGCTGCCAACCCTGCTCGTCTATGGCACGGGCGGCTTCGCTTATGGCGAAGGCTCCAGCCGCTTCACCTATTGGGACACGGCCGGCTTCTGGGGCCAGCAGTCCGAGAGCGACATCCGCACCGGCTGGACCGCCGGCGGCGGCGTGGAATGGGCCTTCCTGCCCAATCTCTCGGCCAAGATCGAATATCTCTACACCGAGCTCGACAACGCGCCGGGCTTCTTCTTCAACCAGTTCAATGCCGCTGGAGCCGCCACGGCCTTCACCTCGCAGCAGCGCGGCGTGCAGAACCACTTCCACACGGTTCGCGTCGGCCTGAACTATCATCTGAACCTGTTCGGCGCGCCGGCTCCGGTCGTCGCCAAATATTGATCGTCCGGCTCGTCGCAGAGCCCGTCATCGAGAGAGCCCGGCGCATCGCGCCGGGCTTTTTTCGTCGCGCATCGGCCTCTCTGTTCAATAAGCAGGCGCGGCGCCCGGTTTTCCGGCGCGCCGGCGTGGACGCGGCCGGGCGTACGGGTTAAAGAAGTCTCGAGATGCGATTGAGAGACTTGGCCCATATCTTCCGCCGATTGGCGGTGTCGGACGTCGTTCCGACCGATGCAGGGGAGCGGCGGTCGAGCTTCTTCCCTGTTTGGAGCTATTCTAATTCGGCTCGCGCGCGCGGGCTGCGTTTCGGCGCGGCGTTGCTGGCGAGCGCCTTGCTCGGTTCGCTGTTTCCGCAATTCTCCGCGCCGATTCGAGCGCTGTTCGGCGCCGGCGAGAAAGCCGCCGAGGCCTCCGCCGCCAAGGGCGCGGAAGGGCTCGTCAGGCTGACCGCCGAGCAGATCGCAGCGGCGAAAATCGCCACCGTCGCGGCGGCTCCCGGCGTGCTGACGCGCGACGTCGTCGCGCCGGCCGTCGTTTCCGTCGATCCGGACCGCATCGGCCGCGTGGCCGCGAAAGTGGCCGGCGCAGTCGCCGAATTGCGCAAGAAGCTCGGCGATCCGGTCGAGAAGGGCGAGGTGATCGCCATCATCGAGAGCCGCGAGGTCGCCGACGCCAAGAGCGATTATCTCGCCGCCAAGGTCGGCCTCGATCTGCAATCGGCCTTGTTCCAGCGCGAGAAGGGGCTCTTCGAGAAGAAGATTTCCGCCGAGCAGAGCTTTCTGAAGGCGCGCGGCGCTTTCGAGGAGGCGAAGCTGCGCGTCGATCTTTCGCGGCAAAAACTCGCCGCGCTCGATCTCTCCGAAACGGAGATCGCCGCGCTTCCGAGCCAGCCGGTCGGCGAGCTGCGTCGCAAGGAGATTCGCGCGCCGTCCTCCGGCAAGGTGATCGAGCGCCGCGCCGATCTCGGCCAGCCGGTCGGCGGCGAGGGGCAGACGAAGGAGCTCTTCGTCATCGCCGATCTCACCACCGTTTTCGCCGATATAGCCGTCGCCATCGCCGATCTGCCCGCGGTGCGCGAGGGGCAGAGCGTGCGCCTCTCTCACGACGGCGAGGACGAGGCCGAGGGCCGCATCGTCTTCATCGGCCCGATGCTCGACCACGAGACTCATTCCGGCCGCGCCGTCGCTTCTTTCGCCAATGCGGATTTCGGCTTACGCCCCGGCACGGCGATGACGGCGCGCATCGCGCTCGAGGAGAAGTCTGCGCGCCTGCGCGCGCCGCGCTCTGCGGTTCTCACCTTCGAGGGCGAAACCGTCGTCTTCGTGCGCGCGCCCGACGGGTTCGTGAAGCGCAAGGTCGAGACGGGCGCGAGCGACGCCGAGTCGATCGAGATCGTCGCTGGGCTCGAGGAGGGGGAGCAGGTCGCCGCGACCAATGTCTTCGTCCTGAAGGCGGAGCTCGGCAAATCGCGACTCGAAGGGTTGGACTGACCGCCCGCCCGGTCGATGGTGGCGGCGCGCGAAAATGTGTGGCGGTAGATGATCGAGCGTTGCATCGCGTTTTCGGTTCGCCAGCGCTGGCTCGTCGCGCTGCTAACTCTGCTCGCCTGTCTCATCGGCGCATCGTCGCTCGATCGCCTGCCGATCGACGCCGTGCCCGACATCACCAATAATCAGGTGCAGATCAACACCATCGCGCCGGCGCTGTCGCCGACCGAGGTCGAGAAGCAGATCACCTTCCCCATAGAGAATGTGATCGCCGGCATTCCCGGCCTCGAATATACGCGCTCGCTCTCGCGCAACGGCTTCTCGCAGGTGACGGCGGTGTTCGCCGAGAAGCTCGATATTTATTTCGCGCGCCAGCAGGTGAATGAGCGGCTCGCGGAGGCGAAAGAGAATTTCCCTGTCGGCGTCGAGGCGCGCATGGGGCCGATCGCCACGGGCCTCAGCGAAATCTATATGTGGGCGATCCGCTATGCGCCGAAGACGCCGGGACGCAAATATCTCGACGGCGAGCCGGGCTGGCAGAATGACGGAACCTATCTGACGCCGGACGGGCAATTCCTGCGCAACGAGCTCGAGCGCGCCGTCTATCTGCGCACCGTGCAGGATTGGATCGTCAAGCCGCAGCTCAAAACCGTGCCCAATGTCGCCGGCATCGATTCGCTCGGCGGCTTCGTGAAGCAGTTCGACGTGCGGCCGGACGCGATGAAGCTGTTCTCGCTCGGCCTCTCCTTCGGCGATGTCGCCACCGCGCTCGAGCGCAATAATCAGAGCCGCGGCGCCGGCTATATAGAGCGCAATGGCGAAGGCTATGTGGTGCGCAGCGGCGGCCGGCTGGAGACGATCGAGGACATAGAGCGCGTCGTCGTCTCGACGCGCAATGGCGTGCCGTTGCGCGTCAAGGACATTGGGGAAGTCGGTATCGGCCGCGAGATGCGCGTCGGCAGCGCCAGCATGGACGGCGAGGAGGTCGTCATCGGCACGGCGCTGATGCTGATCGGCGGCAACAGCCGCTCGGTCTCCGCCGCCGTCGGCGCCAAGCTCGACGCCATCCGCGCCTCGCTGCCGCCGGGCATAGAGGCGAAGACGATCCTCGACCGCACCGTGCTCGTCGACGCGACGATCCGCACCGTCGCCTCCAATCTCGCGGAAGGCGCGCTGCTCGTCATATTGGTGCTGTTCCTGCTGCTCGGCAATTTCCGCGCGGCGCTCATCACGGCGCTGGTCATCCCCGTCACCATGCTGCTGCTCGCCACAGGCATGGTCTATGGCCACATCAGCGCCAATCTCATGAGCATGGGCGCGCTCGACTTCGGCCTCATCGCCGATGGGGCGGTCATCATCGCCGAGAACAGCCTGCGCCATCTCTTCGAGCGGCGTCATGCGCTGGGGCGCGCGCTGTCTCTCGAGGACCGGCTGCAGACGGTCATCGCCTCCGCCGTCGAGATGATCCGCCCGACCGTCTATGGCCAAGCCATCATCATCCTCGTCTATGTGCCTCTGCTGTCCTTCTCCGGCGTCGAAGGCAAGATGTTCCATCCGATGGCGCTGACTGTCATATTGGCGCTGATCGCGGCCTTTATTTTGTCGCTCACCTTCGTTCCGGCGATGATCGCCATTCTCGTCTCCGGGCGCATAGAGGAGAGCGAGAATAAATTCATCGCGGCGCTGAAGCGCGCCTATCTGCCGCGCCTGCGGGGCGCGATCGCTGCGCCGCGCAAGCCGATCGCCATAGGCGCCGGGGCATTCCTGCTGGCGCTGCTGCTCGCCTCGCGTCTCGGCCAGGAGTTCATCCCGACGCTCGACGAGAAGAATCTCGCCATGCAGGCGGGCCGTATTCCGAGCGCCTCGCTCACCCAATCGCAGGCGATGCAGAACGAGGTCGAGAACGCGGTCCATCGCGCGCCAGAGGTCGCCTATGTCTTCTCCAAGACCGGCACGGCGGAGGCGGCGACCGACCCCATGCCGCCCAATCTCACCGACACCTATATTTTCTTGAAGCCGCGCGAGGAATGGGCCGATCCCAAGCTCCCCAAGGAGGAGCTGATCCGCCGCATCGACGGACATGTCTCCAAGCTCCCCGGCAATCTCTATGAATTCTCGCAGCCCATTCAGCTGCGCTTCAACGAGCTGCTCGCCGGCGTGCGCGGCGATGTGGCGGTGAAGGTGTTCGGCGAGGATTTCGACTCCATGGCCAAGGAGGCGGAGCAGATCGCCGGCGTGCTGCGCGGCGTCGCCGGCGCCGAGGATGTGAAGGTCGAGCAGATCGCCGGATTGCCCTTCCTCGAGATCAAGATCGACAAGACCGAGATCGCCCATCTCGGCCTCAGCGTCGCCGAGGTGCAGGATGTCATCGGCGCGGCGGTTGGCGGCCAGCGCGCCGGCGTCGTCTTCGAAGGCGACCGCCGCTTTCCGATCATCGTGCGCTTGAAGGACGAGCTGCGCTACGATATTCGCGCGCTCGAAAATCTTCCCGTTTCGGTGCATGGCCATGACACGGGGCGCGTTCGCACCGTGCCGTTGAAGCAGGTCGCCGCCTTCTCCTTCCACGAGGGGCCGAACCAGATATCGCGCGAGAACGGCAAGCGCCGCGTCGTCGTCACCGCCAATGTGCGCGGGCGCGACATCGCCTCGGTCGTCTCCGACGCGCAGGAGCGCGTGAAGGCGAAAGTCACGCTCGCTGCGGGCGACTGGCTCTCCTGGGGCGGGCAGTTCGAAAATCTCGCCGCCGCGCGGCAGAAGCTCATGCTCGTCGTGCCCTTGTGCTTCTTCCTCATTTTCCTGCTGCTGTATTCGGCGCTGGGCTCGGCGCGTGACGCGCTCATCGTGTTCAGCGCCGTGCCTCTGGCGCTCTCCGGCGGCGTCGCGGCGCTGTGGCTGCGCGGCATGCCCATGTCGGTCTCCGCGGCCGTCGGCTTCATCGCGCTGTCCGGCGTCGCCGTGCTCAACGGCCTCGTGATGCGCAGCTATATTCTGCAACTCGTCCAGCAGGGGCGCGCGCCGCGCGACGCCATCGTCGAAGGCGCGATGACGCGCCTGCGTCCGGTGGCGATGACGGCGCTCGTTGCCTCGCTCGGCTTCCTGCCCATGGCTTTCGCCACGGGAACGGGCGCGGAGGTGCAAAAGCCCATCGCCACCGTCGTCATCGGCGGCCTCGTCAGCGCGACGATCCTCACATTGTTCGTGCTGCCGGCGCTCTATGCGCTGTTCGGTCGCGACGAGGCCGTCGTCGAGCCGGCGGCCGAGGTCGTCGCAGAGCCGCGGGGCGCCGACCTATGAGACGCGTTTCACTCGTCGCTCTGGCGCTCGGCCTTTTCGCGCCCGCCGCGGCGTTCGGCGAGACGCTCTCCGGCGCTCTGGCGCGCGCCTATGAGATCAATCCGACGATCAACTCCGCGCGCGCCGGGCAGCGCGCCAATGACGAGAATGTGCCGCGCGCGCTCTCGCAATTCCGCCCGAGCGTGCGCGCCGACGCCTTTCTCGGCGTGGAGCGGCGGCGCTCGGTGCAAAAGTCCTTCGAATACGACAATGGCAACTACCTCGAGCCGCTCTGGGTCGAGAGCATTCAGAACAATCGCGGCGGTCCGCCGCGCTCCGCCGTGCTCAGCGTCGAGCAGCCTTTGTTCGACGGATTTCGCACGCGCAACGCCGCGCTCTCCGCCGAAACCAATGTGCATGCGGGGCGCGAGCGGCTGCGCCTGCTCGAGCAGCGCGTGTTGTTCGAGGCGGTCGCCGTTTATATGAATGTGTTGCGCGACACGGCGGCGCTGCGCCTGCAGCAGAATCATGTCGCCGTGCTCGAGGAGCAATTGCGCCAGACCAAGGAGCGCTATGCGGCCGGCGAGATCACGCCGACCGATATCGCCCAGGCGGAGGCGCGGCTCTCCGCCGGCCGCTCGCAGGCGGCGACGGCGCGCGCCGAGCTCGACGCCAGCCTCGCGCGCTATGCGCAGATCATGGGCGCCGAGGCGAAGCGTCTCGCGCCCGCGGAGCCGATCGATCGTCTGCTGCCGAAGACGCGCGAGGCGGCCGAGCGCGTCGCGCTCACCGAGCATCCAGTGGTGCGCGCCGCCCAGCATGACGCCGAGGCCGCCGATCTCGACATAAGGGTGATCGAGAGCGATTTCCTGCCGAGCGTCTCGATGGTCGGCAAGGTGTACACGGAGTCCGACATCGACGGTCGCGGCAATCGCGCCCTCGGCGCGCAGCTGCTCGGCAAATTATCGGTGCCGATCTATTCCGGCGGCGGGACTTCGGCGCGGCTGCGTCAGGCCAAGGAGACGGCGGGACAGAAGAAATTCGACGTCGACGCCGCGCGCGCCGAGCTGATGGCGCTGACCCGCGCCAATTGGGGAGGGCTGCAGGCCGCCAAGGCGCAGATCGCCGCCGCCAGCGCGCAGATCGCGGCGGCCGAGCGCGCGCTCGCGGGCGTGCGCGAGGAGGCCAAGGCCGGCAAGCGCACCACGCTGGAGATTTTGAACGCGCAGCAGGAGTTGCTCGGCGCACGCATGGCGCTCGTCGTCGCGCAGCGCGACCGTGTCGTCGCCTCTTACGCCGTGCTCGCCGCCATTGGACGTCTGTCGGCGCAACAGCTCGGCCTCGCCGTCACGGCCTATGACGCCTCTGCGCATTTCGAGGCGGTGAAGGATTCCTGGGGCGGAATCGAAACGCCCGGCGGCCGCTGAGAGCGACGCCGGGCGTTTTGAATGCATGGTCCGAGATGCGAGCCTCGAGGCTCGCAAATCCTTTTCCCGTCAGTCGCGGCCGGCGGAGCGGCGGTTGTCGCTCTCCGCGGCGGCCTTGTCGCCTTCGGCCGCCTTGTCGCCGGCCGGCGCGGCGCTCGCTGTCGCCGGGCTCGCCTCATGGCCAGCCGCGGCCAGCACCGCCTCGCGGAAGGCGCCTTCGACCGAGACGACGAAATTATAGTTCGTCGAGGAATAGGGCCCGACATGCGAGGGATCGTTGCTGCGCCAGCCGACGAGAATGGCGCCGAGTTTGACGCGCGGCTCGCCGGCGAGAACCGCTCCGCCGGAGGCGCCGTCGCCGGTGCCGCAGTCGAAGGCGAATTCGCGCGCGCCGCCCTTCAGCTGATTGGTCTGCGCGCGCAGGCGGCAGGCCTCGAAGGACATGGTCTCCGCGTCGCGCCAATCGGAGTGGCCGCGCGAGACGAATTCGACGGTCTGCTCGACGGCGATCTGATCGGCGAGATCATAGGGCTTCACATCGTCGAGCGGCTGCGCGAGGCGCGCCACCGCCCAATCATTGATCGCCTTGACCGCATAAGGCTTGGAGGCGCCGGCGACGATCGACGTCATGTCGACCGGAATGCGGCGCTTCTTGCCGTCGACCTCGGTGACGAATTGGCAGCTGCGCGCCCGCTTGGCGCCGCGCTCGTCGAAGAACACATGCGCCGCAGTGGTGACGACATTATTGGCGAGCGTGAGCTGCCCGGCGCCATGCGCGCGGCCGCATTGGATGAGGCCGGAGGCGGCGTGCGCCTGCTTCAGCGACGCGGCGTCGAGCTTTTGACGCACAGCGTATTGTTCGGCGTTGGCGCGACGCTCGGAGCCGAGCACCAGCACATTCGTCGGCTCGAACCGTGCAGCCGCGGAGAATTTCGCCTGCTGAGTGACGCCGGCTTCCGCCACGGAGGAGGAAAGGGGAGCGGCCGCCAAGCAAAGGGCGGCAGCGAAAAGACGGTATTCGACGTTCTTCATTGCGTCCTCTTGTCTCGTTCGAGATCAGGACTATGCGAGGCCGTTGCGGTTCACAAGCTTAGCAATAAGCAAAAACACGGACTTCGCCGGAATACCTTCGAACCGTCACAGTGTCGCCACGCGCGGACGCGGCCGCCGCGAAATCGCCGTCGTCTGCGGCGCGCGACAACGTGGTTTTCTTGCGTTATTCACGCGCGATCACAGAGTCGAGGAGCGTTGCGATGCGATCGATGATGAGACGAGCGGCTTTTGCGGGGCTCGCCATTTTGTCCGCAGCGGCGCCCACATGGGCGCGCGCGCCCTGGCCGGATGATTTTATCGGCCGTCTCGAGGCGCTGGCGCTGGTCGAGACGTTGAATGCGGAGCTGCTCGCGGGCCGCAGCGCGACTTTGGTGCTGGAGAAATGGTGCGCCGATCATCATATGGCGGCGGAGCCGAAGATCGTCGCCCATGTCGCGGCGGGCGTCGCCGCGCCGCCGAGCGCCGAGCAACGCGAGCGACTGGCCGTCGGCGCCGAGGAGAAGGTGAAATATCGCCGCGTCTCGCTCGCCTGCGGCGAGCATACGCTCTCGGAAGCCGATAATTGGTATGTGCCCTCGCGCCTGACGCCCGAGATGAATCGCGCGCTGGAGACGAGCGACGCGCCTTTCGGTAAAGTGATCGCCCCGCTGCGGCCGTTCCGTCGCACATTCTCGGTGGAGATGCGTTGGTCGCCGCTGCCGGCAGGCTGGGAGGGCCAGACACGCGAGACGCTCATGAGCGAGCGGCCGAAGACGGCAGACCTCGATCCGCCTCATGCGCTGTTCGAGCATCGCGCCATCGTGCATGGCGGCGACGGCAAGCCGATCTCGGAAGTGCGCGAGACTTACACGAAGGAGATATTGGATTTCGACGCTGCGGCTGTCCGGGAGCGTTGAGAGGTTCGGGAAGCGCCCCCTCTGTCCAGCGCTTCTACCTCACTCTCCCTCTTCATCCCCGTCGAACAATCCGAACTGCGCCGCGGGCCGCGTCGGCTCGGCGAGGCCCAAATGGCGGAAGGCGTGTGGCGTCAGCAGGCGGCCGCGCGGCGTGCGCTGGAGAAAACCCTGCTGCAATAAAAACGGCTCGATAATGTCCTCGATCGCGTCGCGCGGCTCGGAGAGCGCGGCGGCGATCGTCTCGATGCCCACCGGGCCGCCGCCGAAATTGACGGCCACCATTTCGAGATAGCGGCGATCCATCACATCGAGCCCGATGCTGTCGACCTCGAGCAGAGCCAGCGAGCGGTCGGCGAGCTCGCGCGTGACTTGCCCTGCATTCTCGACGATGGCGAAATCGCGCACGCGCCGTAAGAGCCGGCCGGCGATGCGCGGCGTACCGCGCGAGCGCCGCGCGATCTCGCGCGCGCCATCCTCGCTCATGGACACGCCGAGCACGCGCGCGCCGCGTCGCACGATCAGCTCCAGCTCCTCCGCCGTGTAGAAGTTCAGCCGTACCGGAATGCCGAAGCGATCACGTAGCGGCGTCGTCAGCAGGCCGGCGCGCGTCGTCGCGCCGACGAGGGTGAATTTGGCGAGATCGATCTTCACCGAGCGCGCCGCGGGGCCTTCGCCGATGATGAGATCGAGCTGAAAATCCTCCATGGCGGGATAAAGGATTTCCTCCACCGCCGGATTGAGGCGGTGAATCTCGTCGATGAACAGCACGTCGCGCGGCTCGAGGTTGGTGAGCTGCGCCGCGAGATCGCCGGCCTTGGCGATGACCGGGCCGGAGGTGGAGCGGAAATTCACGCCGAGCTCGCGGGCGACGATCTGCGCCAGCGTCGTCTTGCCGAGGCCGGGCGGGCCGACGAACAGCACATGGTCGAGCGCCTCGCCGCGCGTCTTGGCGGCCTCGATGAAGATTTTGAGATTTTTACGCGCCGCCTCCTGGCCGGTGAAATCGCCGAGCGAGAGCGGACGCAGCGAGAGGTCCGGATCGTCGTCGCGTTGTTCGGGCGTCACCAGCCGGCGAGGAGGGGTGGTCAAAGAATCGGGCTCCAATTGTGTCGGATGCGCGGGGCAGGGCGTTATGCTAGACTATCCGTGAGGAGAAAAGCCCGTGAGCCGCCTCTCGTCGCAATATGAGTATATGTCCCTCGACGATTTCGAGGAACTTCTCGCCGACAAGCCCGCCGATGAAAAATGGGAGCTGATCGGCGGCCGCGTCGTCCGCATGATGGTCGGCGCACGATGGGAGCATAATTACATCATCCAGAACCTCTCGACCGGCGTTCGCGAGAGGCTTCGGGCGAATGGGTCGTCGTGCCGGACATTGATCGAGAGCTTCCGGCTGCGAGACGCCCCGATGGAATCGTCGATGCTGCCCGACGTGATCGTGCATTGCCGTCCGCTCGAGCCCGGCGCGGCGTCGCTGAACGATCCGACCGTCCTCGTCGAGGTCATGTCCGAAGGCAGCAAGGCGCGCGACCGTTTCGAGAAATGGGCCGTCTATCAGAAGCTGCCGAGCCTGCGCCATTACGTGCTGGTCGAGCGCGACCGGGCGCATATAGAGACCTTCGACCGCGCGGGCGAGGTCTGGGCCGGCGTGCGCATTCTCGACGGTCTGGAGGCGGAGCTCGATCTTCCGGCGATCGGGGTGAGCGTGCCGCTCGCGGAAATCTATCGGGATGTGATCTCGGCCTGAGCCTCACCGCGCGCCCACGCGCCGCCGCGTCTCGATCGCGACCCAAACATTCGGGTCTTCCTGCGACTGGCGCTTCACGAAGCGATAGCCGGTCGCCTCCCACGGCCTCACCTCGTCGGTGAGATTGTCGAGAATGAAATCGCCCCGGCTCGTCCGCGCGGTCAGAACGGCGTGGCCCTGGTCGTTCTTGTCGCGCACGATCGTCATGAGCAGCGCCTGGCGCGGAAAGCCCATTTCCATCAGCAGCCGGCGCTTCTGTAGCGCATAGATTTTGCAGTCACCCTTGCCGTCGGTGGGATAGTCCCAATGATCGGCGATCGTGCCCCAATGCTCGAGATTGGAGAGCGGCTGGATCGACGCGTTCACCTCACGATTGATCTCGTTCAGCCGCGCCCACGCCTCGCGGGAAAGCTCGAGGTCGGCTGCGGGCAGGACCGTCTGCCGACACTCCTGCGGCTGGCGTCCGCAGAAATCCATCCAGCCATAGGGGATGGAGGTAGGCTCCCCGGCGCCGGCGAAGCTCGCGCGCGGGACTTCGGCCCTGGCGGCGGCGGCGCCGAACTCGGCCCTGGCGGCGGAAGCGCCGAAGACGACGAGCGCCAAAGCGAGCGGACTCAAGACGCGAATGAGAAAATAGACCACGCGACCCCCCGAAACTCAGGCGGGGAGCGTGGAGGCGCCCCGCCGTCGGGGGTGAGAATGCGCGCGCCCTTTTGCCCGCCCGCCAATCCGAATGCTCGGATTTTATCGATCGCGCGTTTTTTGCCGCGCCGTTGACCCTCGTCCGGTGGGCGCAATCTGAGAGGAGCGGTCGCCTTCCCCCTTGTTCCAGCGGAGAAAGAACCACATGGCCACGGCATCGAAACGCGAGACGATCGCGAGACGTCCGGTCCCCTCCTTCGGCAATCCCGATCTGCCGCCCCAGGGCGCGATCAACGCGCAGAACAAGGCGAGCCTCACCGATCCTGGACCGCACAGCGAGGCGCTCGGCGGGCAATTCCCCTCGGCGCAGTTTCCGCCGCCGACCGACGTCAGCGACATGCCCATGTTCTGGGCCTCGTTCAACAATGCCCCCAAGCGCGTGCAGAACGGCGGATGGGCGCGGCAGGTCACGCAATATGATTTCGCCATCGCCGAGGAGATTTCCGGCGTCGATATGCGGCTCACCGCCGGCGGGATAAGGGAGATGCATTGGCATCTCGCCGCCGAATGGGGCTATGTCTCCTATGGCTCCTGCCGCGTCACCGTGCTCGACGATCAGGGCCGGGCCTATGTCTCCGACGTGAAGGAGGGGGACATTTGGTATTTCCCGGCCGGCCAGCCGCATTCACTGCAGGGGCTGGGGCCGGACGGCTGCGAGTTCCTGCTCTGTTTCGACGACGGAAAGGCGACCGAATACAATACTTTGCTGGTGACCGACTGGATTGCGCACACACCGCCCGAAATTCTCGCCGCCAATTTCGGCCTGCCGGCCGAGACCTTCGCCAATATACCGCTGAATCAGCTCTATATTTTTCAAGGGGAGGTTCCGGGCCCCCTGGCCGCCGACCAGGCCTCCGCCGCCGGAGCGGAGGGGGCGCCGCCCTATCCCTACACCTTCTCGCTGAAGGCGAGCGCCGCCGCCATAAAGACGAAAGGCGGCGAGGTGCGCGTCGCCGACAGCGACAATTTCAAAGTCTCGTCGACGATCGCCGCGGCGCTGGTCACGCTCGCGCCCGGCGCGCTGCGCGAGATGCATTGGCATCCCAATGGCGACGAGTGGCAATATTGGCTCGAGGGCCATGGCCGCATGACGGTCTTCGACGCCGGGCCCAAGGCGGTGACCCAGGATTTCCACGCCGGCGACATCGGCTATGTGAAGCGCGCCCATGGCCATTACGTGCAGAATGTCGGCGATGGCGAGCTGAAATTCCTCGAGGTTTTCCGGGCCGCGCATTTTCGCGACGTCTCGCTCGTCGATTGGCTGACCCATACGCCGCCGGCCATGGTCGCCCAGCATCTCGACATAGACGAGGCGACCATCGCCAAATTCCCGCGCGGCAAGCCGATCATCATGCCCTGAGGGCGGAGGTATTATTATACCTTTCACGGATATCGCCGGGAAAAGCAGGGGTTTTGGGCGCCGATCGGCGCCCGATTCCGTTTGACAGGGAGGCGTGGCTCGCTTATCACGCCCCATCCCACGGGCGCAGACCCGAGAAAAACGGAAATAGCTCTCCCATGTTTGGCAAGACCTATTCGGCGAAGCCCGCCGAAGTGCAGAAGAAATGGGTGCTGATCGACGCCAAGGGCCTCGTCGTCGGCCGCCTCGCCAGCCTGATCGCGCTGCGTCTGCGCGGTAAGCACAAAGCGACCTTCACCCCCCATGTCGACGACGGCGACAACATCATCGTCGTCAACGCCGACAAGGTGATCCTGACCGGCCGCAAGCGCGAGCAGAAGGTCTATTATCACCATACGGGCTTCCCGGGCGGCATCAAGGAGCGCTCGGCCAAGTTCATCCTCGAAGGGCGCTTCCCGGAGCGCGTCGTCGAGAAGGCGGTGCAGCGCATGCTGCCGCGCGGCCCGCTCGGCCGCAAGCAGCTCGGCAATCTGCGCGTCTACAAGGGGCCGGAGCATCCGCACGTCGCGCAGACCCCGGAGCCGCTCGACGTCGCCGCCCTCAATCCCAAGAATGCCCGCAACGGCAAGAACGCTAAGAGCGCCTGACCATGGCCGAGACCACGCTTTCCTCTCTCTCCGAGCTCAATCAGGCTGCGGTCGCGGCAGCTTCCGACGCGCCGAAATATGAGCAGAAGCTCGACAAATACGGCCGCGCCTACGCTACCGGCAAGCGCAAGAACGCCGTGGCGCGCGTGTGGATCAAGCCGGGCACCGGCAAGATCACCGTGAACGGCCGCGACATCGCCGTCTATTTCGCGCGTCCGGTGCTGCGTATGCTGCTGCAGCAGCCGCTCGGCGTCGCCAATCGCGTCGGCCAATACGACCTCGTCGTCTCGGTCGCCGGCGGGGGCCTCTCCGGCCAGGCCGGCGCGGTGCGTCATGGTCTTGCAAAGGCGCTCACCCATTATGAGCCCGAGCTCCGCACGGCGCTGAAGCGCGAGGGCTTCTTGACCCGCGACTCGCGCGTGGTCGAGCGTAAGAAATACGGCAAGCGCAAAGCCCGCCGCAGCTTCCAGTTCTCGAAGCGCTGATTATTTTTCGATCGGCGATCGACTACGAAGGGCGGCGCGAGCCGCCCTTTTTATTTGTCTCCTCGGGGATCGGAACGAAGACCAATGGCGAAAATCTTCATCGACGGCGACGCCGGCACCACGGGCCTGGAAATTCGCGAGAAGCTCGCGGGCGAAAAGACGATCGAGCTCGTCTCCATTGCGCCCGAGCTGCGCAAGGAGGTTTCCGCCAAGCGCGACATTCTCGCGCGCGTCGATATCGCCATCCTCTGCCTGCCGGACGCCGCCGCCAAGGAGACGGTCGCGCTTGCCGATGAATTGGGCGATGCGGGCCCGCGCATTCTCGACGCCTCGACGGCGCATCGCGTCGCGCCCGGCTGGACCTATGGCTTTCCCGAGCTCGCGCCCGGCCAGGCCGCGGCGATCCGCGGCGCGCGTCGCGTCGCCAATCCCGGCTGCTATGCGACGGGCGCGATCTCGCTGCTGCGACCGCTCGTCGACGCGGGCCTGATCGCGCCTCAGGAGAAGCTCACGATCAACGCCGTCTCCGGCTATTCCGGCGGCGGCAAGCAGATGATCGAGGCTTACGAGAAAGGCGAGGCGCCGGCTTTCGAGCTGTATGGCCTTTCGCTCGAGCACAAGCATTTGCCGGAGATCGCCGCCTATTCGCGCCTTGCTTCGGCGCCCTTGTTCGTTCCCTCGGTCGGCAATTTCCGCCAGGGCATGCTGGTCTCGATTCCGCTCGCGCTCGATGCGCTGTTCGCTCGGCCGCGCGCGGTCGATCTCGAGGCGGCGCTGGCGCGGCATTACGCGGGCGCGGCTCATGTGCGCGTCGTTCCGGCGCCGAAGTCGGGACGTCTCGATCCGCTCGCCTTGAACGGAACCAATGATCTCGAAATCTTCGTCTTCGCGCATGAGGAGCGGCGTCATGCGTTGCTCGTCGCGCGTCTCGACAATCTCGGCAAAGGCGCGTCGGGCGCCGCCGTACAGAATCTATCGTTGATGCTGTCGGAGCAGGTGAGCTGACTTCATCCGACCGCGCCGAACGATAGGCGCGGTTTTGAATGTTCGACCTCAGTCGTCGTCTGCCGCGGCCTCGGCCGTGCGCAGGCGACGCGCATGCAGCGTCGCGACAGCCAGCACGCCCATGGCGAGCGCCTGATGCGAGAGCGCCGCCCACAGCGGCACGACGAGCAGAAGCGTCACAATGCCGAGCACGGCCTGCGCGCCTATATGGCCGAACAATAGTCCGGCGCCGCGCGCGACGCGGCCGCCCGCCGAGCCCGCCGCGTCGATGAAGTGAAACAGCGCCAGCGCGAGCAGCACATAAGCGATCATGCGATGGTCGAATTGCACGAGCGCGACATTGTCGACGAGATTGCTCCACCAGGGCGAGAGCCGCAGCAGCTCGTCCGACGGCGGGATGAAATTATCGTCCATCAGCGGCCAGCTGTTATAGGCGTAGCCGGCGCGAAGCCCCGCGACCAGCGCGCCCGCGCCGATCTGCACGAAGACCAGAACGAGCAGCGCAGTCGCGAAAAAGGAGAGGCGACGGCGTCCGCTTGCGACAATGATGCGCGGCTTATAGCCGAGCCCGCCCGCGACCCACAGACATGCGGAGAAGATGAAGGCCGCCAGCAGCAGATGAATGGCGAGGCGCTCCTGCGCCACCTCGACGCGATTGACGAGGCCGGAGGACACCATCCACCAGCCGACGCCGCCCTGCAGCGCGCCGAGCGCCAATATGCCGAGGAGCTTCGGCTTGACACTCTTGGGCAGGCGTCCGCGCAGCCAGAACCAGGCGAGGGGCAGAGCGAAAACGAAGCCGATGAGACGGCCGAGCAGACGGTGGCTCCACTCCCAGGCGAAGATCGTTTTGAACTGCGCGAGCTCCATGTTCGGGAACATCTCGCGATACTGCGGGATTTTCTTGTAATCCTCGAATGCGGCGGCCCATTGCGCCTCGGAGAGCGGCGGAAGAACGCCCGCTATCGGCTTCCATTCGGTGATGGAGAGGCCCGATTCGGTGAGCCGCGTCGCGCCGCCCACCACCACCATGGCGAAGACGAGCGCGGCGATGATCCACAGCCACAAGCGCACATCGGTGGCGCTCTCCTCGCTCGGCGGCGCGACGATGGCGGGCGTTTGAGCGGGGAACTGGATCCAGTCGGTCATGGGCGCGGCTCGAGGTGAGAGGCTCTAGAGCGCTTTCCGATCGAACGGAATCGTTCGATCGATCAGAATTCGCTCCAACGAAAGAAAGCTGGAGCACTATCCGATCCAATCGGATCGGATAGTGCTCTGGCGAGCCAATTAAGGGGAGCCGCGCGCGCTTGTCCACGGGGCTGCGGAGCGGAAACGGCGGCGGGGAGAAAAATTCCGGCTGAAAATCGCCACGTCAGGGAGGAAAATAGCAGCGTGCGAATCGTCGCGCGGGCAGGGAGCGGAGCTAAAGACTTTGACCGGCAAGACCGAGACCGGCAAGACCGACGGCGCCTTCCGCACGATCGGCGAGGTCGCGGAGAGCCTCGACCTTCCGCCGCATGTGCTGCGCTTCTGGGAGACGCGCTTCTCCGAGATCGAGCCGGTCAAGCGCGCCGGAGGGCGCCGCTATTATCGGCCGCGCGACGTCGAGCTGGTCGCGGCGATCCGCCATCTGCTCTATGGGCGGGGCTATACGATCAAGGGCGTGCAGCGCCTGTTGCGCGAGCAGGGCGTGCGCGCGGTGATCGAGAGCGCCCGTGGCCCGGGCGCCGGGCTCGAGCGCGCCGAGCGCGACACGGATTTCGACGAGCGCGAGCTGCCAGCGGCCGAGGTCTCGCTCTTCTCCTATGTCGATGAGCCGACGCGTGAGGAGCGGCGGCCCGCGCCGGTCGATCTGCGCGAGATCGCGGAGGAGGGGGAGGCGCGGGAGCCGGCCACATCGCTGGTCGCGCTCGCCCCGCGCGAGCCGCCGCCCATGCTGACGCTGCCGGCCGTGCGGCTCTCGGAGGCTCCGGCCGTGGGTCTGCGCCCGCAGGACGAGCGGCGGTTGCGGCAGGCGCTGGTCGATCTCGCCGAATGCCGCCGCATGTTGGAGCTGACGCGGCGGTGAATTCCTCGCGTCTTCTGCTTGCTCATGCGTTGCCAGCGGCTTCGGCGGCCTCTATAAGAGCGCCCATCGGAGTGTAGCGCAGCCCGGTTAGCGCACTTGTCTGGGGGACAAGGGGTCGTGGGTTCGAATCCCGCCACTCCGACCATTGCTCACCTCGAGCATATGAGTTTCGAGAGTATTCGCGGATAGAGGCCAGCTTGGTCTTCCAAATCGTCCCCCGCCGTCAATCGAAAGTGAGCGAGCGTCGGTCGGCCAAATAAGGCAACCCGATGCATCTCGTGTCTACGATATCCTGTCCATTCTGCGGCCATAAATCCGCTGAAGCGATGCCGGCGGACGCTTGCGTTGTCTTTTACGAATGCAAGAAGTGCAAGGCGATGCTCCGGCCCAAGGCCGGCGATTGCTGCGTATTTTGCTCTTACGGCGACTCGCCGTGCCCTCCGATTCAGAGATCGCAAGAAAGTGCGGATAACGATCGGCGCCGCCCTCGCGGATAGCGTGATCGGCGCCGATCGCAGGAGCGGCTCGACTCGACCGAGCGCGCGCATACGACGTGTTTGTCGACGATGGGCTCGTCGACGAGCGCCCGCAGCGTTTCTGCTGGTTGTAATTCCGGCAAGCAGATCGGCGGTCCGTCGCTTTCCCGATCATTCCCCTACGCCGAGAGCCGAGAAGGAAAAAAGTGAGCGCGGACCCGTGGGCGGTTCGCGCTCGAGCCAGGCGCCCGCGACGCGAGCAATGCGCCGCTGTCAGTCTCGGCAGGGTTGATATTCCGCGGTCACGCGCAACTTCGTTACGGTCAAAGTCCGTTAACGAAAGGCGCAGCCCATGTCGGAGACGCTCATCAACCTCATCATTCAGCTCTTCGCCGGAGCGGCCGGCGGTTCTGGTGTCGCCAAGGCCAATAAGAGTTTCGATCTCGGCCCCGTCGCCAACGCCATCATCGGCGCGCTCGGCGGCGCCGGCGGCGGCTCCATCCTCACCTCGCTCGTTCCGGCGCTCGCCGGGGCGGCGGGCAATGGCGGCTTCGATATCGCCGTCTTCGCCGGACAGCTCGTCGGCGGCGGCGTCTCGGGCGCGATCGTGACGGCGATCGTCGGCCTCATCCGCAACGCTCTCGTTCAGAAGCAGAGAGCCTAGTCGGATTCGCGCGAGCCCGTAGACGCATCGGCCGAATATCGGCATACCGATTGCGTAGAACGCTTCCAAAGACGCCCTCGTAAGAGGGCGTCGGAAAGCGGGTTCGTGCGAAAGGCGAAGACAGTGGCCGATGAAGCATCAGTCTTGAAAGCGCTGGAGAGCGTCGCCGGTCCGGACGGCAAATCGATTGTCGCGGCCGGCCTCGTCAGCGGAGTCAATGTGTCGGGGGCCAAGGCCTTCGTCTCGCTCACCGGCGATCCGGCGCGGGCCAAGGAGCTCGAGGTGCTGCGCGTCGCCGTCGAGGGCGCCGTCAAGACCGTGCCGGGAATCGAGGCGGCGATCGTGACGCTCACCGCGGAGCGCGCTCCGCAGGCCGCCCCGGCCGCGCCGCCGCCCGGTCAGGCGCCGCAGCGGCGGCCCATCGCCGCGCTCGAGAAGATCAAATACATCGTCGCCGTCTCCTCGGGCAAAGGCGGCGTCGGAAAATCGACAACCTCCGCCAATCTGGCGCTCGGCCTCGCAGCGCAAGGCTGGCGTGTCGGCCTGCTCGACGCCGACATCTACGGCCCATCCGCGCCGCGCCTGTTCGGCCTCAGCGGCAAGCCCGAGGTCGTCGGCAACAAGATGATCCCGCTCGAGGCCTATGGCATAAAGATCATGTCCATCGGCTTCCTGGTCGAGGAGGACGTGCCCATGGTCTGGCGCGGCCCCATGGTGGCGCAGGCGCTCGGCCAGATGCTCGGCGAGGTCGCCTGGGGCGAGCTCGACGCGCTCGTCGTCGACATGCCGCCCGGCACTGGCGACGCGCAGCTGACCATGGCGCAGCAGGTGCCGCTCGCCGGCGCAGTCGTCGTCTCGACGCCGCAGGATCTGGCGCTGATCGACGCGCGCCGCGGCGTCGCAATGTTCCAGAAAGTGTCGACGCCCATTCTCGGCATCGTCGAGAATATGAGCTATTTCCTCTGTCCGCATTGCGGCGGACGCACCGACATCTTCTCCCATGGCGGCGCGCGGCAGGACGCGGAGGCGCTGGGCGTGCCCTTCCTCGGCGAGGTGCCGCTCGATCTCGCCATCCGCCAGACCTCGGACGCCGGCACGCCGGTCGTCGCCACCGCGCCGGACGGGCCGCATGCGGCGATCTACAAGGAGCTGGCCGCCAAGGTGAAGAATTTGCTGGAGACGCAGTCGCGCCGCGCCCCGCCCAAAATCGTCATCGGATGACGCAAAAAGCCGCGGCCGCCTCTGAGGCGCGCCGCGGCCGCGTTCTCGTCTTCAGAGATGGGTCGGGATCAGAGAATTGTCGCCGAGGTCGAATTTATAGGTCCAGCCGACCGAGACCTCGAGGCCGCGCAGCCAGAGATTGACATTGCCGGCCGGATTATAGGCGCCGAAGGGCGTCGCCGGCGTCTGCGGCAGCGCCTCGGGACCACGCACATTGTTCTTGAAGGCGTAGACGACGGCGAGGTCGAGCGTCGAATTTTTGGTGACGGCGTAGCTGAGGCCGCCGCTGACGTGATGCGCGTTGATGATCGGCGCGAGTATGTTGAGCGTCACCGAATTCGTCGGGATCGGGTTGGTCACGTAATGATAGCCGGCGCGCAGCGCAAAGCCCGGCTGCACGCGCCATTCGACGCCGAAGGCGGCCGAATCCGTGTCCTTCCAACCAAAACCCGGACCGCCGGGCGAGCCGAGCGACCTAAGCAGCACCGGGAAGCTCGAATTGGCGACAGTCGCCACGCCCGAATAGAAGATATGGCGCCAGTCGGCCATGACGGTCAGGTCCGGCGTCAGATCATAGGCGACGCCGGCTGTGATATTGGCCGGAATATCGAAGCTGCCATTGTCGGCGAAGAGGCCCGAATATTTGCGGAAACGGGTCATGAACATGGGCGTCGAGCCCGCGACGCCGATGCGGAACTGGTCGGTCACCCGCCATTGCACGCCGAGCCGCACGCCGCCGCCGACCGACCAGTCATATCCATTGTCGGACAGATGGTACATGTCGGAGGAATAGGGCGAGAAGGATTTGAGGCCCTGAAGATTGATCGTCTGCACCGCGATGGTGGGCGCGACGCCGATCGCCAGCGAGCCGAATTTGCGCGCATAGCCGAAGCTCGAAAAGGCCTGCTCGAGATCGACGCCCGCATAGCCGCCGCCGAAGGGGCCGCCGAGCGGCGGGTGATAGTGCCCGAAATCGAAGGAGGTGTTGATGCCGCCATTGGCGTAGGAGGCCGTGCCCCAGGCCGAATCGGCGTCGATCGGCGCCGCATAGGCGTCATGGGGCACCGGGAAGATCGGCCGCCCGCTGCGGACGTCGCCAGGCGCGAGCACTTTGGGCAGGCCGTCGGTCGAATAGCCGCGCTCCGGGAACAGAGCGGTGACGCCCAGCTGCATCTGGCGCTCGAGATCGACGAGGCCGGCCGGATTGAGCGACAGTGACATGGCGTCTCGCGAATCGGCGACGCCCGCGCCGCCCAGAGCCTTCTGACGCGGGCCGTAGCCGATCAGAAAATAACCGTCCGCGGCGAGCGACGGAGCCGCGAGAGAAGCCGTGAGCGCAGCTGCCGACACGAGAGTGCGCCAGGAATATCCGTTCATTATCAATCGCCCCGCCAGATCGGTCGCCGTTCACACGCCATTTAGAAGCACTCGGCAACCCGGCGGCGTTCGTATCCCACGACTCACTATCGTCCGGAAAGGTATCAGAGCAGGCGACCCGCGACAGCGCTATCGCTCGCGCCCTTGTGAATATTTCCGACGCTGTCACGTTTTTGCCACAGCGCTCGACCGCCGGGCTTGCCGCGATCCGAGGCCGCGGATAACATCGGCCTCTTGGCGAGGGGCGCCTCTCCGGTGAGGAGCGGCTGAGAAGCACCCATCGAACCTGATCCGGGTAATGCCGGCGCGAGGGAAGGCCAGCTGGACGCGTCGTCCGATCTTTCGGACCGGCGTCGCCAGACTTCATCGCCCGCCGCCCATCCATCCTCGAGACAAGGGAGCGCGACGATGAACGTGCAGGACAAACGCCCGACGACTCCCCAGAGCGTGACCACTGGCCCGATCGGCGCGTCGCGCAAGCTTTATTCCTCCCCGCGCGGGCGGGAGGATATTCGCGTCCCCGCGCGCGAGATCGCGCTTCACCCTTCCGCCGGCGAAGCGCCGCTGCGCGTCTATGATCCGTCCGGTCCCTATAGCTGCGCGGACTTCCTCCCGGACCTGTCGGCCGGCCTGCCGGCGGCGCGCCGCTGGCTCGACGGCCGCGCCGGCCTCGAGAGCTATGACGGCCGCGTCGTGAAGCCCGAGGACAATGGCTTCGTCGGCGAGGACCGGCTGGTTCCGCCTTGTCCCGCCCCGCGCGCCATCCGCCGCGCCAGCGGCGCCGCGCCGGTGACGCAGTTCGAATTCGCGCGCGCCGGCGTGATCACGGAAGAGATGATCTATGTCGCGCATCGCGAGAATCTCTGCCGCGAGCGCGCCTTCGCGCAGGCCGCCGAGCGCATCGAGGCGGGCGAGGGGTTCGGCGCCGAAATACCCGCCTTCGTGACGCCGGAATTCGTGCGCGAGGAGGTCGCGCGCGGGCGCGCCATCATCCCCGCCAACGTCAATCACCCGGAGGCCGAGCCGATGATCATCGGCCGCAATTTCCTGGTGAAGGTCAACGCCAATATCGGCAATTCGGCCATTACCTCCTCGGTCGCCGAGGAGGTGGAAAAAATGGTGTGGGCGATTCGCTGGGGCGCCGATACGGTGATGGACCTCTCCACCGGCCGCAACATCCACAATATTCGCGACTGGATCATCCGCAATGCGCCTGTCCCGATCGGCACTGTGCCGATCTATCAGGCGCTGGAGAAAGTCGGCGGCGAGGCGACCAAGCTCGATTGGGAGGTGTTCAAGGACACGCTGATCGAGCAGGCGGAGCAGGGCGTCGATTATTTCACCATTCATGCGGGCGTGCGCCTCGCCCATGTCCCGCTCACCGCCAATCGCATGACCGGCATCGTCTCGCGCGGCGGCTCGATCATGGCGCGCTGGTGCCTCTCGCGTCACGCCGAGAGCTTTCTCTACGAGCGCTTCGACGAGATTTGCGACATCATGCGGCGCTACGACGTGTCCTTCTCGCTCGGCGACGGATTGCGGCCCGGCTCGATCGCCGACGCCAATGACGCCGCGCAATTCGCCGAGCTCGAGACCTTGGGCGAATTGACGAAGATCGCCTGGGACAAGGGCTGTCAGGTGATGATCGAAGGGCCCGGCCATGTGCCGATGCACAAGATCAAAGTAAATATGGAGAAGCAGCTGCGCGAGTGCGGCGAGGCGCCTTTCTACACGCTCGGACCGCTCGTCACCGACATTGCGCCGGGCTACGACCACATCACCTCCGGCATCGGCGCCGCGATGATCGGTTGGTTCGGCACGGCGATGCTCTGCTATGTGACGCCCAAGGAGCATCTCGGCCTGCCGGATCGCGAGGATGTGAAGACCGGAGTCATCACCTATCGCATCGCAGCGCATGCCGCCGATCTCGCCAAGGGCCATCCCGCCGCGCAAGAGCGTGACGACGCGATGAGCAGAGCGCGTTTCGATTTCCGCTGGGAGGATCAATTCGACATCGGGCTCGATCCGGATACGGCGCGCCGTTATCACGACGAGACGCTGCCCAAGGAGGCGCATAAGGTCGCGCATTTCTGCTCCATGTGCGGGCCGAAATTCTGCTCCATGCAGATCACCCGCGATCTGCGTGAGGAGGCGGCGGCCATCGCCGAGCGCGACAAGGGCTTTGCGGAAAAGAGCGCGGAGTTCTTGGAGAAGGGCGCGCAGATCTACGTCGGCGAGTGACGGCGCGCGCGACCTTTTGCCGGACGGATCGGGAAAAGCTCCTTTTGCAGCGCAGCAGGGCTTTCTCCGAAGCGTTTTGGTTGCGACACCAAAATGTCAATTACATTGACAGGCGCAGCGAAAACAGCCTATTTGCCCGCGGGACGATGCGCCCTGTAACAAAATAAGGGACAAATGCTCCCACGTCCAAAAGAGGGAAACGGCAAATGAACTTTCGCGCCATTGTGACGGCCGCTGCTCTGTCGCTCGGCATGGTCGGCCCGGTATTCGCCGGTTGCGACATCAAGGATGAAGACAAGCAGGGCGTCTGCGTCGACAAGTGCTTCTTCGAATACGTCTCCGTCAAGAATCGCTTCTCGTCGACTCCCGAGTCCATCGAGAAGGCCAAGGAGGCCAAGGGCGCCTGCTATCAGAAGTGCGGCTGCGAGCCGGCTTCGGTGAAGGAATAATCATTCCCGATCGACGCGAGCCCGGCGGGAGCAACCCGCTTCGAGGATCGTGACGCCGCCGGGCGCGCGACGATTCGCGCGCCCAGCAGGGCTTTACGCCGACAGCGTTCGAATTTCATACAGTCTTGACCGCAATCACGGCGCGAGCGCGCTCGTTCCCGAGCGTGATGGGTCCATAGTGGCCAGCGATCTGCGATCGTAGCGATCCTGCATGATGCGCCGACGGCGCGCGTGACGATTGCGATCGACAATCGAATCTCGGCGCCGCGCGACAGCCGACGGACCTCGGCGAGATCGGGAGCGGTCGGGCCGCCTTCGATGCAGGCGTTTTTCACACGATGAGACCTGATTTGCGCGCCGTCGAAATGGACGGAGCTTTCGGTTGTCTCGCGCCTCGGACCCGCTATTGTGCGGGGCATGACCGAGAAGCAGCAAGCCGTTATCGGCGTCGTCACCGCCTCCGACCGCGCCAGCGCCGGCGTCTATGAGGACATCAGCGGGCCCGCCATCGCCGCCTATTTCGAGAAGGTGCTGACCTCTCCGTTCCGCATCGAGCGGCGCCTCATTCCAGATGGCTTCGAGAGTGTGCGCGACACGCTCATCGATCTCGCCGACAATATCGGCTGCGATCTCGTCGTCACCACGGGCGGGACAGGGCCGTCACCGCGCGATCTGACGCCGGAGGCGACGCTCGCCGCTGCGCCGCGCGAATTGCCCGGCTTCGGCGAGCTGATGCGCAAAGTGTCGCTGGCGCAGACGCCGACGGCGATATTGTCGCGGCAATTGGCGGCGCATCGCGGCAAATGCCTCGTCATCAACCTGCCCGGAAAGCCGGCCGCCATCGAGCTGTGCCTCGACGCGGTGATGCCGGCCGTGCCCTATTGTCTCGATCTCATCGGCGCGGCCTATATAGAGACCGATCCGGCGCGAGTCGCCGCCTTCCGCCCGAAGGGCAAATAGCTGCCCGATCGGGCAGGGCGTCACCCCTTCTCTTTCGCGCATCGGGGCTGTATAGACTGGCCGCCGGGCCTTTCGGAGATGCCCGCGCGTACAATTCTCCGTGGGGGCGAAGTGATGAGCGATGTGCGGCTGGTCGTCGTCGGCGCCGCCGGCCGTATGGGCCGGATGCTGATCGCCTCCGCGAGTGAGACGCAAGGGGCCGTTCTGACCGGCGCCGTGGGTTCGCCGCATTCGCCCTTCCTCGGTCAGGACGCCGGCCTGCTGGTCGGGCGTCCCGCCAATGGCGTGCGCCTCACCGCCGATGCCTCGGCCGCGCTCGGCGAGGCAGATGTGATCATCGATTTCTCCACTCCCGCGACGACTGTGGCGCTCGCGGGGCTCGCCGCGGCGGCGGGCGTCGCTCATGTCATCGGCACGACCGGCTTCTCGGAGTCGGATCTCGCCGCGCTCGCCGCGGCCGCCGAGCGCGTCGCGATCGTGCGCTCGGGCAATATGAGCCTCGGCGTCAATCTTCTCGCCGTGCTGGTCGAGCGCGCCGCAAAGGCGCTGGGCGCGGCCTGGGACATAGAGATCGTCGAGATGCATCATCGCATGAAGGTCGACGCGCCCTCCGGCACGGCGCTGCTTCTGGGCGAGGCGGCGGCGAGGGGGCGAGAGATTGCGCTCGCCGAGCACAGCGCGCGCGCCCGCGACGGGCTCACCGGCCCGCGCCGGGAGGGCGACATAGGCTTCGCCTCGCTGCGCGGCGGCACGGTGGTCGGCGAGCATTCGGTGATTTTCGCCGGGGCGGGGGAGCGTATCGAGCTCGCGCATCGGGCCGAGGATCGCGGCATTTTCGCGCGGGGCGCCATCGCCGCCGCTATTTGGGCGCGAGGCCGGTCGCCCGGCCTCTATTCTATGGCCGATGTGCTCGGCCTCGCCGGCGCCTGAGCGCGCACGGTATCATTCGATTCGAGGGACATAGCCCGCATGGACCGTATTCTCGTCCTCCTCCGCCATGGCGAAAGCGAGTGGAACGCCAAGAACCTGTTCACGGGCTGGAAGAACCCCGATCTGACCCCCAAGGGCGTCGAGGAGGCGCGGCGCGCCGGACGCGAGCTGAAGCGCATCGACCTTCGCTTCAACATCGGCTTCACCTCGCTGCTGCTGCGCGCGCAGCACACGCTCGATCTCGCCTTTCATGAGCTCGGGCAGAGGGACGTGCCGGTCATCCGCAGCCGCTCGCTCAATGAGCGGCATTACGGCGACCTCTCCGGCCTCAACAAGGACGAGGCGCGCCAGCAATGGGGCGAGGAGCAGGTGCGGCTGTGGCGGCGCTCCTATGACGTCGCGCCGCCCGGCGGCGAGAGCCTCAAGGACACGGTGGCGCGCGTGCTGCCCTTCTATTGCCAGGAGATTCTGCCGCGCGCCATGCGCGGGGAGCGCGTGCTGGTCGCCGCCCATGGCAATTCGCTGCGGGCGCTGGCCATGGTGCTCGATCGGCTGACGCCCGAAACGGTGTCCTCGCTCGAGATCTCCACCGGCGTGCCGATCGTCTATCGGCTCAATTCCGATTCGACCGTCGCGACCAAGGAAGTGCTCGACCGCTGACGATGGGGCCGCTCCCCGCAGGACGGAGCGACAATGTTGGAGATCGAACCAGGCGTTCGCCTCTATCGCGGCTATTTCGACGCGGCCGCGCAGCTCGCCCTGTTGCGCGAGCTGGAGCGGACGATCGTCCGCGCGCCCCTGTTCACCCCGACCATGCCGCGCAGCGGGCAGCCTTTCTCTGTGCGTATGACCAATTGCGGCCCGCTCGGCTGGGTCAGCGACCAGACGCGCGGCTATCGTTACGAGGAGCGCCATCCGGAAACGGGCGAGCCCTGGCCGCCCCTCCCGCAAATGCTGCTCGAGGCGTGGGAGGCGCTCGCGGATTATCCGCATCCGCCGCAGGCCTGCCTCGTCAATTTCTATGCGCCGGAGGCGCGCATGGGGCTGCATCAGGATCGCGACGAGGCCGATTTCACCGCGCCGATTCTCTCCGTTTCCCTCGGCGCGGATTGCCGATTCCGTCTCGGCGGGGCCAAACGTTCCGATTCGTCGCAGGTCTTCGCGCTATCGTCCGGCGATGTGCTGACGCTCGGCGGGCCGGCGCGATTGCGCTTCCATGGCGTCGATCGGCTGTTACCGGAGCTCGCGCCGCAGCTCGCTTCGCCGCTTTTTGCTGCGGGCGGACGCATCAATCTGACGCTGCGCCGCGTTACCTGAGCGGGGTTTCGACGAAGCAGGGACGGGCTTTTGCTAAAAACCTCTGCTTCTCGCGAAGATTCTGAACGGCTGCTCGACGAGATTTCAGGCCCCGTTCAGCAAGGGGAGCATATTGTCACCAATAGCGCTCCGATATAGTTTCCCGGCCGCGGGATGAACGATCGGCGCAGGCGTCACGCCAGGGCCGGCAAATTAAGACAGTCGGTTCCCAGGGGACGACGCTTCGAGGAAAGGAACGAGGATGAAATCTGTGACCAGACTGGCGCTCGCTGCGGGCGTCGTTTTCGCCGCCATGGCCGGCCAGGCGATCGCCGCCGGCGATCCCGCGGCGGGCGAGAAGGTCTTCAACAAGTGCAAGGCCTGCCATCAGGTCGGCGAGACCGCCAAGAACGCGGTCGCTCCGGAGCTGAACGGCATCAACGGCCGCAAGGCCGCCGCGGTCGAGGGCTACACCTATTCCGACGCTCTCAAGGGCGCCGGCATCACCTGGGACGAGGCCGTCTTCAAGGAATTCGTCAAGAATCCGAAGGCCAAGGTCGCCGGCACCAAAATGGTGTTCCCCGGCCTCGCCAAGGAGCAAGAGCAGGACGACGTCTGGGCCTATCTCAGCCAGTTCGGCGCGGACGGCAAGAAGAAGTAATCCGAGCATTCCGTTCGGTTGGCGAAAGCGGCCCCTTCGGGCCGCTTTTTCTTTTGCCGGATCGGAGCTAAATGCCCTCGTGACGGGGCGAAGAGAGAGCCGAGTGACGCGCAAGCCAGACGAAGTCCCAGCCGAGCTGATGCAGGAGCTCGCGACGCTGCCGGTGTTCTACGCGCTCGAAGGGCGGCGCGTCGTCGTCGCCGGCGGCTCGGATGGCGCGGCCTGGAAGGCCGACCTCGCCGCCGCGGCGGGCGCGAAGGTCGATGTCTTTACCGCGGCCCCGTCGCAACGTCTGAAGGAGCTCGCCGGAGCAAGGCCGCGCCTCACGCTCGTCGAGCGCGGCTGGCGCAAGGACGATCTCGCCGGCGCGGCGATGGCGCTCGCCGTCATCGAGGACGACGTGGAGGCGCAGGCGTTTCGCGACGCCGCCAAGGCGCATGGCGTTCCCGTCAATCTCACCGACCGGCCGGCGCTCAGCGATTTTCTCATGGGCGCCATCGTCAACCGCTCGCCGCTCGTCATAGGCGTCTCCACCAGCGGCGCCGCGCCGGCTTTCGCCCAGGCGGTGCGCGCGCGCGTCGAGACGCTCATACCGTCGAGCTTCTCCGCCTGGACCAAAGCGGCGCGCGCCTTTCGTCCGCGCGTTATGGCCTCGGGTCTCGATTTTTTCGCACGCCGCGACTTTTGGCGGCGTTTTACACGCGAGGCTTTCGCGCGTGTCGAACATGCGCCGCAGGACGAAGATCTCGACGCGCTGCTCGAGGAGACGCGCCGCGCCGATGAAGCCTCCGCGCGCGGCCGCGTGACGCTGGTCGGGGCAGGGCCGGGCGATCCGGAGCTGCTGACGCTCAAAGGACTGCGCGCGCTCGTCGGCGCCGATGTCGTTCTCTTCGACGATCTGGTGCCGGCCGCGGTGCTCGATCTCGCGCGACGCGAGGCGACGCGCATCAATGTCGGCAAGCGCGGCTATGCGCCTTCGGTGAAGCAGGAGGAGATCACAGCCCTCTTGGTGAAGCTCGCCAAGGAGGGCAAGAATGTCGTGCGCCTCAAGGGCGGCGATCCGATGATCTTCGGCCGCGCCAATGAGGAGATACGCGCCATTCGCGCCGCGGGCCTCGAGGCGGAGATCGTGCCGGGGGTGACGGCGGCGCTCGCCGCTGCGGCGGCGCTCGAAATCTCGCTCACCAATCGCGACACGGCGCGCCGCGTGCAATTCGTCACCGCGCATACGAGCGACGGCAAATTCCCCGAGGACATCGATTGGCGCGCGCTCGCCGACCGCCGCGCGACGACGGCGGTCTATATGGGCAATCGCACGCTGCCGGCGCTGTCGAAGCGTCTGCTGGCCGAAGGCATGGACCCTTCGACGCCGGCCTTTCTCGTCGAGCGCGCGAGCACGCCGCAGCAGCGCATCATCGCCGGCACGATTCGTGATCTGCCGGAGCGCGTGGCGCAGGAGACGCTCGAAGGGCCTTGCCTCGTGCTGATCGGCGCGACGCTCGGCGGCTGACCCTTCAATATTTGAACGACAATGTCGCCGAGATCGACCGCGGCTCGCCGCGAAAGAGCGCGCCGCTGGATGTGAAATTCGGCCGATCGGTGAGATTGCTGGCGCTCACATCGAGCTTCCAATGTTCGTCGAAGCGATAGCCGAGCGAGGCGCCGAGCATTTGCTGCGGGGCGAGGGTGAAGCCATAGGCGTTGGGCAAGGTCGCCTCCGCCGCGCTCGCATAATAATAGCTCGCGCCGAGCTCCAATCCGCGCAGCACGTCCCATTCCGGCTTGTAGTCGAGGCTGACGCTGAACACGCGGCGCGGCGCGCCCAGGAGATCGCTGCCCGCCTGCGTCGGGACATTGGAGTCCTTGGCGACTACGGCGTGCAGAAAAGTGGCGGCGCCGCTCGCCTGCAGGCCGGGAAGAATTTCGCCGGAAAGATTGAATTCGACGCCATGGCTGTGCTGGCGGCCGGTGACGAGGGCGTAAAATCCGCCGGGATCGGCGGGATCGGTGATGGCGACATGGTCGCGCGTCACATCGAACAGGCCGATTTCGAAACGCGCCTTATATTCCGGAAAGCGCTGCTCGAAGCCGATCTCATATTGGGTGTCCTGCTGCGGGGGCGGCGCGTCGCCCCCTCTCACCCGCACCGAAATATTTGGAATGAGCGAGCGCCCGAAGGCGGCGAAGAAATGCGTCTGCTCGTCGGGGCGAAACAACAGGCCGGCGCGTGGGCTGAAATAGCCTCTCGTTCCCTTGCCGAGCGTGGAGGAGGATGTTCCAGAGAGAGCGCCGAAGGGATCGAAGACCGTCTCGCGCTGCGCCAGCAGATCATAGCGGCCGCCGAGGAGAATGCGCCATTGCGGCGAGAGGTCGATGAGATCCTGCGTGTAGACCGAGTGGCTCCAGGCGCGCGCCGCGCCATTGGCCCATTGCGCGCCGGAATAGTCGACGCCGAGCGGATA
Source organism: Methylosinus sp. H3A (assembly GCF_015709455.1). NCBI lineage: Bacteria > Pseudomonadati > Pseudomonadota > Alphaproteobacteria > Hyphomicrobiales > Methylocystaceae > Methylosinus > Methylosinus sp. H3A. The sequence continues at coordinate 2,971,956 of NZ_JADNQW010000005.1, forward strand.
GATCGGCGCGCCTATGTCGATCTTCGGCAGCGGATCGCGCGCGAATAATTCGTCATGGCCGTAGAAATAGTCCCAATGCTCGAGGCCGAGAAAGACGGTGTGCGCGACATCGCCCGTCATGAAACGGCCGTTCAATCGCAATTGCGCATCGAAATTTCGCTGCGCGAAATGCGATTGCGCAGGGCGGCCGAGCGTGACCGAATGCAGGCCGTCATAGCCCCAGCCGAGGAACCAGCCATAGGTGCTGCCGCTCAGCGAATAGTCGACGACCGTGGCGAGCGACCAGTCGGCGTCGAAGGCGTGCTCATAGGTGAAGGTGAAATCCGCAGATTGCGGCCGCTCATGCTCATTGACCGGAGCGCCCGCATAGAACTCGCGCGGCGTATGCAGAAATATCGGCGAGGCGGGAACGCCGTCGCGATAGACGAAACGCCCCGTGCGATATTCGGCGCGCAGCGTCGCCCTGTCGCCATTGTCGAGGACGAGCGTCGCCGCCGGCGCGAGCAGAACGGCGCGGGAGCGCACATAGTCCACGAAGCTGCCGACGCTCTGCGCGAAGCCCGTCATGCGGAACAGCAGCGTCTGCGCGTCGTTCAGCGGCGTGTTGACGTCGAATGTCGTGCGATAGACGTCGAATGCGCCGATCGTCGCCGTTCCGCGCGCGAAGCGCTCCGCGAGTGGAGCCTTGCGTATGTAGTTGGCCGAGCCGCCATAGCCGCCGAGCGCCTTGCCGAACAGCATGGCGCTCGGGCCTTTGTAGAACTCCACATGGTCGACGGTCGAGAGATTGACGTCTTGCGCGGTGAAGCCATGCGCGGCGCCGTCGAACAGAGTGAGGCCGCCGGGAAAGCCGCGCATCACGAAGCTCGGCGAATAGCCGGAGTCGGAGACCGACGCATTGACGAAGACGCCGGACACGTCCTTGCCGAGCGTCTTCGCCTGCGGCGCGGAGCCGTCGTCTCGCTTTTTCTCGCTCGATTGCGCGCGTTCGATCGTCGGTCGCTCGTCGCTCTCCTCGGCGAATGCGGGGCCCGCGAAGGCCACCAGCGAGACGACGGCGGCGTCGCGGAGGCGCCGGCCGAGCGGAGGCGCGGAAAAAATGCGCGACGACTCTTCGAGAGGCGTCTGCGCAAAATGGATTTTCCTCGAACCTTTTCCCGCGACGCGCGATGACAACAGAACTGCGCTGAGCGCGTCCGGACGAAAGCTCACGCGAACCTCACAAGAAATCCCCCGCCGAACTGGGGCCGGCTTTAGCGTATTGTATTATGCGGTTCGACGCCGTTGCAATCGAGCGAGGAGAATATTCGCAGCGAATTTCTTGTCTGTCATGAACCTTTCATGAGACATTTCTCCGTGGCTCATGCGTCGATCTTGGCGGTGAGGCTCTTCTTTGCCGAATGCGCCTCGCGCGCGGCGCGCTTCTTCCACCAGATATAGACGCCGGAGCCGGAGGGCATGGCGATGGCGAGGCCGCGCGCGCGGACGAAGATGGAGTAGGGCGGGCCGAACAGGCTCGCCTTATGCAGAGCGGAATCATGAGCGCGGGCCTGCATCGGCCGGACGTCGCCGCCGCTTTTCGCTCGTCGTTTCCTCGCGCGGGAGACCGAGTTGTCGCGCCGTCAGCGCAGCGCGTCCGACAGCGCCTCGAGGAAAGCCTCGCCATAATGCGTGAGCTTGTGATCGCCCACGCCATGCACGGAGCGCATTTCGTCGAGCGTCGCCGGGCGGCGAGACGCCATGTCGATGAGCGTGCGATCGGAGAAGATCACATAAGCGGCCACGCCCTGCGCGCGCGCGAGCTCCAGCCGCTTGCGCTTCAGCGCCGCCAGCACGCGCTCCTCCTGCTCGTCGAGCCCTTGCGCGCGGGCCGGCTCGCCGCGTTTGGTCCGCGCCGATTTCGCGGCGAGGCTGTCGCCCCGCAGCGCGATCTGCGCGCGGCCGAAGAGAATATCCTCGCCCTTCGGCGTCAGCCGAAAGCCGCCATGCTCGGCCGAAGCGAGCGCGAGCGCGCGCGCCGCGAACAGCTGGCGGATGATCGCGCCCCATTCCTGCTTGGAGTGATCCTTGCCGACGCCGAAAGTCTTGAGACTGTCGTGATGATTGCGGCGCACCGCCTCGCTGGCCTCGCCGGTGAGAATATCGGCGAGATAATTGGCGCCGAAGCGCTGGCCGGTCCGCATGGCGGCCGACAGCGCCTTTTGCGCGTCCACGGTGCCGTCGTAGATTTTGACCTGTCCGAGACAAATGTCGCAGCGTCCGCAGGGCGGGCTCTCTTCGTCGAAATAGGCGAGCAGCGTCTGGCGCCGGCAGGAGGGCGTCTCACACAGCATGGCGAGTGCGGAGAAGCGATCGTGCTCGATGCGCTTGCGCTCCTCGGGCACTTCTTTCTGATCGATCTGCCGGCGGCGGAAGGCCATATCGTCGAGGCCGTAGAGGGTCAGCGTGTCGGCCGGCAGTCCGTCGCGGCCGGCGCGGCCGATCTCCTGATAATAGGATTCGACGCTCGACGGCATGTCGGCATGGGCGACGAAGCGCACATCCGGCTTGTTGACGCCCATGCCGAAGGCGATCGTCGCGACCGCGATGATCCCATCCTCCTGCAGGAAGCGATCCTGATTGCGGTTGCGCTTCGCCTGCTCGAGCCCGGCGTGATAGCAAATCGTCTCATGGCCCTGCTCGGCGAAGAAGGCGGCGAGCTTTTCCGTCGCATCGCGCGAGGAGCAATAGACGATGCCGCTCTCGCCGCGATGTTTTTCCAGGAAGCGCAGCAGTTGCCGGCGCGGGCTGTCCTTGGCCGCGAAATTGAGCGCGAGATTTGGCCGGTCGAAACTATGCAGGAAGACATGCGGGCCGGTCGCGAACAGGCGCTGGGCGATGTCGGCGCGCGTCGCTCTGTCGGCTGTGGCGGTGAGTCCGACGACCTGCGCGCCGAGCGCCTTCGCCGTCGCGCCGAGCTCGCGATATTCCGGGCGGAAATCATGGCCCCATTCGGAGACGCAATGGGCTTCGTCGATCGCGAGTCGCGTCGCGCCGGCGCGGGAGAGCTCGGCGATGAGGCCGGGCATGACGAGCCGCTCCGGCGAGACGAACAGAAGCCGCAATTCGCCCGAGCGCATGGCGCGGCGCGCTTCGTCATTCTCGGCGGCGTCGTTCATGGAGTTGAGCGTCGCGGCGGGCACGCCGAGGGCGCGCATCTGCCGCACCTGATCGCGCATCAGGGCGATGAGCGGCGAGACGACCACGGTGAGCTTGCCGTCGACGAGGGCGGGCAGCTGATAGCACATGGATTTGCCGCTGCCCGTGGGCATGATGGCGAGGACGGGCTCGCCGGCCAGCACGGCGGCGATGATCTCGGCCTGGCCGGGCCGGAAATCCTCATAGCCGAACACGGATTTGAGCAGCGCGCGCGCCTGCGGCGGAAGGGACGACATGGGGAGGGGGTAGCACGGCGGCGGCCGAGGCGCGAGGGCGATGCTCGCTCGTCCGATCTTCGGCGGGAGAGAAGACGAGCCGCCACATTGTTCGCCTAAACAGGGGCGATTATCCTCGCCGTCGCGGTTTCGCGATGTTTTTCGTTTCGTCTCGAGGATTTTGTTTCATGCTGATCAAATTCGACAATCACCTGCCGCTCGCCGCCCTCGACGTGATCGGCGCCGGCCAGACCGGGGGCTGGGGGAAGATCGCCGTCTCCATCGAAGCGCGCAGCGTCAAATATACCGACGCCGTCGCCGCGCCGGCCGCCCCCAACGCCTGGTGCTATATTCGTCAGGGCTCGCCGCAGGAGCGGGCCGTCAGCCTCGAGAATTATCTCGGGCCCGTCGTCAATGTCACGCGCGGCCGCCCGCTCGAGATCGTCTGGATCAACCGAATCGGCTCCATGCCGGCGGAAAAGCCCGGCGACGCGCGTTCGCTCGCCATGCCGCCGATCGACCCGCCGCCCATGGACCTCGCGGAAGACATAGACCAGTATAAATCGATGAATTATCCGGTCGGCGTCGTCACTCATCTGCACGGCGCCAAGGCGCGGCCCGATTCGGACGGCTGGCCGCTGAGTCCGGCGAGCTTCGAGGGCAATCCTTACGGAATGCCGGCCTATCGCTCCTATTGCTTTCCCAATGACCAGCGCGCGGCGATGCTGTGGTTCCACGACCATGGCATGGACAATACGGCGGTGCAGGTGCATGCCGGGCTCGCGGGCCTTTATTTCGTGCGCGACAATTCCGACGCCGAGCTCTTCCATCTCATCGGCGACGAGACGCAGGAATTGCCGCTCGTCATCCAAGACCGCTGCCTGAACGCCGACGGCGCCGGGGTGAGCTACAGCAAAGGCGTGCCGATCGAGACGGACGCTGCGACGGGCAAGCGCGTCTTCATTCGTCCGGAGTTTCTGGGCGACACGATTTTCGTCAATGGCCGCCCCTGGCCGCATGCTCATGTCAATCCGAAGATCTATCGCCTGCGCATTCTCAACGGCTCCAACGCCCGCAGCTATGCGCTGACGCTCGCCGATCCGGACGGCAAGATCGGCGGCAAAATCTGGTATGGCGATCTTCTCACCGCGATCGGCAATGACGGCGGCCTCTTCAGCCGCGGCGAGGCGCTCGAGGAGAATGACTATCTGCTGCTCGCGCCGGGCGAGCGACTCGATGTGCTGGTCGATCTCACCGCGATCGACCATGACGTCCTCGGCTCTCTGCATCTCGTCAATCTGTCGATCGCCGGTTATGATTCCGCGCAGCCGGAGCAGGAGCCGATTTTCCAGAACGATGCGGATTCCGTCTTCGCGCCGGGAAGCGTCGAGGCGCTGAAGGCGATCTCCTTCACGATACAGAGCGACGGTCCGCACGCCGATCTGCCGCTCGCCAATGTGATGGAGTTCCGCATCGTCGCGGCCTCGCACAGCCATGGCGCGGCGGCTCCCGGCGCGCCGGCGACGGCGCATGGGGCGGCGCATGCGGCCGCGCATCCTCCGCTCGACCGCGCGACGCTCGACAAGATCCTGCTGCGCTACGCCGATGACGAGAGTTTCCGTTGGGACGCCAGCAAGCCGGCGCTCACGCGCGCCAATGCGGACGCGCCAATCGCGCGCAATCGTTTCGTGCTGCTGATGAACGACACCGCCGGCAAGGCCGATGTCGAGCCGGTCAACGCGATCACCGGCGGCCCTTGGCGCGACACGCAAATGTGGGAGCTGCGGCCCTCGACAGCGCCCGCCGGCGATGCGAGCGCCTTTGTCCTTCCCTTCGACGCCAAGCTCGCGACGCCATGGGAGGAGGGCCAGCCTGCGGCGGGCGTCGCCTATCAGGTCTCGCGCGCGTATTTCTTCGAGCCGGCGGACCCCAATCCGCCCTATGCCGCTCGCCACGCCGATCCGCTATGGCCTCTCGCGACCGACAATGTCGATCCCGCCGGCTATCCGCCCATCTATCGCTACGCCCATCTCTATCGGCACAATCCGGCGGCGGGCCGCGCCATCATCCGCCCGCGCGAGGGCAGCTATGAGCGCTGGTATGTGGCCAATATCGGCAATGACCAGGCCAATCTCGCCGGCGGGACGCCCGATATGCATCCCTTCCATATGCATCTCGTGAATTTCGTCGTGCTGCGGCGGTTCCGCCTGCGCAAGGACGCATCCGAAAAATCGGTTTTCGGGCGCATAGAGCGGCGGCTCGATTTCGACGGCGTCGTGCGCCACGATACGGTCCGCATCCAATCCAATGAGCTCGTCGAGCTCTTGGTGCATTTCCCGCGCGGCTATACCGGCGTCTATCCCTATCATTGCCATCTCGTGGAGCATGAGGACATGGGAATGATGCTGCACTTCGACGTGCAGCCGCAGGGCGCGCCGTGACAAAGCCTCGCGCGACGCCGTTCGGGCGTCGCGCGAGGATGTTGCGGTCAGCTGAAAGCGCGTCGGCTCTCGCGTTCGGCGAAAGGCGCGAAGCCGCGCAGCAGATTTCGCAGTTTCGCGAGAAAGTCGCTCTCTCGATCTCTGATGAAGAAATGGCCGCCGTCGAACATTTCCAGCGTGGCGGCGGCGGAGGTCTCGATCGACCAGGCCGCGAGCCGCTCCTCCTCGATCTCGTCGTCGAGGCCGCCGAAAACATGCAGGCCGACATCGAGCGGCGCGCGGTCGAATGGTCGAAAGCTCGCGCAAATTCGGACATCGGCACCGAGTAGATCGAGCGTCATCCGCAGCAGCTCCGGATGCTCGAACACATCCACGGGCGTGCCGTTCATTTTTTTCAGCTCTTCGAGCAGGGCGTCGTCGGTTTGCAGTCGCGCGAGCCTTTCTTCGTTGCGTCGGGTCGGCGCCGCGCAGCAGGCGAGAAGGAGCGCTCTCGCGCTCCGCTCGCGGCGGTCGCGCAAACGATGCGCGCAGCCATAGGCGAGCAGCGCCCCCATGCTGTGTCCGAAGAAGGCGTAATTCGCAGGAAGCGCGCCCGAGAGCTCGTCGCTCAGACGATCGACCAGCGTCTCGTAATCATCGATCAGCCGCTCCGTGATTCGCGAGCCGCGTCCGGGAAGCTCGACCGGCTCGACGTTTATCCAATCGGGCAGACGCTTGCGCCAGCGGATATAGGTCGTGGCGCTGGCTCCGGCGCAGGGGAAGCAGAAAAGCGTCAAAGGTTTGGAGTCGCAGAACATGGGCGATCTGGTCCTGTCGTCTCGCCTCTGACGGAGGGGCGCGCCGGGCTCGCGCCCCCGGGATGATTCGGGCGCGCGCCACGACGGCGCCGCGCCGAGAGAACGAAAGCCATGCCGAAGAAGACGTTTCGGCGGGGCCGAACGCGTCAAAAAAGCGCGGGCCTCGGCCGGAGACCGGCGCCGCGCGGAAAAGGCGTTGCGGAGCGATGCGCCTTCGGCCACCATCGCGCCATGCCGCTCGGACCCTATCCGCCCGAACTTCTGACCACCGCGCAAATGGCCCGCGCCGATCGCCTCACCATAGAGAGCGGCGTCGCCGGCATGGCGCTGATGGAGAAGGCCGCCGCCGCCATCGCCGCCGCGGCCACCGCCTTTCTGGTGAAAACGGCCGGGCGGCGGGTGCTGGTGCTCTGCGGTCCGGGCAATAATGGCGGCGACGGCTATGTCGCCGCGCGCATATTGCGCAGCCAGCGCTTCAAAGTGCGCGTCGCCGCCCTCGCGCCGCCCGACACTCTGCGCGGCGACGCGCGTGAGGCGGCGGCGAGCTGGGACGGCCGCGTCGAGGATGCGGTCACCTGCGATTTTCAGGGCGTCGACCTCGTCATAGACGCGCTGTTCGGCACCGGCCTCGCGCGCGATCTAGACGGCCCCGCGGCCGATCTGATTCGGCGCCTCAACGCCTGGCGCGAGGAGACGAAGCAGAAGATCATCGCCATCGACATTCCCTCCGGCGTCGATGGCACGAGCGGCGCCATTCGCGGCGTCGCGGTGCAGGCCGATTCGACGGTCACCTTCTTCCGCCTCAAATGCGGTCATCTGCTGCTGCCGGGTCGGCTGCGCTGCGGAACCATCTCCTGCGCCCATATCGGCATCAGGTCGAATGTGCTGGAGAAAATCCAGCCGCAGACTTTCGTCAACGAGCCGGCCGCCTGGCGCGACGCTCTGCGCCTGCCGAGCGTCGAGGGCCATAAATATGCGCGCGGCCATGCGGTGGTCGTCTCCGGCGGCGCCGCGCATACGGGGGCGGCGCGGCTCTCCGCGCTGGCGGCGCTGCGCGGCGGCGCCGGGCTCGTCACTCTGGCGACGCCGCAGGAGGCCTTCGCGGTCAATGCGCCGGCGCTGACCTCGGTGATGCTGCGAGTCGCCGACGGACCCGCCGGTCTATCCGCCCTTCTCGAGGACAAGCGCAAGAATGTCGTCGCTCTGGGGCCTGGCCTCGGCGTCGGCGAGGCGAGCTGCGCTCTGGTCGAGACCGCGCTCGCCCCATCCGCCGAGCGCCGCGCCGTGGTGCTCGACGCCGATGCGTTGACGAGCTTCGCGCTCGCGCCGGACCGCCTGCGCGAAGCGATTCGCACGGCGCCCGGACCCGTGACGCTGACGCCGCATGGCGGCGAATTCGCGCGGCTCTTTCACGGCCAGCGCTGGGAGAAGACGATCAGCGGCGCGCCCATCTCCAAACTCGAGCGCACGCGTGACGCCGCGCGCGACATAGGCGCGGTCGTCGTGCTCAAAGGGCCGGACACGGTCGTCGCCGCGCCGGACGGGCGGGCCTCCATCACGCCGGCGGCCTCGCCCTGGCTCGCCACGGCCGGCTCCGGCGACGTTCTCACGGGAATTGTCGCCGGACTGCTGGCGCAAGGTATGGAGCCCTTCGCAGCCGCCTCCTGCGCGGTCTGGATGCACGCCGCGGCAGCGGATGACTTCGGCCCGGGCCTCATCGCCGACGACATCATCGACCGTTTGCCGGCGGCGTGGCGTCGGCTCGTTGCGATCTGATTCTTGCCCGCTTCATCCGCTCCTGACGCATCGACTCTTGGAAGGCGCCGTAAGGGATTGCGCCGAATTGACGCCGCCGCGGCGCGCCTCGATCATGATCCGAACGATTTCATTTCGGATATTTCGATGCTTTCATTGCCGACATGGCGAGGACGCCGGATGCGCAGGACATTCGGCGGACATGAATATCGGACGGGCCAAGCTGACGTAGACATACCGCGTTCGACCCTCCCATTTCTCCTCGCGCCGACAATCGTCGCGCGCCTCTTTTCATCTGACGGTTGCGGCAATGCGGCTCGGCTCTTTGTGAAAGCCGCGGAGCCGTATGACCGAGGTCGTCGACGATGGCGGCATTTCGGCGAAGCGATTTGCGGAGTCGCGCGATGAGCCACGCCATTGCCGAGCGGAGCGCTTCGGCAGACGCCTCGGTGCCGGCGACGCGGCATTGGCCCGAGATCGACGGGCTGCGAACGATCGCGGTCGTCTCCGTTCTCCTGTTTCATCTCGACCATCGTCTTCTCGAAGGCGGCTTCGTGGGCGTCGACGTGTTCTTCGTCATATCGGGATTTCTGATCACGACGCTTCTCGTCGGCGAGATGGACGAAGGGCGATTCCGCATTCTAGACTTCTATCGGCGTCGCGTCGCACGAATCGCGCCAGCCGCGCTTTTCGTCGTCGCAGGCAGCATTCTCGTCGGCGCCTTCGTCTATTCGGCGCAGGATTTCGCCTCGCTCGGCGCAAATAGCCTCGCCGCGGTGCTCGTCGTCGTCAATCTGAAGCTTCTCATGCAGGGCGACTACTTTGTGACGTCGTCCGACGCACAGCCGCTCCTGCATTTCTGGTCGCTAGCGGTAGAGGAGCAGTTTTACGCGCTTCTTCCGCTGCTGTTGGCCATCGCGGGGAAAGGCCAGCGACGCGCGCGCACACTTTTCGCTTGCTGCGCGGCGAGCTTCGTCCTGTGCGTCGCGGCCACCGCCATTGCGCCTTCTGCGGCGTTCTATCTTCTGCCGACGCGGGCATGGGAGCTGCTCGCCGGCTCGTTGCTCGCGATCGGCGCCTTCGGCGGCTTGCGCGAGCGGCGCGCCTCCGCCTGCCTCACATTCGGCATGGTCCTGCTCGCGTTTTCGCTCGTGCTCGTCGGGCGCGAGCAGTTTCCAGGCTGGATCGCGGCGGCGCCGGTCATTGCGTCAGTGGCGATCATCGCGGGACTCGTCGGCGGCGGCTCAGGCGCGGCGCGGAGCATTCTCGCGCATCCGGCCATGGTTTTCGTCGGTCGGCGCTCCTATTCGCTCTATCTTTGGCATTGGCCGATCTTCTCCTTCGTCGACTATCGCTTTTATCTCGAAGACCCGAGCTTCGGACGGGCGCTCAAGATCGTCCTGACAGTTGTTGCGACTCTTCTCACTTATCGCCTGCTGGAGCATCCGCTGCGCTTGCGCCTCAATGCGCTTCCGCCACGCGCCGCACTCGGCGGATATCTGATCTGCGCCGCAATCCTCGGCGCGCTCGGTTACGCGATCCGCGACAGTCACTACCTCGGCGCCGATGCGCGCTCGGTCGCGAGAGGCGGCGTCATGATCCATCCAGAGGGCGCGGCGCATGTCGTGGTGATCGGCGACAGCCAAGGGGCGATGTATGGCTACGAGCTCTCCTCGCTCGCTCGAGAACTCGATTTTCGCCTCAATCTCCTCAGCGTCCCGGACGGCAACGAGCTTCCCGGTGAGCGCAATACGCTCTGGCCGCAGGTCTGCGAGTTTTTGAGCCGCAATGAGCCGGATGTGATCCTGCTCGCGCAGGCGTGGTCCTCCAAGCTCGGGGAAAGCCACAAAGACGCGCTTCGTCTCGCCTTCGTCCACCTTTCCTCGCATGCGCGCGTCATCGTGCTCGCGCAGCCTCCGAAACCGATGCGCGATGCGACGCGCGCGGCGATTCTCGCTGGCGCGCGTCCTCCGTTCTTTCCGGAGCCCGAACATGAGCGCGAGCGCAGTCGCGCGACGGCGATCTTGAAGGAGCTGGAGAGCGAAAGCGTCAGCGTTCTCGAAGTGGCGGATCTGTTCCTCGATGCGAACGGAGCGATCCGGTTCATCGGCGTGGATGGACGTTCGAACTATCATGACCCAGATCATCTTTCCGACACGGGCGCTGCTCGCGTTCGCCAACGCCTTCAGCACATGCTTCGGTCGGCGCTCGCGTCGCGTCTTCGTGTCTTCGAGCAGGAGCGCGTCCACTCGCATTGACGAGTTCGTCTTAGCGACATGTTCATGCGCTTTGATAATGATGCGCGCCAAACGCAAAGGGAGAGTTCGCATGTCCGATCTCGTTGTCATCGTCTATCCGACCGAGGCCAAGGCCGAGGAAATAAGACAAAAGCTATTCGATCTGCAGAAGGAATATGTGATCGAGATCAGCGACGCGGTCATAGCGGTGAAGGAGCCGAGCGGCCACGTGAAGCTGAACCAGCTCCTCAACACCACTGCGGCCGGCGCCGTGAGCGGCACCTTCTGGGGAGCGCTGATCGGGCTCATCTTCCTCAATCCGCTGCTCGGCGCGGCGATCGGCGCAGGCGCGGGCGCGCTCAGTGGCGCTCTTACCGACTATGGCATCAATGACGCGTTCATGAAGCAGCTCTCGGAGACGCTTCAGCCCGGCAACGCCGCTCTCTTCGTGCTGATCCGCAAGCTGACGGCCGACAAGCTGCTCGATGCGGTGAAGGGCACTGGCGGCGTCGTGCTCAAGACCTCGCTGGATCACAGCAAGGAGCAGGCGCTGCGCGATGCGCTCGCGGCGCATGTCGCCACGCCGGCGGTGACCGCGCCGTCGACTCCGTGAGACGACGAAGCGCCCTCTCCCGCGATAGCGGGGGAGGAGGCGCTACGGCGTAAATCCCTCGAAGACGATCTGATCGGCGAAGGCGAGCGCCGCCTTCGCCTGTTCCGCGTCGCGCACCGTCCATGTGGTGACCGGAACGCCGCGCTCCTCGCGGCAGCGGCGCGGAATCTCATGCGGCAGATCGGCGACGTTCCAGGAGAGAAAATCCGGCCGCGTGCGCTCGACATGCGAGAATTGCGTCAGCTCCTCCCGTTGCGCGGCGGTAAGGAAGCTCCAATCCGCCCCTTCATAGGAGGCCTGCGCGACGATCCCGAGCGGCACGCCCACGATTCCGAAAGCGTCGAAATGCGTGCGCAATTCGGCGATCGGCGCTGGATCGAAGCTCTCGATCGCCGCGAGGCCGTGATAATGCGCGACGATCTCCGCGACATTGCGGGCGAGGGCGAGATCGCCGTCGAAACGGCTCTTGATCTCGATGAACAACGGAACATGTCCGCCGATCGTCGCGAGAAAGTCGCGCAATGTCGGCAGGCCCTCGCGCGTTCCGCGCAGCGTGAGGCGCGCGATCTCGAAATGGCTCAGCGCGTCGAGACGCCCGGCTCCATCGGTCAGGCGCTCTAAAGTCTCGTCATGGAAGACGACGACTTCGCCATCGGCGCTCGCCTGCACGTCGCATTCGATCGCATAGCCCGCGCAGGCGGCCGCACGCGCCGCCGACAGCGAATTTTCGACTATGCCCTTGGAGAAATCGTGCAGGCCTCTATGCGCGATTTTATGTTCTGTGAGCCAGTGATAGGAAGCGCCGCCGCCGCGCGTCATCGCCTACTCCAATATTTCGAAGGTTCCATCCACTTCCACGGCCGCGTCGAGCGGAAGCTGAGCGACGCCGACGGCGAAGCGCGCATGGCGGCCATTCTCGCCGAGCACTGTGGCGACGAGATCGGAGGCGCCGTTCAACACTTGCGGGAGCTGGCCGAAATCGCCGGCGCTGTTGATGAAGCCGCCGAGCCGCAGCGCGCGCAGCTTGGCGAGATCGCCGCCCGCCGCCGCGGCCGCCTGAGCCAGAAGATTGAGCGCGGCGACGCGCGCGGCGGCCTGGCCGGCTTCGAGTGCGACGCCCGCGCCGAGCTTGCCCTTATGCGCGGGATCGATCGCGCCGCCGGGCCCGACGGGCAATTGTCCAGAGACGAAGACGAAATTGCCGGAGCGCGTCCAGGGGACGTAATTGGCGACGGGCGCCGCCGGGGTGGGGAGGGTCAGCCCTAAGGCCTCGAGCCGGGCCAGCGGGGTCTGCGCCGTGTCGGTCATCGTTCGTTCCTTTCCGAATCTTTAATGAATCTTGCACCTTTGTCTCCGACCGTAATTTGGCCAAGGTCGGGAGGCAATGCGTCCCGTGAGACTTCGCCTCGACATCTTGTTCGTCCGAGATAGAGTGGTCGAGCGAGCGCAGCGCGCAGCTACGACAGCCGGAGCGAAGAGAGGCCCCCTCCGGCCCCGGTCGAACGTCGACGCGAAGCGCCGGGAGACGCCGGATCGTAACCAACTCGAGCTCGACAGAGGGAGAAAGACCCCACATGGCTCTACAACGAATGATCGGCGCGACTCTCGCCTGCGCCTCCTTCCTCGCGCTCGCGTCGCACGCGGCGCAGGCCGACGCGACCGCGACCGTGGCGGCCGTCGCCGCTCAGCCGTCGCTCGCGCCGCATCGCGCCGTCTATGATCTGACGCTGGCGCAGGCCTCCGGCAGCAAGGCCCCGACCGCAGCGCGCGGCCGCATCGCCTTCGATTTCACCGGCTCCTCCTGCGAGGGCTGGGTGCAGAATTTCCGCCAGATCACCGAGCTTCAGCCCTCGGAGGGCCCGCCGCGCCTCTCCGACATGCGCTCCGCGACCTTCGAGGCCGGCGACGGCAAGGATTTCCGCTTCCGCATCGAGACCAAGCTCGACAATGTCCAGGCCGAGGACATAGACGGCAAGGCCAAGAAGAAGACTGGAGCCGCGCTCTCGGTCGATCTCGCCCGGCCCAAGCAGTCGACGGTCTCGCTGGACGGCGGCGCGCTGTTCCCGACCGAGCATTTGCGCCACATTCTCGGCGCGGCGCTCGGCGACGAGCGCATTCTCGAGGCCAAGGTTTTCGACGGCTCCGGCGACGGCGAGAAAGTCTTCGACACATTGAGCGTGATCGGCAAGCCCACCAATGGCACCGTGACCGAAAAGGCCGCGCAGATCAAGGAGCTCGCTGGCCTCAAGCGCTGGCCGGTGTCGATCTCCTATTTCGAGCCCGGCAAGCGCGACGAGCAGCCGGTCTATGTGCTGTCCTTCGATCTCTATGAGAACGGCATCTCGCGGGCACTGAAGCTCGACTATGGCGATTTCGCGCTCATCGGCGAGATGACCGAGCTCTCGCTGCTGCCGAGCGCCGCCAACTGCAAGATGTGACGAGGTTTTCTTTCTTCGCCTCTCCCCCACGACGTCATGGCCGGGCTCGTCCCGGCCATCCACGCCAACCCGCCGCGGTGTCTCGGATGGTCGGCGAGATGCCGAAGTTCCGGCGACCCTATCGGGCCCTGCCAGGAACCTGCCCGACGCAAGCCGAAATCCGTCGATTTCCTTAAATTTCATAGCTGCTTGGCGTGGATGGCCGGGACAAGCCCGGCCATGACGGCCGCTGGGTTCGCTATGTGTGAATCCGATAGCCCGCCAGCGGCGCCGGCGGGGAGAAGGAAGCGGCGAGGCGGCGCGAAGCGGCTGACTGGTCAGGCGGCGCGTCCGGCCTCGGTCGCCTTGGGAACCTCGATCAGCTTCCCGCTCTTCACATCATAGATGAAGCCGTAGATCGGAATGTTTTTCGGCGCCAGCGGATGCTCGCGGATGCGTTTCACGTCCTGATAGACGCTCTCCTCCTGCGACTCGATGGTGAGCCATTTCACGAAATGGCCCGCCGTGCAGCCGCCGCCATGCTGCGGATTGGACCAGGCCGTCCCGTCGAAGGCGGCGGTCGCCAGGCTGTCGTCCAATAGGTCCGCCATCACCTCGTCGCAGAACAGCTCCATGCCGCAATCGGAATGGTGGATCACGAACCATTCGAGCGTGCCGAGCAGCTTGTGCGAGATGATCAGCGAGCGAATGGCGTCGTCGGAGGCGCGCCCGCCCGCATTGCGGATCACATGCGCGTCGCCTTCCGAGAGGCCGGCGTATTTGGCGGGGTCGAGCCGCGCGTCCATGCAGGTCAGTATCGCGAAACGCCGCGCCGGCGGCAGAGCGAGCTGCGCCTTGTCTCCGAAATCCGCGACATATTTGTCGTTTGCCGACAACACTTCCGCGAGAATCGTCATTTGTTTCTCCCATTGGCTTTTCGCCGTACGGAATTTCTAGGGCGCGGGCTTTCCGGGTTGGAAATGCAGAATTTTCATGAGGCCATGAAAAGCCTGCATGAGGAGAATCACGCTTCCCGATAGGCGAGCAGCATCAGCCCCGCCAAAGTGAAGGCGATCGGCCAGACGATTCCGGCGATGCGCGCGCCGCGGCCGGGAAGGCGAATCTCCAGCCAGCGGGCCGAGGAGGCGAGCAGGCCGACCAGCGCCAGAGGCGTATGGGTGATCTCGATCAGAAACTCTTCCCTTATATTGGCGAGGCCGTGCGAATGGGCGAGCAGCAGCGCGCCGCCGACGCCGGTGATGAAGGGGAAGGCGAGCGGCGCCCATTGCGTCTTCACGCGCTGCGTCCGCACGCGCCATTCGAAAATGCCGAAGCCGATGATGAGCGCGAGGAAGATGCGGTGCTGCGCGATCTCCGGATCGCGTAGGCTTTCGATGAGTCCGAGCTGGCCGAGCGGCCAGACCGCCTCGTCCGCGCGCAGGAACAGGAAGCCCGCGAGGCCCAGCATCAGCATCGGCCAATGGCGCGCGAAGGGGGCGAGGCGGGGCCAATGCTCGAGCAGCGCCAGCAGGCCCATCGCCGCGACGAACAGACCGGCGATATGGTGATTATATTCCGACCAGGCGATGTCCTGCGCGTTGCGCTGCGCGATTATGGAAGCGGTGACGGCGTCCGACGGCGGCGCGTCATCGGCGCGCGCGGTCTGGATCGGCGGCAGCGAAGTGGAGAGCGCGGCGTGGTCTGGGCTCTCGAGGCGCGGCGGCCAGTGCGGCGTCAGCCGCTCGACGATCTCGGCGACGCTCACCCGATCACGCGCGAGATCGACCGCCGGCGGCAGCGAGGACAGCGAGGCGGCGGCGAAGACGACCGTCCATCCGACGCCGATCTCGACTTCCGCGAAGCGGCGCAGCCGCGCAAAGCCGTGCGAATCGGCCGGTTTGCGGCGAACAGCGAAGAAATTGAGCGCGCCGAGCGACAACAGGCCAGCGAAGAGGATCGTCTTCGCGCCCACCATCACGCCATAGGAGACGCCGTAGAAATTCTCGATGGCGCCGATATAGACGAGCGACATCGCCACGCCGCCGGCGGCGATCATCGCCACCGCCGCCATGCAGAGATGCGAAAAGCGCAGGCCGATCGCGCGTTGCGTCTCGCCGTCCGGCGCACGGGCGAGCGCCATGAGAAAATAGGGGATGCCGCCGATCCAGAGAGCGACGCCGGTGAGATGGGCCAGCTCCGCGGCGACGAGGCCGGGCGGATTGTCGAGACGACTCACCGCATGGGTCGCGCCGAGCCGCGCGCAGACGAGCGCCGCCGCGAAGACGGCGAGGGGCAGGGGGCGGAGGTCGGGGCCGCGAATGGCGAGAGCGAGCGCCAGGGCCGGCGCCGCAGCGAGCGCATCCGCCTTCACCGCATCGGCGGTCAGCGCATCGGCGAAGGAGAGCTCCAGCGCGCCGACGAGCATGGTCGCGAGCGCCGCGGCGTCGAGTGTGACGAGCAGGGCGATGGCGATGGCGCTCCAGAAGACCATGGTCCGCGTGCGCGTGGCGATCGTCTGCGCCGCCGCGCCGAGCCGCGGCGCGAGCGGCCGGGCGACGAGCAGCAGAAATACGACGCCGCCGACCGCGAGCGACAGCGCGCTCGAAATGGAGCCGCGCAGAATGACGCTCAGAAAGCCGTAGATTTCGATGAACTGTTGCATGGCTCAGCGGCCGACGCGAAAGGAGATATCGCCGCGCGTGATGTGGCCGTCGACGCTCAGCACCTGCCAGTGCAGCCGATAGGCGCCGTGTCGCAGAGCGGTGAGAACGGCGCGCAATTGGTCCGCGGCCTCGCTCTCGAGCAGAGGCAGAACGGTCCCATGCATGTCCGGCGAGATCAGCAGCAGCCGCGAGCGGCGCGCGTCGATGCGGCAGTTGAACCGCAGCCCCACCTCGAGATCGGGACCAGAGACGATCTGCGCCTCTCGCGGCGTCGATTCCGAGAGGACCGCATGCGCCTTCGCGGGCTGCGCCCCCTCTATCCAAATTGCCGTCGCCGCCCCGCCGATCGCCAAGACGATATCACGCCCCCTCATGCCCGCCTTGCACTCCCTCGCTGTCGCCGGCGGCGTGACAATAGCGCGGCGAACGGCCCTGCGCGCGGCTTTTTTGCGGGCGCCGCGCCTCGTTGACCGGCGCGCGCGCCGCGACTAGCCTGCCGGCCGCAGCATGGGGACAGATGCAAATGACCGCGCCAGACAGATTTTCTCCCGCCCGCTCGTTCCAGGGCCTCATTCTGACGCTGCAAAATTTCTGGGCGGCGCAAGGGTGCGTCATTTTGCAGCCCTACGATATGGAGATGGGCGCCGGCACGTTTCACCCCGCCACCACGCTGCGGGCGCTGGGCCCGCGGCCCTGGAAGGCCGCCTATGTGCAGCCGAGCCGGCGTCCCAAGGACGGCCGTTATGGCGAAAACCCCAATCGCCTCCAGCACTTCTATCAGTATCAGGTGATACTGAAGCCCTCGCCGCCGGATTTGCAGTCGCTCTATCTCGCCTCGCTCGAGGCGATCGGCGTCGACGCCAAGCTCCATGACATCCGCTTCGTCGAGGACGATTGGGAGAGCCCGACTCTCGGCGCCTGGGGGCTCGGCTGGGAGTGCTGGTGCGACGGCATGGAGATCTCGCAATTCACCTATTTTCAGCAGGTGGCCGGCTTCGATTGCGCGCCTGTCGCGGGCGAGCTGACCTATGGCCTCGAGCGCCTCGCCTGCTATCTGCAGGGCGTCGATTCGATCATGGAGCTGAATTTCAACGGTGGCGAGGAGGACAAGGTCACCTATGGAGACGTCTTCCGGCAGGCCGAGCAGGAATATTCACGGCATAATTTCGAGGCCGCCGATACGGAAAAGCTGTTCTCCGATTTCCGCGCCGCCGAGGCCGAATGCCGCGCTCTGCTCGCCTTCGGCGACAAGGGCGAGGGCGAGCGGCATCTGATGGCGCTGCCGGCCTATGATCAATGCATCAAGGCCAGCCACGCCTTCAATCTGCTGGATGCGCGCGGCGTGATCTCGGTCACCGAGCGGCAGAGCTATATTCTGCGCGTGCGTGAATTGGCGCGGGCTTGCGGCGCCGCCTGGCTGCGCACCGAGGGCGGCTCGGCCGCAGCATAGTCGGCGGCTCGATCCGTGTTTGACAAACGTTCTTTTTATGTTCTAAGTTTGTTCTTGTCTTTCTTCGAGTCCATTCCGTGAGGGTCGTCATGTTCGTGGTCGATCGGGTCGAGCGCCGGGACGGGAGACCGGCGGAGAATTCCATCATTCGCGGCCGGGAATTGGCGGCGCTGGATCAAACCTCGCTTCGCGAGCGTTTCTACTCCTGGCGCGCCGCCGACGGCGAACGCTATGTCTGCACGATCTTTTCGGCCGAGGAGGAGGCGCTGGTGGCGGGTTTCGCGCGCGCCGTCGTCATCGGCGTCGCGTGCGACGGCGGCCAGCGCCGTCCGGTCTGCGTGCTCGCTTCGGAGGATTTCTACACGAAGAGCGGGCGTCTCGCGCGTGTCGCCGCCGGCGCTCTGGGGGTGAACGAATGGCATGTGCGCTTCTGCGCGCTGCCGGGCGCGCTCGCGCGCCGTCTCGCCAAAGCCTTGCTGAACTGATGTGTCATACGGGTTCCGGCTGATTGACTCGGCGACGGGGATTCCCGGGGCGAATCGAAGTAGCTAAGCTGTATCGCCATGAATCGCTGGAGGCGGGTCATGGCGACGATAGCTGCGCATTTGAGCGTCGATGCGTTGCGTGAACGGTATGTTTCGAGTTCGAACGCGCGCGAGGCGCGGCATTTCCATGCGATCTGGCTGCTCGCCAAGGGCCACACGCTCGGCGAAGTCGCCGAGATGACGTCCTTTGCCCAGCGCTGGATCGAGCAACTCGCGGCGCGCTACAACGCAGAAGGACCGGAGTCTCTCGGCGACTTGCGCCGGCGCAACGGCTCGACGGCGACGGTGTTGAAGCCCGATCTGCTCGCCGAGCTGCGCGTTCGGCTGAACGAGCCCCCCGACGACGGAGGCTTGTGGACGAGCGCGAAAGTCGCGGCTTTTCTCGCGCGCGAATTGGGGCTGGAGAAAGTTGCGGTTCAGCGCGGCTGGGAAGCGCTGAAAGCCTGCGGCATGTCGATCCAGGCTCCACGCCCCAAAAATCCGAAGGTGGCTTCGCCCGAGGAGGCGGCGGCGTTCAAAAAAACCTCGAAGACGCCGTCGCGGAGGAAGCCGCGAAGCATCCAGAGCGATCGGTCGAGGTCTTCGCCAGCGACGAGCACAGGCTCGGCCTGAAACCGGTCACGCGGCGCGTCTGGGCGCCCGTCGGCGAGCGGCCGATCGCGCATGGCCATCATCGCTTCGACTGGCTCTATGTGACCGCCTTCGTCTCGCCGGCGAGCGGCGAGACCTTCTGGTACGTGCACGACGGCGTCTCGAAGCCGTTTTTCGCGGCGCTGCTCGAGACCTTCGCGCGCGAAGCCAAGGCCGGCGTCGATCGCACGATCGTGCTCGTCATCGACAACGCCGGCTGGCACGGCGAGGCTGGTCTGAGCGTGCCGGATGGCGTGCGACTGGTTTTTCTGCCGCCCTATACGCCGGAGCTGCAACCCGCCGAGACCTTATGGGCTCTCGTCGACGAGCCGATCGTCAACAAGCACATCGGAACGATAGAGGAACTCGACGCGATCATCGGCGAAAGATGCGCCGCGCTCGCGAGCGAGCGCGACATCATCAAAAGCCGCGCCGGCTTCCATTGGTGGCCAAAAATCGCCAAGCCGAAGTAATCAGCCGGAAACCGTATCAGGCGCGCTCGGCGGCGAGTGTGGCCGTCGGAGCGGAGAGCCGGCGCACGATCTCGGCGAGGGCCGGGTCGTGAATGTCGAGCTGCTGGAGATGTTCATGCGTGTTGCGGACATAGGAGGGATTGTCGCCCGAGGCGCCGACGCCCCCCTCCACGAGCCGCGTCATCTCGTCGATCGACAGGCGTCCGGCATATTGCTCATGGGCGCGGTCGACGATGAAAGCGAGCGCGCGGGCCGAGCCGCCCTCGGCGAAGCGCAAACCGACGTTTCGCTCGACATAGACCGAGGTCACCAATTCGCGGGCGCGAAGATAGGCGATCGTCTCCTCGCGCGCCGCCGCGGCGACGCGAAAGGCGACCCCGAGACAAGAGCCGCCATAGTCGAGGCCGAGCACTAGGCCCGGACGCTCCCGCGTTCCGCGGTGGACATGGGAGAAGACGCAGAGAGAGCGGTGATAGCCATGCACCCAGGCGAGGGCGCTTTCGTGAAATTCGAAGCCCGGTCGCCACATCAACGAACCATAGCCGAACACCCAGAAATCGCCGTCCATCGTCGCCATCGATCTCCAACCCTCTCCTTTCGCGCTCCAGATTCGTTCGATTCCGCCGCCGGGTAAAGCCTTTTGTGGCGCCCAGCCGGCGCGCCGCCGCAGCTTCGGCCGATTCGATCGCTCAGAGCCTGTGATCTTCGATGGTGGCGACGAGCAGGGCGACGATGCCCCACACGACGGCGAAGCCGAGGAAGATCAGCAATGGGAAGGTCACCCTATGCGGATAGCGCGAGATCTCGGGGGCCGCCGGGGGAACGAATACGGTGAGATAGATGCTCTGCCGATTGGCGCGCAATTGGGCGCGGTCGAGATCGGCCTTGGAGAGCGCGTAGAAGCGTTCGGCCATGGCCTTGCGGACCTCGAGCTCCTCGAATTTCGCCAGAATTCCAGCCAGTGTGGAGCCGGACGCGCCCGTCCCGTCATTGGAGGTGAGCTTCGCCTTCAGCTCTTTGATCTGTCGTTCTGTGGCGTCGAGCTGCTCGCGCAGAACGCGCACTGTCGGCGCGTCACGCGACAATTCATGGCCGGCCACGAACAGCTCGCTGTCGAGCTTGATCTTCTGCGCGACGAGCGGCGCGAGCAGACGGCCGATCTCGCTGCCGGTCAGCGTCGGGTCGATCACGCCGAACTCGTCGCGGAATTTGTGGAGATCGGCCAGAGTCACCTGCACCGCTTCGAAGGAGCGGCGGACATCCCTCTCCGCCATTGCGGTGGCGTCGCGCCGCGCGCGCTCGGAAATGCGATTGACCAGCGCCTCGCTCGCCGCGACGATCGCCGAGGCGAGCGTGTAGGCGTCCTCCTTGCGGAAGGCGCGGACATTGACGGTGACGAGGCTGGAGTTGGCGTCGACTGTGGTCTCGACCATGGATTGCCAATAGTCGGTCAGTTCGTCGATCGTCGCATTGCGGCGCAGACGGGTCAGAAAATCGGCTTCCGGCCGGCGGTAGAGCGCGCGCAGATCGAGCTTCGCCATGACATCCGTGACGATCGCCCGGCTGCGGATGTAGCTCGTCACGATATAGGCGTTTTGGCCGGAGGGCGTGAAGGTGAAGGTGGCGGATTCCCCCTTCGGCGTCGCGACCGCCTCCAATTCGATGGCGCGCACCGCAAAACGCGTCTCGACCGTGAATTGATCGGCCGCGAAAAAGGCGAAATAGACGGTCGCCGCGAGGGATGGGACGATCACGAAGGCGATGAAGCTCAGCCAGATCGGCGGAATTCTGGAGCGGCTCTCGAGCGCGCGATTGGCCTCCGTCGCGATTCTCTCGACCTGGACGACGAACTGACGCGCGGCCTCGGGCGCATGGGCGAGCGGCCGCAGCCATGCGGGCGGAGCGAGCGACCGCGGGCGCGCGTCCGGGCGCAGGCGAACGCCTTCGTCCTGCTGGTCCAGCGGCGGTTTCGTCTCGATCATCGGAGCTTGCCGACAATTCGCGCCGAATGCGGCGTGCGCGTGGCGGCCGGCGCATTCGCGGCGTCATGCATCGTCGTCAAAAGGCCTCCTCGATCGCCTCTTTGGCGGTGTGGTAGATTTCGAGGTCTTGCTCGATCAGCAATTCGACCTCCGGCAGCCGGCGCAGCTCCCGCGCCAATTCTCCCACGGCCGCGAAATGGGGAATCGTCGGCAGCGTCGCGGGCTCTATGTCCAGCAGAGCTTCGACCTCCTCTAAAAAGCGGTCCTGATTCTCTCGCAGTCCGACCACGGTGAAGCTGGCGAGAGCGGCGAGCGCCTTGGCGACGCCGTTCTTGGGCGGCGGCTCGTCCAGCGCATCGGAGGCGAGCTGCCGCGTCAGCGGATTGGCGAGCACGCCGATGACGTCGCGCGGCATGGCGTCGAAGGCGCGGCGCAGCCCGGAGCCGTCGGGCTCGATCTGCTGCGCGAATTCGATCGCCCGTTGATAGGAGATCATGTCTCTCGCCCCGAGCAGCTCGTCGCCGAAGCGCGAGACATGCTTCAAGGTCAGCAGCCGCTCGGCGAGCTCGAGATAGGGGTCGTGCATGAGGATGATGGTCTTGAACTTGTCGTGGATGTAATTGGAATAGGAGCTGAAGGTCAGCCGGCCGCTCACATAGAGCGAGGTGACATTGTCGAGCAGGAACACCTGGAGCGCGGTCTCACGCCCGTGCCGCTCGACGCCCTTGTGGAAGAATTGAAACTTATGCTCGACTTTTTCGTCCAGGCGCCACAGCGGAAAGAGATGTGTCTCCAGGCGAAAGACGCGGCGATGCGTGACCTCCGAGCCATTGCGCCGCCGATAGATCATTATGCCCGACTGGGACTCGCGGATCTCGAGGCTCTGATTCAGAGCGAGATCGGGGACGATCGAATTGTCGACGGTGAAGCCGCAGAGGCCGGTCGCATGCCGGCCGGCGGCCACGAGTGAGGGCCGCGCCTCGCGGCAGGGCAGCTCCGCGATCTCTATGCCGCTCTGGGTGATGCGAAGCGTCGGCGAGGCGGAGTAATCGTCCGGTACGACATAGCCGACGATCTGGTCGCCACGGTCGGCTTCGATGTTGAACAACATGAGCCCAATTCCGTTTCCGGCCCGTCTCGATCTCGCCGGCGTCCTTCGGCGCCCAAAGAGGGCAGGGACGCCGATTCGTCACGAATCGGCCGCCGCGCGCGCCGTCTTCGCGCGCTGTTTCGCATATAGGCGGGCCCGCCTCAAGCGCGCAGCTCTCGGCCGGCTTCGCCCCATGCTTGGTCTTTCTTACCGTATTGCTGCGCTGCGGGAAACGGCGCGCTGCATTGCGGCGAAAAATCGCGGAAGCGTCCGTCTTTCGTCAGATTTTCGCCCCGTTCCGGCAGCGGTAGGCGATCACCACCAGCCGCGGCCCCAATACCCGCCCCGCGGGCCATAGCCATAGGGGTAGTCGTAGCGGACGGCGCGCCGATCGGCGGAACGGTCGAGGTCCACCTGCAGCAGGCATTTCGAAAATGGGTCGGTCCCCGGCCGAAAGCCGTAGTTGCGGCAGCGCACTTCGTCGGCGGCGCGTTGCTCGGCCAGGCTCGTGGTGTTGCAGGCTCCGACGAAGAGCGCCGCGGCCGCCGCGATCAGCAGCTTGGTGATCGGCATGTCGTTCTCCTGTCCGCCACCGGGCTCCCATGCGGGAGCGCGAATGATATCGATAATATAGCCGAGGCCGTGGCGCAGATCGAGAGGCGCGCGCCCCCGGAATCGGCCGCCGCGCGACGAAAAAAGCCATTTCTCGACGAATTCATTGCGGGATGCGTGCGGTTGCGGCTATCGTTCGGTCGAGAGTTGCGGTCGCTGTTCGCGTCGCGGGACGAGAAACGAGGAAATTTTGCTACGCACGCCGAAATATGAGAAGGGGGCCGGCGCACAACCTGCCGGCGCCGAGAAGATCGTGGCGGCGCGACAGAGCGACGACGGAGGCGGCGGGCGAAACATGGCGACCGAGAAAAAGCCGACGACGATCAAGAAATACGCGAATCGGCGTCTCTACGACACGGGCACCAGCACCTATGTCACGCTCGAGGATCTCGCGGGCATGGTCAAGCGCGGCGAGGATTTCGTCGTCTGCGACGCCAAGACGGGGGAGGATATCACCCGCCCCGTTCTGACACAGATCATTTTCGAGCAGGAGAGCAAGGACGGGCAGAGCCTCCTGCCCATCGCTTTTCTGCGCCAGCTCATCCGCTTCTACGGCGATTCGATGCAAATGCTGGTGCCGAGCTATCTCGAATTCAGCATCGATCGGCTGACGCGGGACCAGCAGAAGTTCCGCGATCAGGTGTCGCAGGCGCTCGAGGGCGCGCCTTTCGGCGCGCCGACCCGTCAGGCCTTCCAGTCGCTCGAGGAGCAGGCGCGCAAGAATATGGCGGTGTTCCGCCATGCGCTGACCATGTTCAATCCCTTCGGCCTGCCGGCCGAGCCGCCCGCCGCCTCCACCGAGACCGCGGCGGCCACGGAGCCGCCGCCGCGCTCCGATCTCGACGAGATGAAGCGCCAGCTCGACGAGCTGAACAAGCGCATCGACCAATTGTCGAACAAGAACGGCTGACGCCCGCAGCTTCCGCTCGAACGATTTTGTTCGAGCGGAAAATGCTCCGTCTCAGGCCCGGCGGGCGAGATCGTGCGCCTCGGTCGGCGAGGACGCCACAATCGCCGAGCCGAACAGCGAGCCCTGGAAGAAGTCGACGCCCCAGCCGCGCAGCAATTGCGCGGTCGCTTCATCCTCCACCCATTCCGCGACGATCTTCAGCCCGAGATGTTTGGCGAGATCGGTGAGGGTGCGGACGAAGAAGCGATCGTCCTCCGATTTGATGATGTTCTGGATGAAGACTCCGTCGATCTTGACGAAGTCGAAGTCCAGCAGGCGCAGATTGCGGAAGGACGTGTGTCCGGCGCCGAAATCGTCCATCGCGAATTTGATGCCCATCTGCTTGCAGTCGCAGATCAGCTGGCGCGTCTTGTCGAAATCGTCGATCAGCGTCGTCTCGGTGATTTCGATGGTCAGTCGATCCGCGACGCCCGCATAGACCCGCGTCGCATTGGCCAGCCACTCCGGCCATTCCGGATCGTGCAGCGTGGCGACCGAGGCGTTCACCGAAATTTGCAGCGTGGGGTCGGCGCGCAGGCGCGTGAGCGCCAGCTCCAGCACGCGCTGATCGAGAAGACGCACGAGCCCGGATTTCTCGGCGATCGGCAGAATGTCGCCGGGAACGACGATGGAGCCGTCGGCGAGCCGCACGCGCAGCAACGCCTCGTAGAAGGCGGTTTCGCCGGACTGAGCGAGGACGATCGGCTGAAAGGCGAGCTCGACGCGGCGCTCGTTGAGCGCCGAGACGACGCTGTCGGAAATCTGCAGAGCATGCAGCCGCCCATTGTCGCGCGCGAGCGAGGTGGCGTAGCAGACGAGCCGCTGGGCGTTGCGCTGGCGCGCCGCGTCGAGCGCCTCTTCGGCGTGCTGGAACAGCACCGCAGGCGATCTTCCGTCGCGGGGCGCGACGACGGCGCCGATCCGCGCCGACACGGAAATCGAGCCGACTTCGGTCGCGAAAGGCGAGTGGGCGATGACTTCGATGAGCCGCTGGCCCGACGCCTTGGCCTGCTCCACATCGCAATTCTCGAGCAGCACGGCGAATTTATTGCCGGCGTAGCGCGCCACGAGATCATTGACGCGGACGTTGGTCCGCAGCCGCGAGGCCAGTCCGACGATCATCTCATCGCCGGCGTCATAGCCGTAGGTGCGGTTGAGCGCGAAGAGATTCTCCAGCGCGACCAGCAGGATGGCGAAGGGCTTGCGTGATTTTTCCGGCTGTCCGAGCAGGCGCAGCGAATGTTCGGCGAGCAGCGCGCGGCTCATCGCGCCGGTGAGCGCGTCGAATTGCGCGCTGCGCGTCATCCGGCGCTCCATCTCGTGGCGCTCGGTGATGACGCGGACGACGCCATGGGCGCGGCTCGGTCGACCGTCGTGGCCGGCGAACCATTTGCCGCTATCTTCGACCCAGACGAGCGGGCCGCCGCCGGTCTCGCGCGGCGGGACGAGGGCGTAGATCGCATTGAAGAACACGCCGCGCCCATCGTCGCTGCCCGTCGACATGACGATGGCGTCGAAGCGCGAGGTGGCGCTCTGCGCGCCGAGCCGCTCGCCATAGGCGCGCCCCGTCGAGAGATCGACATGCGCGAAGGGAGCGAGCACTTCGGCGAGAGTCTCGCCCCAATCGAGCCGATCGGTCGCTATGTCCCATTCATAGGAGAGCATGCCGATCGAGGCGAGAATGCTGAGAGAGTTTGGCCCCGCCGGCTGCTGCTGCGCGGTCGGAGCGGCCGCCGCGGTGGGGGAGGAGGCCGGCTCCTGCAATCCCGCGGGAACGGCCTTGTCGGCGAGATGGCGCAATTGCATCGGCTAGGCCTGATCGACAGAATACGGATGTCGGCCAGTATTGGGGCCCAAAAGTAAACGGGGCGTTTAGCGCGGCCTATTCTCCCCCGTCCGGACGCGGCGGCCGGAAATGGGCGGGCGCGAGCTCGAAGCGGGAGAATTCGAATCCCGGCGCGACGGTGCAGCCGACGAGCGTCCAGGCGCCGAGGCTGCGGGCGCTCTGCCAATGGCCGGCGGGCACGACGATCTGCGGACGCTCGCCGCGCGTGAGGCCGGGCCCGAGAATACGGCGCTCGGCGGCGTCGCCGATCGCTGAAATATCGACGGCGAGCGGAGCGCCGGCGTAGAAATGCCAGATCTCGGCGGCGTCGACGCGATGCCAGGCGGAGACCTCTCCCGCGCCGAGCAGATAATAGATAGCGGTGGAGGCGGCGCGGCCGTTCTCGACGGCGCGCGGGTCGCGAAAGGTCTCGCGATAGAAGCCGCCTTCAGGATGCGGCGCGAGTTCCAGCAGCCGCGCGACATCCGCCGCCGAGAGCGGGGCGTTCGACTCCATCGTCATCGGAATGCATTCTTTCTTTCGCGCATTTCGGCGAAGACGCGGACAGGGTCGGCGTTCTCCATTCCGAGCGCCTCTTGCAGCTGCGGGTTCTCCGCGCGCAGGAAGGGATTTGTCGCGAGCTCGAGGGCGATCGTCGTCGGCAGAGTGGGTTTGCCCTCGGCGCGCAGCGCATCGACCTCGCGGGCGCGGTCGGCGAGCAGACGATTGCGCGGATCGACGGTGTGGGCGAAGCGCGCATTGGCCTGCGTATATTCATGGCCGCAATAGACGCGCGTCTCCGGCGGCAGCTCGGCGATCTTCTCCAGTGACGCGTACATGACATCCATCGGCGTCTCGAAGACGCGGCCGCAGCCTAAGGAAAACAGCACATCGCCGACGAACAGGATCGCATCCTCCTCGAAGTGATAGAGAATATGTCCGATCGTATGCCCCGGCGCCTCTATGACGCGCGCCGCCGCGGAGCCGACTGTCACAAGATCGCCCTCGCCGACCTCGAGATCGAGGCCCGGAATGCGTCCCCGATCCTTGCGCGGGCCGACGACGCGCGCCTGTGGATAGAGGTCTTTGAGCCCCGCTACGCCCTGGATATGGTCGGCGTGATGGTGGGTGACGAGAATATCGGTGAGCCGCCAGCCGCGCCGCGAAAGTTCGGCCGCTATGGCGCGGGCGTCGGGCGCGTCGATCGAGGCGACGGCGCCTGTGGCTTCGTCCCGCAGCAGCAGGCCGAAATTATCGGCGAGGCAATTGAACTGAACGACCTCTACGCTCATTCTGCCGCTCCTGTCGACGCGCCGGCTCGCGTCGTCGGTCGTGGCCGCGACCGTTTCACGCGCTTGCGTCGCGCCGAAGATATTGCGAAATAGCAGATATGTCTCTCGACGTCGTCGACCTGCGGAATTTTTACGGTTCGCCGCTGGGCCAGGTGGCGCGGCGTCTCGTCGGGCGCATGGCGCGGACCCGCTGGGAGGACCATTCCGGCCTGCGTGTGCTCGGCATCGGCTACGCCACGCCCTATCTCGTCGATTTCCAGGAGCGGGCGCAGCGCGTGCTGGCCTTCATGCCGGCCGCCCAGGGCGTCGTTCACTGGCCGAACGGCGGCCGCTCGGCCTCGGCTCTCGTCGAGACCACGATGATGCCGCTGCCGGACGCCAGCGTCGATCGCATATTGGTCGTCCATGCGCTCGAGGTCGGCGAATCGCCACGCGACATATTGGAGGAGATCTGGCGCGTTCTCGCGCCGGGCGGGCGGGTGATCGTCGTCGTCCCCAGCCGCTCGGGCCTATGGGCGCGCGTCGACACGACGCCGTTCGGCCACGGCCACCCTTATTCGCGCGGCCAGCTCCAGAGCCTGTTGCAGGAGACGCTGCTGCTGCCCGTCTTCTGGGGAGAGGCGCTCTATGTGCCGCCTTTCGCCCGCGCCTCGCTGCTGCGCTCGGCGCCGGCCTTCGAGAGGATCGCCGGCCGCTTTTCGCTGCCGGGCGGCGGCGTCCATATCGTCGAGGCGACGAAGCAGCTCTACCGGCCGGCGGGCTTGCGCCGCGCCGTGCGCCGGGCGCTGCCGCCGCTCGACGAAGTGCTCGCCCCGGTCGGCGCGGGCGCCGGCCGCGACGCCGCCCCGGCGCTCTGAGGCAAGGCTCGGCGAGGCTCAGCGCCCGCCGCGGCGGGCGAATTCGACCGGCAGGCCGAAGCTTCTCGCCAGAAACAGCCCGCCATGCAGCAGGCCGGCGTTGTCGATGCCATGGTCGAGACCGGCGGAAAGATGCCACTGCGTCGGCACATCTGCCTTGGCGAGCGCATTGGCCGAGAGCAGCAGCGCTTCCGCCGGGATCATCGAATCCTCCTCGCCATGGACGAGCAGAACCGCCGGCGGCTCGGTTCCGAATTGCGGTGGAATTTCCGCCGGATCGCTGCCCGCCACCAAAATTCCCGAATAGCCGAGAATGGCCGCGGGCGGCCGGCGCAGCCGCAGGCCCACATGCAACGCCAGCATCGTCCCCTGGCTGAAGCCGACCAGCGCCAATTTGCTCTCGTCGAGCTCGTTCTTGGCCAGTTCCTCGGCGAGAAAGGAGTCGAGCAGGGGCCGGGTCGCCACGACGCCGCGCCAACGCTCCTCCGGGTCGCGCATGGTCAGCGGAAACCATTGCCGCCCGGCCGGCGACACGGCGCAGCGCTCCGGCGCATGGGGCGAGACGAAAGCCGCGTCCGGCAGGAAGGCGCGCCATTGCCGGCCGATCTCGATGAGATCGGCGCCGTCCGCGCCATAGCCGTGGAGGAAGACGACGAGCTGCTTCGCCTTGCCGGATTTGGGTTGAATTCGGGGGCCGTCGATCTGGGACGCCATGTCGTATCTCGCAATTCTAAGGATGCGGCCAGCGGGCCGCTATCCGCCGTTCAATACGGCCGCGACGCCGGCGATCAGCATCGCCACGCCGAGCCATTCCCGCGCTCCGGTCCTCTGCGCGAACATGCGGCGCGTGACCATTTGCGCGAACAAGACTTCGATCAACGCCAGCGTGCGCACGCGCGGCGCCGTCTCGAGGGCGAAGGCCAGGAACCAGAACAGCGTCGCGAAGGCGCCGAGCAAGCCCGCCGACAGCGATTCCCGCCAATGGATGAGGATGGCGGCGAGGCCCGCGCGGTCGAAGACGCTTAGATAGAGCAAGATCAGCGCCGTTTGCAAGACGAGGCCGAGAACCAGCTCGGTCGCGGCCGCGACGACGAAGGAGGGGCCCCCGAGCGCCAGCACTCCCTCGCGGTAGCAGACCGTGGAGACGCCGAATAATGTGGCCGAGACGAGGCCGTAGAGAATCGGCCGCCAGGGCGCTTCGCCGCGCAGCGCCGCGGCGGGATCTGGCAGCGACATGGCGAGCACGCCGAATGTCGCCGAGAGAACGCCGAGCGTGAGCGGCGGCGTCGCCGCCTCGCCCAGAAACAAAAGCCCGAAGACGACGATCTGCACCGCCTCCGTCTTGAGCAGCGCCGTCACGATGACGAAGGATCGCTCTCGCATCGATATGAGCATCAGCGCCGTGGCCGCGATCTGCAGCGCGGCCGCCGCCGCGATGACGAGCAGAGCGCGCGCGTCTGGAACCGGCGGCGGCGCGCCCATGAGCGCACAGGCGGCGGCGAGGAAGACGAAGGAGAAAGGGCAGCCGAAGAGAAAGCGCACGAAGGTCGCGCAGGCCGCGCCGAGCGAGTCGGTGAGGTCGCGCTGTAGAGCGTTGCGCAGCGTTTGTCCGCCGGCGGCGGTGAGCGTGAAGGCGGCCCAGGCCCAGGCGGGGGCGGATGTCATTTGCGGCGGAGCTCTGGTTGCGTCGCATTCTTCTAACGCGATCCGCACCGAAATATCCACGCCGAATTGGAGCGACAAATGCGAAGAGCCCGGCCATGGAGGCCGGGCTCTCACGATCTGCAAGCGTGATGATCGGATCAATATCTCGCGATGACCGGCACCGGCGGCGCCGACACGAAGTGATAGTTGATGCCGACGCGCGCGATATGTCCGTCGAATTTCACGCGCGTGATGCCCTGATTGAGCGACGCCAGGAGCGGCGACGTGACGCCGAGCACCGTGACCGACGGGCCGACCGCGGCCAGTGGGCTGTTCAGATAACGCGCCGTGCCGAGATCGTAGTAGAGATATTCGGCCTTGAAGCTCAGGTTCGGAGCGAACAGCCATTCGATGCCGCCGCCGACCGTCCAGCCGATGCGCGATTGATCGTAGCGCGAGAAGCCGCCGATCGACGCATAGGGGACGTTGACCGAAACGAGCGGAGGGAGCAGGGAAAGCGTGTTGTTCACAGCGAAGGACTGATGGGTCGTCGCCTGAGTGCCGCCGTAGGCGAGACCGCCGGTGGCGTAGATCAGGAACGACGGTCCCCAGATGTAGCCCAAACGGCCGCGCACCGTGCCGAGCCAGTCGGTGCGCGTCGTCACCGTGGTGGCGCCGGCCGCAGAGCGATCCAACCTGAGGAGGCCGGGACCGATGTCGAAAGCGTTCCACGAGGAGCCGCTGGTGAAGCTGTTGTCGCTGCGGATGCCGGCGCCTTGCAGATCGGCTTCGAGGCCGATCAGGAAGTTGTTGCCGAATTGAAAATTGTAGCCGACCTGGCCGCCGCCGATGAATCCGTTGCGCTGGCCATTGGCGGTCCCGCTCGCCCCGAGGGCGGCGGAGCTGGCGGACGGATCGATGACGATAGGAGCGAGGAAGCCGGCCGGGCCGAGCGAGTCGTAGACATTGGCCGTCGTGACGTCGACCTGGTTCGACGCGCCGAACGAATAGCCCGCGTTCAGACCGAGGTAGAATCCGGTCCACAGGGGCGGCGGCGGCAGCGGAGGCGGCAGCGGAGCCTTGAGAGCGGGGAGATCCGCGGCGAGCGCCGCTCCAGCGGAAAGAGCCAGTGCAATCGCTGTGGCTGAGAATAACTTCTTCATCGAGGAATCCTTTTCAACAAAGTTTTGTCACCGCATCGGGCCGCGCGCAGTCGCTGTCCGCTCGCCGTGGGTAATGCGGCTATTGAAATGCTAAGTCTCACTCCGAGATTCGGTCAACGACGGCGAGCCGCAATCGCGTGAAACGTCGTCGAATTTCTGTGACTGTGACGCGCATGCGACCTTAGCGGAAAAAGCTACGTATTCATTTGTGTGGACGAGCATGAAAGACGCGAGCGCGAGCGTGAAAACATATTGTGAATCTAAAGGAATTCATGCGCGCGCCGATGAGAGGAGAGTCGTCATGAGCAGCGAACGCTATCACAAGACCCGCATCGGCGAGCATCGTCTCCACGCAGAGACATTGATGCTCGGCTACGGCTACGATCCGGCTCTCTCCGAAGGCTCGGTGAAGCCTCCGGTGTTTCTCACTTCCACATTCGCGTTTCGTACGGCGGAGGATGGACGCGACTATTTCGATTATATGGCCGGCCGCAGCGCGCCCGAGCGCGGCGAGCAGCCGGGCCTCGTCTATTCGCGCTTCAATCATCCAAATCTCGAGATCCTCGAGGATCGTCTCGCCGTGCATGAGAACGCCGAAACGGGGCTCGTGTTTTCTTCCGGAATGTCGGCGATCGTGACGACGATCCTCGCTCATGCGAAGCCGGGCGATGTCATTTTGCACAGTCGCCCGCTCTATGGCGGAACGGAAATGCTGATCGGCCGCACGCTCTCGCCATTCGATGTGAGAAGCGTCGGCTTCGCCGACGGCCTCGACGAGCATGTCGTGCGCGGCGCGGCCGAGCGAGCGATGGCCGCCGGCAATGTCGCGATTATTTTCGTCGAGACGCCGTCCAATCCGATGAACAGTCTCGTCGATATCGCCATGGTGGCGCGCATCGCGCAGGAGATCGGCGAGCGTCAGGGACGCCGTCCGATCCTATGCTGCGACAACACATTGCTCGGCCCCGTGTTCCAATCGCCGCTCGAGCATGGCGCCGATCTGTCGCTCTATTCGCTCACCAAATATGTCGGCGGGCACAGCGATCTCATCGGCGGCGCGGTCATCGGCGCCCATGCGGCGCTCGCGCCGATCCGCACAATGCGCAACGCCATCGGCACGCAGCTCGATCCGCATTCCTGCTGGATGCTGGCGCGTTCGCTGGAGACATTGTCGCTGCGCATGCGCCGCGCGGCGAGCAATGCTGCGGTCGTCGCCGAATATCTCGCCGCGCATCCCAAGGTCGTGCGCGTGCATTATCCGCCGCTGCTGCCGCAAGATCATCCGACGCGCGTGTTGATGGAGCGCCAATCGAGCGCGGCCGGCTCCACCTTCTCCTTCGAAGTCGAAGGCGGACAGAGCGAGGCTTTCGCCTTTTTGAATCGCTTGCAGATATTCAAGCTCGCGGTGAGCCTCGGCGGCACGGAATCGCTCGTCTGCCATCCTGCGACAACGGTGCATTCGGGGCTCGCCGAAGCGGCGCGGCGCGAGATCGGCATCACGCCGGCGCTGGTGCGAATGTCGATCGGCATAGAGCATCCGGACGATCTCGTCGCCGATATCGCTCAGGCTTTCTCCTGAGCGATCGGGCTTCGCCGCTTCGCCATCGTGGCGCGCCATGCGTCCGCTGTTTCGCGGCGCATGACGCGCGCCGCGAAATCGGCGCAGCGTCGCCGCAGGCATTCGTCCGGACATTCCGTCGAATAATATTCGCTCGCGGTGATCATGCAGAATTCGGCGAGCGCGCTCTCGTCGGCGCGCACATTCGCCGGCGCGGCGCGCGCCGCCCGCTCGAGCAGAGCGTCGATCTTGCGCTTCTCTCCTCGGATGTCGCACATGGGCCTTCCCTTTCGTTGGTTCCATCGACGCCGATGATCGCGGCGTTTCGGGCGATATCGTGGAGCCGCGCCTGGAAAGCTTGCAGAGTGGGATTTTAGAAATCTTGCAGTGTCTTTGGCCTAGGCGGGGCTTGATCGCGAGGCGGCGCCGCGCGACGATGGCCCCAATCCGAGCCGCCGCGCGCGGCTCCTGAAAAGGAGCTCGACATGTTCATCGCGATGAATCGCTTCAAGGTCGTCAAGGGAGAGGAAAAGGCGTTCGAGCAGATATGGGCGTCGCGCCGCACCCGGCTCGAGGAGATGGAGGGCTTTATCTCCTTCCACCTCTTGCGCGGGCCGGAGCGCGAGGATCACACGCTCTACGCCTCGCATACGATGTGGGAGACCAAGGCGAGCTTCCTCGCCTGGACGACGTCGCAGCAGTTTCGCGATTCGCACAAGGACGCCGGCAAGAACAAGCCGCTCTATGTCGGCCATCCGGAGTTCGAGGGTTTCGACGCCGTGCTCGAGCAGACCAATGCGGGTCACGACGCCGTCGCGGAGGCGACGCCATGAGCGAGCGGCGGCCTCTCGTCTCGTTGAGCGTGCTGAAATCCGCCATGGCGAGCGAGGGGTTCGAGCTCGCGCCCGTCGCGCGTCGGGAATCGGGTGCGCGACGGCGCATATGGGAGATCATAGGCGCGTCGCATTGCTCGATCATCGGCACATGCCTGACGATCGTGGAATTGCGCAAGCTGGCCCGGCGCACCGGCTTTCTCGGCAATGAGGCGAGCTACAACGACTATCAGGTCCATGGGCTCTTCGTCGAGAAAATGCACGACGAGAATGTCGTCTCCCGCGCCGTGCAGAAACATCTGGACACGAAATATGAGGGCCTGCTCCGCAAGGCCAAGGCGCTCGACGGCGAGGAGCAGCTTTTCGACTTTTGGGAGACCGCTATCGACAATGGCGTCGTTCCCGGCGCCTATTGGGCGCTGATCGCGCATCCGCGTCTCACATCTCGCGTCGAGACGCGGATTTTCGGCGATATTCACATGATGTCGCATATCAGTGGCGCAGCGCATCGCGGCGATGCGCGCGAGATCGCCGAGGCGCGACGCGAGAAGGCCGAAATCGCGCGACGTCTCGCCAATGTCATCGCCGAGCGCAATGGCGAGCTGGCGCGGCTGCGCGCCGAGATCGGCCGGATGAGCGAGCAGCTTCGCGATGCGCGCGAGCTCGCTGCCGAATGCGAGAGCCTGCGGCTGGAAATCGGCGCCTTGCGCGCCGGGGAGAGAAGCGACGAGACGCTGCGCGAGCTCGACGCGCTACGCCTCGCTCACGCCGATCTGCGCGAGGATCATGCGCGTCTCGAGGGGCGTCTCGCGAGGCTGAAGGCGAAGGAGGCTCGCTGCGCCGCGACGGAGCCGCCGCGACGCGGCCCGCCGTCGCCGCTCGCTTCCGAGATCGCAGTCGAGGCCGAGGCTCGCGCAGAAGAGATCGAGACGGATCTCTGCGGGCGTTGCCTGCTCTATGTGGGCGGGCGACCGCGCACCGTTTGCCGGTTGCAACGGCTCGTCGAGCGCCGCAATGGTTCGCTGATCCATCACGACGGGGGCATGGAGGACAGTCGCGCCATGTTGAGCGAGCTCGTGCGGCGCGCCGATGCTGTGTTTTTCCCGGTCGATTGCGTCAGCCATCGCGCGGTCGGCGCGGTGAAGAGCCTGTGCGAGAGCCATGGCATTCCCTATTGTCCGCTGCGCAGCGCGAGCGCATCGGCTTTCGAGAGGGCGATCGAGACGCTCGGCGCGCGAGAGGAGAGCGCGTGACGCGATTATGGACTCCCGATGTCGGCGATGGGCGGATAGAGGTCTTGCGGCTCGATTTCGACCTCGAGGCGCCGTGGCCCGACGCCGATTGGGACGTGCTGACCGCGGAGGAGCGCGAACGCGCGTTGCGTTTCCTGCGGCATGAGGATCGGCTGCGCATGATCTCGACGCGCGCCGCTCTGCGTCGGCTGCTCGGCGAGAGGCTCGGCGTCGATCCGTCGACGCTGCGCTTTACGGCCGGACGCTATGGCAGGCCGGAGCTGGCCGGCGGAGTCTCCTTCAATGTCTCGCATTCCGGCGATTTCGCTCTCATCGCGATCTCGCAGCGTTGGGCGGTCGGCGTCGACATAGAACAGGTGAGGGAGACGTCCGATCTCGCCGGACTCGCGTCGCTCGCGCTGACGGCGGAGGAGCACGAAGGGATAGACGCCGCCGGCTTTTTCGCGCGCTGGACCGCCAAGGAGGCGGCGTTGAAAGCGTTGGGACTCGGCATAGTGGAGAAGCTGCAGGCCTTCTCCGTCTGGCCGGGGCTGGGCGATCTTTATGAATTGCGCCATGCCGAGGCGGATTGGGGCGATCTTCGCGCGGCGCGTCTCGAAGCTCCGTCGGGCTATGCGGCGGCGCTCGCCTGGAAGTCGCCTTAAAGCGCTTTCCGCACGAACGGGATCGTTCGAGCGATCGGAATTCGCCCGAAACTGGTTTAGCGCCGAGCGCGCAACGCGTCTTCGAGTTCCGATGCCGAGACGATCGGCAGCGAGCAGCTTGCGCCGCGGCAGACATAGGCTGCGGCTGCGCCGTCGATCTGCGACTTGCCGGCGGCTGGATGCGAAGGCGGGAAGGCGGTGCCGGGCGCGACGATGGCGAGCGTGCGTCCGGGGAGGCTCGCGCCATGGATTATGCGCAGCAGCGCGGCCGTGTCGGGCGCGGAGCGCTCGCCGACGATGACGATCTGCAATCCCTCGCGCAGAGTTTCGGCGCCGTTCAGCAGAGTCGAATAGCCGAGCAGGCCGCGCCGCACGACGCCGGCGAAAGCGGCGAGGATCGCGTCGGCGCGCTCGCGATAGCGGTCTTCGCCAGTCAGATGATAGAGCTGCGCCAGCACTTGCGTCATTGTTCCATTGCCGGAGGGCAGAGGAGCGTCCTCGGCGATCTTGGAGCGGCGGATCAGCGCTTCGGCGTCATCGGCGGTGAAGAAATAGCCGCCGGCGCTCTCGTCGCGGTAATGCGTCTCGACGATCTCGATCCAGTCTCGGCAGCGCGCGAGAAAGCGCGTCTCGCCCGTCGCCTCGTGGAGGACCAGCGCGGCGCGGCCGAGATCGGCGTAATCGTCGAGCACGGCCATATGTTTGGCGCGTCCGGCGCCATAGGAGTGCAGCAGACGGCCGTCGGCGGTCGTCATATGCGCTGCGATGAAGTCGAAGGCCGCGGTCGCCGCCGCGAGCCAGTCGCGCCGCTCGAAGACTTGCGCGGCCGTCGCGATTGCGGCGATCATCAGTCCGTTCCAATCGGCGAGCGCCTTGTCGTCACGGCCCGGACGCACGCGCGCCGCGCGCGCCGCCAATAATTTTGCGCGATCCTCCGCGAGCGCCGCCTCTTCTTGCGCGGAAAGCAGCTCCATGCCGCGCAGACGATTGGGGATGGATTTGCCCTCCCAATTGCCGCCGTCCACAATGTCGTAGACGGCGCGAAAGGACGCAGCGCGCGGACCGAGGACGGCGTCGACCTCCGCCGCGGTCCAGACATAGAATTTGCCTTCCTCATGCTCGCTGTCGGCGTCGAGGCTGCTCGCGAAAACGCCCTCGGGCAAGCGCATCTCGCGCAGCGCCCATTCGATCGTCTCGGCTATGCGCGCGGCGTAGAGCGGTTTGCGCTCCTCTTGCCAGACGAGCGTCAGCAGATCGACGAGCTGCCCATTGTCGTAGAGCATCTTCTCGAAATGCGGCGCGAGCCAGCGCTCGTCGGTCGAATAGCGCGCGAAGCCGCCGCCGAGATGGTCGTAGATGCCGCCCTGGCAGATATGGTCGAGCGTCGTCAGCGCCGCCTCGCGGAAGGAGGCGCGGCCGGTGCGTTCGAACGCCCGCCATAAGAACTCGAGGCTCGCCGCCTGCGGGAATTTCGGCGCGCCGCCGACGCCGCCATGCTCGCAGTCGATATAGCCGTCGAGCTTCTCGGCGATCGTCTCGACGAGTTCGGGTGATATGGGCTCGGCCGGGGCGGTCTCGGCGAGACGGTTCAGCCCGTCGCCGATCGCCGTCACATTGCGCGTGACGACATCGGGCTTCTCGCGCCACAGCTCGGAGACGGCCTTCAGAATATCGCCGAAGCCGGGCATTCCGTGGCGCGGCTCGGGCGGGAAATAAGTGCCGCCCCAAAAGGGCTCGCCGTCCGGCGTCAGGAACATGGTCAGCGGCCAGCCGCCGCGCCGCCCGGTGAGCTGAAGCGCCTGCTGATAGAGATGGTCTATGTCCGGCCGCTCCTCGCGATCGACTTTCACATTGACGAAATTCTCGTTCATCAGCGCGGCGATCGCCTCGCTCTCGAAGCTCTCGGCGGCCATCACATGGCACCAGTGGCAGGCGGCGTAGCCGCTGGAGAGCAGGATCGGCCTGCCGCTCTCCTTGGCGAGCGCCAGCGTCTCCGCCGACCATGCGCGCCAATGCACGGGATTGTCCTTGTGCTGGAGGAGATAGGGGCTCGTCTCCTCGCCGAGGCGGTTGCGGTCGTCGGTCACTGTCGTCTCTCCATCGGAGGCCGCGCCGACTTTGCATGCCGGGCGCCAGCCCGGAAAGGGCGTAAAAGCGACAAAATCCGCGGCACGCCCTTTGCGTCGCTTTGCCGCAAAAGGCCAGACGGCTCAGGAGCTGAACGATGCTGGACGTTGTGATTGTCGGAGGCGGGGCCTCCGGCTTGGCGCTGGCGCGCGGTCTCGCCGCGGCGGGGGTGAGTTTTGCGCTCTATGAGGCGCGTCCGCGGCTCGGCGGCCGCGTATTGTCGGTCGAGGACACGGCCTCGGGACAGCGCGTCGATCTCGGGCCGACCTGGTTCTGGCCGGACACGCAGCCGATGATCACCGCGCTGGTGAAAGAGCTCGGCCTCGCGGATTTCCCGCAATATGATCCGGGCACGGCGCTGCTGCTCGCCTTCGGCGATAAAAAGCCCGAGACCCGCATGACGCCCAATCTCCATTCCGGCGCGCGCCGGCTCGCCGGCGGCATGGCCTCGCTCATAGAGGCGCTGGCCGCCACGGTTCCGGCGGAGGCGATCCATCTCTCCGCAGCGTTGCGCTCCATCGCCGATCGTGGCGACCATGTGGAGCTCACCTTCGAGACGGATGGCAAATCCGAGACCGTGACCGCGAAACGGGCGGTGCTCGCGGTTCCGCCGCGTCTGCTGGCGGAGCATCTCGCCTTCGAGCCGGAGCTCGACGCGATGAGCCGCAACGCCCTGCGCAGCGCGCCGACCTGGATGGCGGCGCAGGCCAAGGCCGTGGTCGGCTTTGCCGGCGCCCCCGCCTGGCGCGCGGATGGGCATTCCGGCAACGCTTTCGCCACCCATGAGCAGGCGGTGCTGGGAGAAATCTTCGACGCTTGCGACTCGACGGGCGAGCGCGCGGCGATCGGCGGCTTCTTCGCGCTTTCCGCGGAACTGCGGGAAGCGTTCAGCGGCGGCATGTTCATGCTGCTCGAAAGTCAATTCGTCCAATTGTTCGGCAAGTCGGTCGAGGATGGCGAGCAGCATGTGCAGGATTGGGCGCGCGAGCCCTTTACCTGCTCGACGATCGATCTGACGCCGCCCTCCGAGCATCCCGATTATGGCGATCCGCTGCTGCGGCAGGCGTTCTGGGAGGGCAAGCTCTATCTCGGCGGTACCGAGACGGCGCGCGAGGGCGGCGGCTATCTCGAGGGCGCGCTGGTCGCGGCCGAGCGCATCCGGCTGCGCCTTCTCGATCAGAAGGAGACGTCGATCATGATTTCCGGCGCGAGCGAAGGCGCTACCGGCGAGGCGCTCAATGAAGCGAGCATGGCGCGTTTCCGCGAATGGGTGAACGCCAAGCGCGCGCCGACATTCGCCAGCTATCGGCAGCGGCTGAATTTCGGCCTCTCCAACGGCCAGCGCGAGCAGATCACCCAGCGCGCCATGCTCGGCGCGATGGAGGCGGTGCTGAAGGAGGCGATCGCCGTGCTCGAGGGCCTGCCCTTCGACCATTCGGTGGTCGCGGTGGACAAGGGGCGCTCCGATCTGACGCCTCTGGCGCAAAAGGCGTTCGACGGCTTCATCCAGGAGCTGCTGGACGGCGTCATCGACTATAACCGCACCTCCTGCGCGCTCTCCAATTTCCCCGACGAGCACAAGCCGTCGAAGGATTATCTCAACGTCACGCTGCTCGACATTGCGGCGGCGTGGAAGGAGTTCTCGCTCGACGCCAATCAGATATTGCTCGACAAGCGGCTCGCCGATCAGCAGGCGACGCGCAGTCTCTGATAGCCGAGAAAGGCGCCCCAGCCGTCGAAGACCGGGGCGTTCACGAGACAGCCGTTGCGGGCGTAGACGTAAGGATAGGGCGCCGGGTAGCGGTAGAAATAAGAGTAAGGCGTAGCGGTGAGCACGCCCGGCGTGAGCACGGGCGTCGCTGCCGGCGCCGTCCAATCGGGAACGAAAAATCCATCGGCCTGCGCCAAAGCGGGGGCCGAAGCGCAGGCGAGAGCGACCGTAAGGCCGGCCGCCGCGAAGCGTCGAAATGTCATCTGCAAATCTCCGTTGAAAAAACGGGTCGAGACATAAACGCGAATCGGCGATCTGAAATTTCTATCGCATCGCGGCGAAGCCTGTCGATCCGCGAGCTAGCCGCAGGAGCGTGGCTCAGCCGCGCGGGCGCGGCTGTTGCTCGCCGAACTGCTGCTCGTCCCAATAGGGGCGCGCGTGATAATGCTCGTGGACGCGCTTCTCCCAATCGCGATCGCTCCAGCTGTCGTCGCTGAACTCGGGCGCATCCTGCAGCTGCTGCTCGATGATGTCGGCGACATAGCCTTCGCGCTCATTGTCATAGGCGAGCGAATTCCACGGCAGCGGATAATGGCTGTGACCGAGCCCCAAGAATCCGCCGAAGCTCATCACGGCGTAACGTACGCGGCCCGAGACCTTGTCGATCATGAGATGATCGATTTCGCCGAGCTCATTGCCGAGCCGATCGAAAACGGTCGTGCCTTCCACGTCCTCGCTCGAGACGAGATTGAAGTCCGGATTGGCGCTCGCCATTTTCTGCTCCTCCTGATTGTCCCCGAGCAACGCCGCGCCCGGAGAAAGGTTCCGTGATGGCGCGGGCCTGGCGGCGGGGTTCCGAGCAGGATTTCTCTCGGCTCAGCCTTTCGCCGTGAGCGGGTGCTCGCGCACATCCGGATCGAAGACGAGCGACACTTGGACGTCGCCGATCGTGCGCAGCACATTCAGCGAAATCGCCGAGCGTGCGTCCTGCCGGAGCGCTATGTCGACGCGCGCCTCGCCGAGCGAGAGATCGCGAATGACGATCTCGCCGGCGGATACGGGCACGATCGGATTGACGAGGCGAATCTGCCGCGCCTTGTGGTCGAACTCGAGGCCGAGCATCGTCTGAATGAACAGGAAGGGCGCGCTCGCCGCCCAGGCCTGCGGCGAGCAGGCGGCGGGATAGAGCGTCGGGCCGCGCCCGTGACGGCGCCGGAAGCCGCAATAGAGCTCCGGAATTCGGCGCGCCTCCATATAGCTCGCGGCGCGCATCAGCGAGTCGAATATGGCGGCCACGCCGTCCTTGAAGCCATAGCGGCCGAAGCCATGAGCGATGAGCGCATTGTCATGCGGCCAGATCGAGCCATTGTGATAGGACATGGGATTGTAGCGGCTCTCGCCGCGCGCCACCGTGCGGACGCCCCAGCCGGAAAAAAACCGCGAGTCGAGCAGTCCTTCCGCGACGCGCTGCGCGCGATCCGGCAGCGCTATGCCCGAATAGAGCGCATGTCCCGCATTGCTCGTGCGCACTTTGCATTGCTTCTTGTCGCCGTCGAGCGCCAGCGCATAAGTGCCGATCTCCTCGCACCAGAAGGCCGCCTCGAAACGTTCGCGCAAAGTCTCGGCGGCGCGCGCGAGCTCGGTCGCGCGATCGTGGAAGCCGAGCACGCGCGCGCAATGGGCGGCGAGGCGCCGCGCGGCATAGACATAGGCCTGCGCCTCGACGAGCGCGATCGGCCCTTCCGCGAGACGCCCGTCGGCGTGGAAAACGGAATCGTGAGAATCCTTCCAGCCCTGATTGCTGAGGCCCTTTTCCGTATGGCGCGCATATTCGATGAAACCGTCGCCGTCCGGATCGCCGGGCCCGTCGATCCAGGCGAGCGCGCGTTCGATCGCCGGCCAGAGCTCGGAGACGAGTCCGTAATCGCCGGTGCGGCGGGCGTAATAGCCGGCGAGAACGACGAAGAGTGGAGTCGCGTCGACGGTTCCGTAGTAGAGGCCGAAAGGCACTTCGCCGAGCGTCGCCATCTCGCCGCCGCGCATTTCATGCAGGATCTTGCCCGGCTCCGCATCCGCGCGCGCATCGAATCCGGTCGCCTGATGCGCGGCGAGCCGCTTCAGCACGCCGACGGCGATGGAAGGGTCGAACCACAACATTTGCAATGCGGTGATGATGCCGTCGCGCCCGAATGTCGTCGAATACCAGGGGATGCCGGCATAGGGGTAGGGGCCTTCCGGCGTCTTGGTGAGCAGCATTCGCACATCCGCCGTCGAACGCCAGAGAATCTGATTGAGCGTCGGATCGGAGGTTTCGACGCGCGCGCTCTGGCCCGCGGCGGCTTTCAGCTCGCGATGCAGGCCGGTGAGGCCGTTGAAGAAGGATTGCGTCGATTTGGGCAGGCGCCCGCGGCTGGCCGCGGTGAGGAAGATGGTCTGCGCCTGGCGCGGCGCGAGCCGCAGCGAATAGGTCGCGACACTATCGACGAGCAGCGACGGATCGGGCTCGAAGGAGAGCGCCGTCTCGCGCAGCACGCCGTCGAGTCCGCGATAATAGAGCGCGACGGCGCCGGCCGCGAGCACTTGCGCCCAGGCGCGTCCGCGCCGCGCGCGCCGCACGCCGCGCACCTCGAATATATCGGCGAAATCATTGCCGAAGCCGATCGACAGATTGAGCCGAACCTCCTCTGCGCTCTGATTGGAGATTTCCAGCCGCTCGCGCAGCGAGCCGTCCTTGAGATACAGCGTGCGCGAGACATAGACGGAGTCTTTCAGCAGAGCGATCTTCTCGTCGCGAAAAATGTCTGGATTGGTGAGATCGACATAAAAGCTCAGATTGTCGTCGCGTATGGCGGAGTCGAGCAGCAGCGGCTGCGCGCCTTCGATGAGCAGCTCGAGATGCGAGAGATAGCGCGTGTCATGGTCGAACAGCCCGTCCGGCCCGCCCGCCGTCGCGCCTATGTCGCCATGGCTGTCGAAGACGGCGAATGTGTCGTCGTGCTTGAGCGTGCGACGCGGCCGGGACGGCGGCCCCGTAGCCGGAATATAGAATTGCAGCTCATGCGTCTGCAACGCGTCGGCGCCCGCGTCTGGCGGCGCGTCGGCGTTCTGCGC
The DNA here is from genome assembly GCF_015709455.1 of Methylosinus sp. H3A. Classification (NCBI taxonomy): domain Bacteria; kingdom Pseudomonadati; phylum Pseudomonadota; class Alphaproteobacteria; order Hyphomicrobiales; family Methylocystaceae; genus Methylosinus; species Methylosinus sp. H3A. Next base: position 3,014,041 of record NZ_JADNQW010000005.1, read on the forward strand.
GGCTCGCGCCCCGTCGCTCGGGCTAGGGCGTGGGATATGAGTTGTCCGGTTCGATCTGGTCCTCGACATGCATGTTGAAATAGGTCGGCGGAACGACAATGGGACATGCGCGTAGCTCCGCCGGCGCCGGCGCGCGCAACAGCCGGCGGTAGATCGCGACATATTCCTTCGCCATGCGCGCGGCGGAAAAGCGCGTTTCGAAGCGCCGCCGGACCTTGGCGCGGTCGAGCGAGAGCACATGAGCGAGGCGCGATATCGCCTCCTCGACGCTGTCGACGAGGCAGCCGGTCACGCCCTCCTCGACGATCTCCGGCGCGGAGCCGCGACGAAAGGCGAGCACGGGCGTGCCGCAAGCCATGGCCTCGATCATGACGAGGCCGAAGGGCTCCGGCCAATCGATCGGAAACAGCAGCGCGCGCGCGTCGCCGAGAAAGCCGTTCTTGCGGCGATCGCCGATCTCGCCGACGAATTCGACGCCGGGAAGCGAGAGCAGCGGCTCGATCGTCTCGTGAAAATAGGCTTGGTCCGGCAGGTCGACCTTGGCCGCGATCTTGAGCGGCAGGCCGACGGCGCGGGCGATGGCGATCGCATGGTCGAGGCCCTTCTCCGGCGAGACGCGGCCGAGAAAGGCGAGATAATCGCCGCTTGGACGAAGCGTCGGCGCGAAGAGATCGAGCGGCAGGCCGTTCAGCACGGTTCCTGCGAAATTGGCGTGCGGAACCGCCACGCGCTGCGAATCCGAAATCGAGACGAGCGGCATTTCGGGAAAGCCGGCGTAGAAGCGCTCTATATCCGGGAGATCCTGGCGCCCGTGGAGCGTCGTCAGCGTATGCGCGGCTATGTCGCGAAACAGCGGGAAATGAAGCTGATCGACGTGGAAGTGCAATATGTCGAATTGCGAGGCCATGCGCCGCGCGCGATCGAGCATGAGCAGATAATGCGGCGTCGGATCGGGAGCGCCCTTTTGGCGGAGCGGCAGATCGCTGCAGCAGACGTGCCGCGCCGAGGTGACCGAGCCTCCGCTCGCGAACAAAGTGACCTCGTGCCCCTGCGCCACGAGCTCCTCGGTGAGAAAGGAGACGATGCGCTCCGTTCCGCCATAGAGCCGCGGCGGCACGCTTTCGATCAGTGGCGCGATCTGCGCGATTTTGAGAGGCGGCGACCGCGTCCATTCGATCGCGTCGCGCCATTGTGGCGGCATCGTGTTCATTTGGCGAGTCAACGCTCTGCGAGCGTCATGGTTCCTCGCGCGCGCCTCGGCGCCAGAAGGCTTCGAGCGTCTTCAAAGACTTTTCGGTCTTTTTCCAATCGACGGCCGCGCCCTCGCGCGCATGGGCGCACCAGCCTATGGCGAAGCCGCTCGCCGGCGCGAGATCGGCCTCGGCATCGCCGAATTCGCGCAGCAGCTCGGCCGCGACGGTCAGGTCGTTGAAGGCGCCGAGCTTGTCCTGCAGCGCGGACGTCCGCCGCAGGTAGCGGCGCGCCTTTCCCTGCGCGTCGAACAGAGATTCGAAGAATTCCGCGGCGTAGCGCGCCTTCTTGAAGGCGATGCGCGCGTCGTGGCGCTGCTCCGGTGTGAGCGAAGCGAGGTCGCGGCTCTTCTTCATCGCGCGGCGATGCAGGCGATCGAGCGAACGCACGGCGAATTCCTTCGCCGAGCCGGGCGTGCTCGGATCGAGCGCCGGGTGGTGAGCCTCGTCGGGGAGCGGGCGCCAGTTCTTCGCGGCCAGAGCGGCGCGCAGATCGATGACGAATTGCGTCGTCTGCGGCGCCGCGACGAGCGCCGCGACCGTCGTATGAGCCTCGATGCGCCGCCGCTCGACCGCGTCGAGCAGCGCATAGAAGCTCGGCTCGCCATTCGCCTGCGCGAGCGGGCCGGCGACCAGCATGTCGCCGAGCACGTCCAGATTGCGCGCGGCGCCGAGCGTGGCCGAAATGTCTCGCGCGCGGGCGGAGGCCGTCTCCAGCGCTTGGCTCGCCACGCCCCGGCGCAGCAGTCCGACTCCGGCGCGCAAGCGTCGCAGCGCCACGCGCATCTGGTGAATGGCTTCCTCGGGCGCGAGACATTGAAGCGCCGGCCAATTGGCCACGAATTGATCGAGACAGGCGGACAGAGTCGCGACGATCGCCTCGTCGAGCGACGCATCCGGGGCGAGCTTCGGTCGGCGGCCCTTCACCGGCGCGATCCCGGCGCCGGTCGCGCGGGCGAGAGCCAGCTCCGCCTCGCTCATGGGCAGAAGGCGCGCCTTCGCGCGCGGCGCGAGCTCGGCGGCGACGCTCCACAGCTCTTCTTCCGCCCCCTCGAGGAGCTGCAGCTCGATCTCGTGAAAATTGGAGCGCCGCCCGCCGCATTCGACGAAGCCATCGTCGAAGCAGACGGCGATGCGCGTTTGGGCGCGCTCGAGCACGCGCTCCCGCCGCTCGGTCTCGGCGACGCTGCGCGCCTCCAGCGGCCGGCCCGCGATGGACCGGCGCAAAGGCTCCGAAAAGCCGAGCATTTTGCCGACCTCGAGCGTCGGCACGCGCAATTCGATCGAGCCTCGCGCGCCGCCGGGCGTGACGGGTCGGGCCCAGCTCAGCTCGACGAAAGCGGCGCCGTGCATCTCATAGCCGCGCAGCACGATATTCTGCTTGCCGAGGTCGTCGACGGCGGTGTCGAAGATGACCGAGCGGATGCGCCGCGTCGGCCGGGAGACGGCGCCGACGGTGAGGCTCTCGCAGCGCGCGGCGGCGGTCATGCCGGCGCGATCGGTTCCGAAACGGATGCGCGGACCTTCGCCGCTCCGCCTGCTCCGCAGGGCGCTGCGCGCCGCCTGCTGGGCGGATGCGCTCGACGCGAGAAGGCGATCCATGACGATGAAACCAACAGGTTTTCGGGGACGACGCGGCAAGTTTCGGCTCTCCGGGCCAGCCGGTCAAGGGGAGGCCCGAAAGATTAGATATCGCGGGAAGGGCGATTCTCTATTCATCCTTACCGCGGCAAAAGGGCCGGCGCAGCCGGAAGGGTCTTAACTGGCGGGTGAAATCTCAGTATATGCCTCGGGCGGAGAATTGAGGTCGTATGGCGAACATCGCGGACTTGTTTCGGGAGGGCGCGTCCAGCGCCTGGCTGTTCGCGCCGACGGCGGTGGCGCTCGGCGCGCTGCATGGTCTCGAGCCCGGCCATTCCAAGACGATGATGGCGGCCTTCATCGTCGCCGTGCGCGGCACGGTCGGGCAGGCGATTCTGCTGGGCCTTTCGGCGACGATCTCCCATACGGCGATCGTCTGGATCGTGGCGCTCGCCGGGCTCTATTTCGGCGCCCATTGGAACGCCGAGGCGAACGAGCCCTATCTGCAGATCGCCTCCGGCGCGCTGATCCTCGCCGTCGCGGCCTGGATGACATGGCGCAACTGGCGTGACCATCGGCCGCGCGACCATCGTCACGACCATTCGCACGATCACCCACATGACCACGACCATGTGCATGACCACGCGCATGACCATTTGGCGGCGGAGACGTCTTCGATCGCGCTCGACGAAGAGACGATGGACGCGCATGAGCGCGCCCATGCCGAGGACATTCAGCGGCGCTTCGCCTCCGGCCATGTGACGACGGGGCAGATCATTCTGTTCGGCCTGACGGGTGGCCTCATTCCCTGTCCGGCCTCGATCACCGTGCTGCTGCTGTGTCTGCAGCTCGGCCAATTGTCGCTCGGCGCCGCGCTCGTTCTGTGCTTCAGCGTCGGCCTCGCGCTGACCATGGTCGCCGTCGGCGTCGCGGCCGCGCTCGGCGTGCGCCACGCCTCGAACCACTGGTCCGGCTTCGAGGCGATCGCCGGCAAGGCGCCCTATCTCTCCGGCGCGCTGATCTCTCTCGTCGGGCTCTACACGCTCTATTCCGGTTTTTCGGCGCTCGCCTGAGCGTGCGCCTTCAGCCGCCGAAGGGGATTTTCTGCACGCCGGCGGTGACCGGCGCGTCGAGGAAGAAATCCAATATCGCCGGAACGCTGGGATCGACCGCATAGGGAACGAAATCCGTGACGCCCTCTTGCATCAGCACATTCACGTCGATGAAGAAATTGCCCGTGCAGGCGCGCGCGTCGCGCGTCAAAATCGCATGGGCGGCGTCGGCGACGATTTCCGGCTTGCGCGCGCGGCGCAGCACGGCCTCGCCGCCGAGGAGATTGCCGACCGCGGCGGTGGCGATCGCCGTCTCCGGCCAGAGCGAATTCACCGCGACTTTCCCCGCCAATTCGCGCGCGAGGCCGAGCGTGACGAGGCTCATGCCATATTTCGCCATCGTATAGGCGAGATTGGGCGAAAACCAGCGCGGGTTCATGTCGAGCGGCGGCGACAAAGCGAGGATGTGCGGATTGTCGGATTTCTTCAGATAGGGCAGAGCGAGCTTCGCGCAGAGAAAGCTTCCGCGCGCATTGATCTGATGCATCAGATCGAAGCGCTTCATCTCTATGGCTTCGACGCCGCGCAGATCGATCGCGCTCGCATTATTGACGAGTATATCGACGCCGCCGAAGATCGCCGCCGTTTTGTCGAAGGCTTCTTCCACTTGCGCGTCGAAGCGAATGTCGCAGGGCAGAGCGAGCGCCCGACCGCCCGCTTTCTCGATCGCCGCAGCGGCGGTGTAGATCGTCCCCGGCAGCTTTGGATGTTCCGAGACGCTCTTGGCGACGATCGCCACATTGGCTCCGTCGCGCGCGGCGCGCTCCGCTATGGCGAGGCCGATGCCGCGGCTCGCGCCGGTGATGAACAGCGTCTTACCGAAGAGCGATCCCGCCATCTGCTTTGCCTCGTCAGGCTGCGACGCGCGCCGGATAGCCGGCGTCGGTGATGATCTTGGCGAGGCCTTCCGGATCCTTGGGCGAGGGCGAGACCTCGACCTTGCCGGTGGCGAGATCGATCTTTACCTGTGCCTGCGGCTCGGCCTTCTGCACCGCTTCGGTCACATGCTTCACGCATTTGCCGCAAGACATTTCCTGCACGTCGAAGGTCGTCGTCATCTGTGCTTCCTCCTCTATGGTCGCGGGTGAGAGCGAGCCGGTAGGCTCGCGATCCATGGCGTCCTCGGATCGCGAGTCTACCGGCTCGCTCTCCTCGAGCTTCATCGGCGTCGCGCTCGCCTCCACCGGCGGCCGGAAGCGCCTCAGCCTCAGCGCATTCGTCAGCACGAAGACGCTGGAAAAGGCCATGGCGCCGGCGCCCAGCATGGGCGAGAGCAGCATTCCATTCACCGGATAGAGCGCGCCCGCCGCGACGGGAATCAGAATCACATTATAGCCGAAGGCCCAGAAGAGATTCTGCGCGATATTGCGCATGGTCGCGCGCGACAAAGCGAGAGCGGCCGGCACTTTGGAGACATGGCCGGACATCAGCACGACGTCGGCGGCCTCGATCGCTATGTCCGTCCCCGTGCCGATCGCGATGCCGACATCGGCGGCGGCGAGCGCCGGCGCGTCATTCACGCCGTCGCCGACAAAAGCGATCTTGCGGCCGTCGCGCAGGCGTTGGAGCGCGGCGACCTTGCCCTCCGGCAGCACGCCGGCGACGACCTCGTCTATGCCGAGCTTCGCCGCTATGGCGCGGGCAGTGCGCTCGTCGTCGCCGGTGATCATCGCCGTCGCCACGCCTTGGGCATGCAGAGCCGCGACGGCGGCGACGCTCGTCTCCTCGAGCGCGTCCGCGACGCAGAGAATGGCGGCGAGCCGCCCGTCGATCGCGACATAGAGCGGCGTCTTGCCCTCCGCCGCCAGCCGCGCCGCGACAGTCTCGAAAGAGCCGACATCGAGGCCGAGCGTCTCCATGAAGCGGGCGGCGCCGACGGCGATCTTTCGTCCATCGGCCTTCGCCTCGACGCCCATTCCGGGCGTCGCCGAAAAATCCCGCGTCTCCACGATGGCGAGGCCGCGCGCTCTCGCCGCGGCGACCAGAGCGCCGGCGATCGGATGCTCCGAGCGCGCCTCGACGCTGGCGGCGAGCCGCAGCGCCTCATTGGCCTCGAAGCCGGGCGCGGCCTCGAGATCGGTGAGCTCTGGCTTGCCGCGCGTGAGCGTGCCGGTCTTGTCGAAGGCGATCAGCGTCACATCGCGCAGGCTCTGCAGCGCCTCGCCCTTGCGGAACAAAATGCCGAGCTCGGCGGCGCGTCCGGTGCCAGTCATGATGGCGGCGGGCGTGGCGAGGCCCATGGCGCAGGGGCAGGCGATGATCAGCACGGCAACCGCCGCCACCAGCGCATAAGAGGCGTCGCGCTGCGGCCCGAAGGCGAGCCAAATGACGAAAGTGAGAAAGGCGATGGCCAGAACCGCGGGGACGAAGACACCGGTCACGCGATCGACGAGCGCCTGAATCGGCAGCTTGGCGCCCTGCGCCTGCTCCACCATGCGAATGACGCCGGCGAGCACAGTGTCCGCGCCGACGCGCGTCGCGCGGAAGGTGAAGGCGCCGGTCGTGTTGACCGTCGCGCCGGTGACCTCCGAGCCCTTGCGCTTGCCCACGGGCGCGGGCTCGCCGGTGATCATGGATTCGTCGACATGAGAGGCGCCGTCGACGACGACGCCATCGGTCGCGACGCGCTCGCCCGGCCGCACGTTCACGAGATCGCCGACGACGACATCGTCGATCGGCAGCTCGATCTGTTCTGCGCCGCGCAGCACGCGCGCGGTCTTGGGCGCCAGCGCGGCGAGCGCGCGGATCGCCTCGGAAGTGCGGCCTTTGGCGCGCGCCTCCAGCGTGCGGCCGAAGAGGATCAGCGTCACGATGACGACAGCGGATTCGTAGTAGACATTGGCTGCGCCATGCGGCAGCAGGCCGGGCGCGAAAGTTGCGACGACCGAGTAGAGATAGGCGCTCATCGTGCCGATGGCGACGAGCGAATTCATATCCGGATGGCCGCGCCAGAGCGAAGGAAAACCCTTCTCGTAGAAGGGGCGGCCCGGCCAAGCGAGAACCAGCGTCGCCAGCGCGAAGGAGAGATAGCGCGCCGTCTCATGGCCGATATTGGCCATGAGCCAATCGCCGAGGCCCGGAATCATATGGGCGCCCATCTCGAGGAAGACGACCGGCGCGCTCAGCGCCGCGGCGACGAGCAAGCGCTCGCGCAGCGACGCGGCCTCTCGCTCGCGCGCGTCCTTCTCGCGATCGGCGGCTTTGCTCCCGCTCTCGATTTCGCGCGCTTCGTAGCCGGCCTCCACGACCGCGCGGCGCAGAGCTCCGCCGATCTCGCCGCCGCCGAGCGCGCGCACACGCGCCCGTTCGGTCGCGAGATTGACCTCGGCGCCGATCACGCCGGGCACGGCGCGCAGCGCCTTTTCGACATGGGCGACGCAGGAGGCGCAGGTCATGCCGCCGACGCCGAATTCGATCGTCTCCATGGCCGGCTCATAGCCGGCTTCGCTCACGGCTTTCGCCAGCGTCGCGAGATCGGCGCCGGGCGCGAGAGCGACATCGGCGCGCTCGGTCGCGAGATTGATGGAGGCCGAGAGGACGCCGGGCGCGCCACGAAGCGCTTTTTCGACATGCGACACGCAGGAGGCGCAAGTCATCCCGCGCACGCCGAAGGAAAGCCGCGTTCCATCGCCCGCGGCGGGCAAGTCGGCGCGAGTCGAGGCGTCGGGCATTTCGGTTCGTTCCTCTCGCGCGTCAGTCTACAACCAACGGCGGGTTCTCGCGACATAGGCGTCGAATTGCGCGCCGAACTTTTGCGACAAATGGCGCTCTTCCCGCTCTATGGCGAGTCGCTGCAGACCGAAGGCCAGCGCGGGCGTCAGCAGGATCATCCAAACCGATCCGAAAGCGAGGCCGAGGCCCGCGACCAGAGCCACATGCGACACATAAATGGGGTTGCGCGACCAGCGGAACGGGCCCGCGATGACGAGGCTCGACACGGCGCGATCGGGCCGCATCGTCGTGCCCTGGCGCCGCATCAGCAGCGCGCACCAGATGTCGTTTGCGAGCGCCAGCGCGACGATGAGGCCACCCGCGACGCGTGCGCTCGTCGGCCAGTGGCCGTCATAGAGCGGGAGAACCGCGTCGAGCAGCGCGCCGAGGGCGACCACCACGACGACGAGCCGCGGCGGCCATGCGATCCGGGACGGCGGATCGGCCTCGGCTTCGCTGGCGTTCACGGGCATGGGCGCGTCCTCTCGTTTCTGCTCAGATCGCGTTGGCCGCGTGGAATTTCAAGCCGCGCGTCGAAGAAAAGCGGGCGCGGCGGCTTTTCTTGCCGTCCCGCCGCCGGCCGGCTATGTAACCGCCGCTTCGGCGCATCGGGGGACGCCGTTCGGAAAGGGTTTCGTGACGACAGATCACCGCGGGGGCGGCATCCTCGACGTCTATGCGGCGGACCTCGCGCGCCTTGCCGCGCAGGATCGGCTGCGCGCGCTCACGCCGCGCCGTGGCCTCGACTTCACCTCCAATGATTTTCTCGCTCTCGCCGAGTCGCCGGAATATCGCGAAGCCGCCGCGGCGGCGCTCGCGCGCGGCGTTCCCATCGGCGCCGGCGGCTCGCGCCTGCTGCGGGGCGACCATGAGGAGCATGCGGCGTTGGAGCGCGAGGCGGCGGCCTTCTTCCATGCCGAGAGCGCGCTCTATTTCGGCGCGGGCTTTTCCGCCAATGAGGCGTTGCTCGCCACGCTGCCGCAGCGCGGCGACCTCATCGTCCATGATTCGCTCGTGCATGCCAGCGCGCATGAGGGCATGCGCCTCTCGCGCGCGGAGACCGTCGCCGCTCTGCACAATGACGCCGACGCCTTCGAGGACGAGATCGCCGCATGGCGCCGCAGCGGCGGGACGGGCCGGCCCTGGATCGTCGTCGAGAGTCTCTACAGCATGGATGGGGATTTCGCGCCGCTCGAGTCTCTCGCCGAGATCGCCGCGCGCCACGACGCATTTCTGCTCATCGACGAGGCGCATGCGACGGGCGTCTATGGCCCCGCCGGGCGCGGGCTCGCCGCCGCTCTCGAGGGTCGGGACAATGTCGTCACCCTGCACACATGCGGCAAGGCGCTCGGCGTGTTCGGGGGCCTCGTGCTGCTGCCCGCGGTGTTGCGCGAATTTCTGATCAACCGCTGCCGCCAGTTCATCTTCGCGACGGCGCCGTCGCCGCTCGTCGCCGCTTGCGTGCGCGCCGCGCTGCCGATCGTGGAGCAGGCGGAAGGACGCCGCGCCGCGCTGCGCTCACGCCTCGCCGTCGCCGCGCGCGAGCTGCAGGCTGTCGGACTCGCGCCGCCGAAATCGCAGATCGCGCCAATCGTCGTCGGCTCCAACGCCCGCGCGCTGGCGTTGGCCGCGGCGATGCAGGCGCTCGGCTACGACATTCGCGCGATCCGCCCGCCCACTGTGGCGGAGGGCACGGCGCGGCTGCGCATCTCGCTCACTCTTCATGTGAGCGAGACGCAAATTTCCGCGATGATCGACGATCTCGCGCATGAGCTCTCGAGACTGCCGACATGACGCGTTTTGTCATCGTCGGAACCGACACCAATGTCGGCAAGACGGTGTTTTCCGCCGCGCTCGCCGGCGCGCTCGGCGCCTATTATTGGAAGCCCGTGCAATCGGGCCTCGAGGGCGAGGCGGACACGATGACGCTCGCGCGGCTCTCGGGCCTCGCCGCCGAGAGGCTTTTGCCCGAGGCCTATCGTCTGACGACGCCGGCGTCTCCCCATCTCGCCGCGCGTCTCGACGGCGTCACGATCGATGTGGATCGCCTCGCTCCGCCAGATCTCGCGCCGCTCGTCGTCGAGACGGCCGGCGGTGTGATGACGCCGCTGACGGAAGAGGTTTCGACGATCGATGTTCTCGCGCGCTGGCGGCTTCCCGTCATTCTCTGCGCGCGCACCACGCTCGGGACGATCAATCACAGTCTGTTGTCGCTGGAGGCGTTGCGTCGTCACGGGATTCCGATTTACGGCCTCGTCTTCATCGGCGAGGAGAATGAGGATACGCAGCGAGTAATCGTCAAAATGTCCGGCGCGCGCGCTCTCGGCCGTCTGCCCTTCGTCTCACCGCTCACGGCCGAGAATTTGGCGGCGACTTTCGCGGCGCATTTTCGCCGCGCCGATTTCGACGAGGCGTCGTCGCAATGACGCCCGCTCGAGGAGGATGAAATGACAGACTCTCCGGTCTGGCGGCCTTTCACCCAGCATGCGCTGCAAAAGCACGCGATCCTCGTCGCGCGCGGCGAGGGCGCCTGGCTCGAGACGGCGGACGGCAGCCGCATTCTCGATGCGATCTCGTCATGGTGGGTCATCACCCATGGCCATCGCCATCCGAGAATCGTGCAGGCGATCAAGGATCAGGCGGATCGGCTCGATCAGGTGATTTTCGCCGGCTTCACCCATGAGCCCGCCGAGACTCTCGCGCGCCGGCTCGTCGCGCTGACGCCGCCGGGGCTCGATCATGTGTTTTATTCCGACAGTGGCTCCACTTCGGTCGAGGTCGCGATCAAAATGGCGCTCGGCTATTTCCGCAATCGCGGTGTCGCGCGCAATCGCGTGATCGCGCTCGAGCACGGCTATCATGGCGACACGATCGGCGCCATGTCGACAGGCGCGCGCTCTATTTTCAACGCCGCCTATGAGCCGCTGCTGTTCGATGTGACGCGCATTCCCTTCCCACGCGCCGGAGGCGAGCAGGAAACGCTCGACGCGCTGGAGGCGGCCTGTCGCGCCGCCGACGCTGCGGCTTTCGTCGTCGAGCCGCTCGTGCTCGGCGCCGGCGGCATGCTCGTCTATGGCGCCGACGTGCTGCGCGAGATGCGGCGCATCTGTGCGACGCATGGCGTGCTCTTCGTCGCCGATGAGGTGATGACCGGCTTCGGCCGCACGGGAGCACTCTTCGCCTGCGAGCAGGCTGGAATCGTTCCCGACATCGCCTGCTACGCGAAGGGCATCACCGGCGGTTCGCTGCCGCTCGCCGTCACAATGTGCTCGGCGGAGATTTTTCAGGCGCATTATTCGACGGATCGCTCGCGCACATTCTTTCACTCGAGCTCCTTCACCGCAAATCCCATTGCCTGCGCCGCCGCGCTGGCGAATCTCGACATTTGGGAGAGCGAGGATGTGCGTGGCCGCATTGCGCGTCTCGCCGCTATGCAGGAGGAGCGGCTGCGACGCTTCGCGGGTGATGCGCGCTTCTCGGATGCGCGATGCGTCGGCACGATCGCGGCGCTCGATCTGCGCGCCGGCGACGCGGGCTATCTGGCGACCATCGGCCCAGCGCTCTATGAATTCTTCGTCTCGCGGGGGCTGCTGCTGCGGCCGCTCGGCAATACGGTCTATATTCTGCCGCCGTATTGCGTAGAGGCGAGCGAGCTCGATCTTCTCTATGCGGCGATCGACGAGGCCGGGACGAAATTCGGCGGCCGATAGCGAAGAAGCGTCAAGATGTCGTCGCCATCGACTCGCGGCGGAGTCGGGCGGCGTTCGAGAGTTCGCCCATCGCCGTTGCGATCGTCGCTCGTATATTTGGGGCATCGACGCCGCCGTCGGGTCTGATCTCGTCGCGGCGAATGGGAACGTCGACGCAAGCCCCCGCGACGACATCCGCGCCGGCTCGGTCGAGAACGATGCGCAGGGCCGCATAGGTGTCCCGAGCGCCGCCATGTGTCGAAGGATTTATCCATCCGACGGGCAATTGGTAGAGGCTTCCCGCGCCGATGGTCCAGTCCAGCAGATTCTTGAAACTGCCGGGCAGAGAGCCGGCATATTCCGGCGTCGAGAGCAGCACGGCGTCGGCCGCCGCGAGCAGCGCCCGCATTTCGGCGACCGTTTCGGGAAGCGGATCGCGATCGTCATCGGGATTGAAATGCGGAAGTTCGGCCATGCGCGCATAGATGAATGCGCGTGCTCCGGCAGGGCAGGTCTCGGCGGCGGCGGCGAGCGCAGCGCTATTGACCGAGGCGGCGCGAAGACTCCCGCCGATCAGCACGAGCGATAGAGAGTGCGTGTCCGCGCGCTTCGTCACGAGCTCTCCGCGCCTCTCGCGAGATATTCTTCCTTCAACACACGCCGCAGCACTTTGCCGACAGTGCTCTTCGGCAGGCTGTCGCGGAATTCGAAATTGCGCGGCGCTTTGTAATGCGTCAACGTCTCGCGGCAGAAGTCATGCAGCTCCTTCCCGGTGACGCTCGCGTCGCGCGGCACGATGAAGGCGAGCGGCGCCTCGCCCGAATGCGGGTCTGGAATGCCGATCACCGCGGCCTCCTTCACCTTCGGATGGCGCGTCAGCACATTCTCCACTTCGTTCGGATAGACGTTGAAGCCCGAGACGAGGATCATCTCTTTGAGGCGGTCGACGATCTTCAATTGTCCGTCTGGCAGCATCACGGCGACGTCGCCGGTGCGGAAGAAGCCGTCCTGCGTCGTCGCCGCGGCGGTCTCCTCCGGCTTGTTCCAATAGCCGGCCATGATCTGCGGGCCCTTCACGCATAATTCGCCGCGCTCGCCGAAGGGCGCGGGCGCGCCCGTGGGCAGGCGGATCGACACTTGCGTCGAAGGATAGGGATAGCCGATCGAGCCTGAGAATTCGACGAGATCGGGCCGGTTGCAGCTGATGACGGGCGAGGTCTCCGAGAGGCCATAGCCTTCGATGATCGGATGGCCGGTGACCTCTTTCCATTTGCGCGCGACGACATCCTGTGTCGCCATGCCCCCCGAGATGCAGAAGACGAGATCGGAGAAATCGACGAGTGGGAATTTTGGATGATTGGCGAGCGCCGCATAGAGCGTATTGACGCCGGAGATCATGGTGAAGCGCGATTTGCGCAGTGTCTTCACGAAGCCGGCTATGTCGCGCGGATTGGCGATGAGCAGGCAGGAGCCGCCGATCTTCACGATCAGCAGGCAACAGGCGGTGAGGCCGAAGATGTGATAGAGCGGCAGCGCCGTCACCATCACTTGATCGCGGGCCGTCGGCAGATAGGGACAGAGCCAGGCCGCCGACTGCGTCACATTGGCCGCGACATTGCGATGCCGCAGCATCGCGCCTTTGGCGACCCCCGTTGTCCCGCCCGTATATTGCAGAAAGGCGATGTCGTCCGGGGCGATGTCGACGTTCCGCAGCGGCGCGTCGGCGCCGGCGCGCAGCACCTGCGAAAAGCGCAGGCTCTGCGGCAGGCGATAGCGTCGCACGGCGCATTTCACATAGCGTGAGACGAAATTCACGATAGGACCGCACGGGCCGAGCAGGTCGCCGGGGGCGATCACGACGGCCTTTTCGACCCGCATCGACGGCCAAGCCGCTTCGACCGTATGCGCGAAATTTTCGAGCACGAAGATCATGCGCGCGCCGGCGTCGTCGATCTGGAACGCGAGCTCCTTGGGCGTATAGAGCGGATTGACGTTGACGACGGTCGCGCCGGCGAGCAGCACGCCGAAGATCAAGGGCGGATAGGCCATCACATTGGGCGCCATGATCGCGATGCGATCGCCCTTGGCGACGCCCTGAGACTGCAGCCAGGCCGCGATGGCGCGCGCGGCGTGTCCGAATTCTGCGTAAGTGAGCTTGGCGCCGAAGCTCTCGAGAGCAGGGCGGTCCGAAAATTCGACGACGCTCTGGCGGAACATGTCGACGAGCGTCGAATAGCTCGCCGGGTCGATCTCGGCGGGCACGGAAAGCGGATAGGACGCGACCCAGGGCCGGGCGGCATAGGGATCGGTGAGGGTGGCGGCAGTCATTAGGGGCCTCCGGGCGTGGGCGCGATCGACCGCGGCCCTGCTGTCCGCTCTATGGATAGCGACGATTTGGAATAGCGACAATTTGCTGACGAAAATATAGCGCGCCGCGGGCGCGAGCGCAGCCCCGCGCCGCGGGCGATCGTCGTCGCAGCGCAGCAATTCGCGCGGTGCGCGCGTTCTAGTTCAGGGACGGCCCGATGCGCGCGCCGAGCAGCAGCGTGAGGCCGAAGGCGAGCACGAGAAGCGCGGCGAGAAGCTCGGCTGAGCGCAGCAGCGTTTCGGCGCGCCGCGATTTTCGCGCGGCGAGACGCGCGGCGAAATCCTTCGCGAAGACGGACGTCGCCGCCAAGGCGCCGGTGGTGATCGCCGTGCCGGCCGACATCAGCAGCGTCGCGCCGGCTCCGGCGATAAACACGCCTTGTGACAGGGTGAAGACGAGCACGAGAATGGCGCCGGAGCAGGGGCGAAGCCCCGCCGCGACGACAGTCGTCAGCGCATCGCCCCAGCGAAAGCCGGCGCCGAGGCGAGCGGCGTCGATCGCATGCATATGACCGCAATCCGGGCCGTGGAGATGCGTCGGATCGTCGACGGCCTCGCAGGCGAAGGCGCCGCGTCGCGTCATGGCGAGGGCCGGCGCCGGCTCCCGCAACGCCGCGAGCAGCGCGCGCCCTTTGACATAGGCGAGGCGCGCCCCGACAGCGGCTATCGCGGCGTAGCTCGCCGTTTCGATCCATGTCGCCGCCTCGGTCATCCGTTGCGCGGTGGCGCCGAAGAGGATCGCCGCCACGCCGACGAGCGCGATAGCCACGCCGCCCTGCAGCAGCGCGGCGAGCGCGGCGAGCGTCAGCCCGCGCTTCAGCGCCGTTTCATTGGCGATCATATAGGAGGCGAGCACCGCTTTGCCATGCCCCGGCCCGGCGGCGTGGAACACGCCATAGGCGAAACTCGCAGCCGCCAGAGTCACGAAGGCGTAGCGGTCGGTCTTCAGCGCTTTTGCGGCGCTCTGCAGCTCCATGTGGAATTTGCTCTGCCATGCGAGCAGGAGGCCGGCGAGGCCGTTCGCCGCGCCGATCGGGCCCTCCGAGGGGCCGACGGCGAAAGGATGACGCGCCGCCTGGGCGAATGCGGCGTCCTGCAGAAGGAAGATCGCCCCCAGCGCCGCGGCTGCGAGCGCGCAATCCCGCGGCGAAACCTTCACGGGCAGGCCACGACGATGCGCGCCGCGAGCTTCATGCCGAAATCGGCCCCGGGCGACATATTGGCGAAAAAGGCCTCGCTGAGCTTTTGCGTGTCGATCGCGAGCAGCGGCTTCGGCTCCACGACGCTCGTCGAGCAGCCCGCCGGCGCCTTTGTCAGCGTCACCGCATTCTGCTTCTCGAGATCGAAGGCGACGAAATAGGTGGGATCGTAAATCTGGAAGGAGAAGGGCTTTTGCGCCGGCAGGGGCTTTTCCAGCGGCAAAGTGAAATGCATGGTGACGATCTTCTTGTCGTCGGCCTCGAGCCAGACGTCCTCGGGCGGGCCGAAGGCGGTCTTGGCGTTCTGATATTTGGCGAAAGTGAAATAGTCGAATTCGGCGAGCGATTCGGCGTTGGTCTTGGCGAGGGGGGCGAGCTCCTCGCGGCTCGGCGGCTTGCCGTCCTTGCCGAGGCCCTGAAGCGCGAAGGCCGAATACATGTCGTCGAAGGTCCAGGCGTGGCGCACGCCTTTGATCTTGCCGTCGTCGGTGAACAGCACCTCGCTGCGCACCGCGACCCACACATGGGGATGCGCGACGGCGGGAGCGGCGGCGAGCGTGGCGACGATCAGCGAAACAAATCCGTGTCTCATCGACATTTTGGGCTCTCGGGGCAGGCTCTCGGGCGGCTCTCGCCTCGGTCTGCCGCGGCGTGTGGTCGTGCCGTGGCGCGGGTCTCCATCTCGCGAATCGCTCCCGTTCCGCGCGCTGTCCTCTAGGCGCCGAAGACGGCGGAAACAGGGCTGGCCGGCCTGTTTCGACAGCTTTTTTGCGCCTGCGAAGGCTGGCTTGCTGGCCTCGTGCGTCGTGACGTATAATGTCACGCCCGACGCCGCAATGACAAGCCGGGCGGGCGGCTCCGGGGCGGCGGCCGCCGCCTCGAAACGCGGACGGAATACGGATTTTCACGTATGAGGAGGACGGGAGTCTTTCCGCCGACGCGCAAATCCGCAATATGACCTTCGGAAGCGCCCCGCGCGAGAGCTTTCGAGCGGGAACGCTTCAAATGGAGAGCCGGCCCGCGCCCCTCTCCGAGACGATGACGTCGCGCGGCCCTGCGCGAGCGGGGCTCCCTCTCCGCGAGGGCTTCGCGCCGAGCGAGGAGAGAATTCGAATGGCGGAAAAAGTCGCCGGCGCCCTAAAAACCGGCTCCGCCTTCGGTGACGTCTCCCTCGCCGACCGTTTCGATCTCTCCAAGACTCATGTGCTGCTCAACGGCACGCAGGCGATCGTGCGTCTTCTGCTGATGCAGAAGGAGATGGATCGTCGCGCCGGCCTGCGCACGGCGGGCTTCGTCTCCGGCTATCGCGGCTCGCCGCTCGGCGGCATAGACGCGCAGCTGCATCGCGCCAAGCAGCTCTTCGACAAGAGCGATATTTTGTTCATGCCGGGCCTCAACGAGGATCTTGCCGCCACCGCCATTTGGGGCGCGCAGCAGGCCGAGATGCGCGGCGAGGGCAAATATGACGGCGTCTTCTCCGTCTGGTACGGCAAGGGGCCGGGCGTCGATCGCTCCGGCGACGCGCTGCGCCATGTCAATCTCGCCGGCTCCTCGCGCAATGGCGGCGTGCTGGCGCTGATGGGCGACGACCATACGGCCGAATCCTCCACCACGGCGCATCAGTCCGAATTTGTTTTCGTCGACATGATGATGCCGATCCTCTCGCCCGCCGGCGTGCAGGAGATTCTCGATTACGGCCTCCTCGGCTTCGCGCTGTCGCGCTATGCCGGCGTCTGGGTGGGCTTGAAGCTCATCAAGGATACGGTCGAATCGACCGCCTCCATCGACGGCTCGTTCGATCGCGTGCGTCCTGTCGCGCCGCTCGATTTTCTGATGCCGCCGGGCGGCCTCAACATACGTCCGCGCGATCCTGTGCTGACGCAGGAAGAGCGCATGCAGGAGAGCAAGCGCGACGCCATGCTCGCCTTCATCCGCGCCAATCGCCTCAATCGCATCATCACCTCCGGCGGGCCCAGCGCCAAGATCGGCGTCATCACCGTCGGCAAGTCCTATCTCGACGTGCGTCAGGCGATGGACGATCTCGGCATAGACGAGGTGAAGGCCAATGATTACGGCCTGCGCCTCTATAAGATCGCCTGTCCCTGGCCGCTGGAGCCGCAAGGCCTGCGCGAGTTCGTGCGCGGGCTCGATCTCGTCATCGTCGTCGAGGAGAAGCGCTCGCTGATCGAGGTGCAGCTGCGCGAGCAGCTCTATGGCTCGTCGCATCAGCCCATCTGCATCGGCAAGAAGGACGAGGTGGGCGAATGGCTCTTCCCGGTGAAGGGCTCGCTCGACGCCAATGACGTCGCCATCGCCATTGGCCGGCGCCTGTTGAATTACGTTCGCTCCGATGATCTCGAGGGGCGCGTGCTCCGGCTCGAGCAGATGCAGGAGCGGCGCAAGGCGCTGACCGACGCGGGCGTGCGCGTGCCGCATTTTTGCTCCGGCTGCCCGCATTCGACATCCACCCATGTGCCGGAGGGCATGCGCGCCTATACGGGCATAGGCTGTCATTACATGGCGCAATGGATGGACCGCTCGACCGAGGGCTACACACATATGGGCGGCGAGGGCGCCAATTGGATCGGCGAGGCGCCCTTCTCGACGCGCAAGCATGTGTTCCAGAATCTCGGCGACGGCACCTATAATCATTCCGGCTCGCTGGCCATTCGCTTCGCTGTCGCGACGAAGACGAACATAACTTTCAAAATTCTCTTCAACGGCGTCGTCGCCATGACCGGCGGACAGGCGCATGAGGGCGAGCTGACAGTCGAGTCGATCGCGCATCAAATGGCGGCGGAGGGCGTCGCCAAAATCGCGCTGGTGTCCGACGAGCCGCATAAATATTCATCGGTCATCCAATGGCCGCCGGGCCTCACCATCTATCATCGCAACGTCATCAACAGCGTGCAGAGCGAGCTGGCCGCGACAGATGGCGTCACCATTCTGATCTATGATCAGACCTGCGCGACGGAGAAGCGCCGCGGCCGCAAGCGCGGCGAATATCCCGACCCGGATGTGCGCGTCGTCATCAACGAGCTGGTCTGCGAAGGCTGCGGCGATTGCGGCCGCGCCTCCAATTGCGTGTCGGTGCAGCCGCTGGAGACGGAGTTCGGCCGCAAGCGCCGCATCGATCAGTCGAGCTGCAACAAGGACCTCTCCTGTCTCGAGGGCTTCTGCCCGAGCTTCGTCACCGTGCATGGCGCGCGCATGAAAAAGGCCGCGCCGACCAGCGAGACGCAATGTCCGCCGCCGCCAGAGCCCGCCGTTCCGCAGCTCGGCGCGACGCCTTACGGCGTGCTCGTCGCCGGCATTGGCGGGACGGGCGTCGTGACGGTCAGCGCCATTCTCGGCATGGCGGCGCATCTCGAGGGCAAGGGTGTCGGCGTCATCGACATGGCCGGCCTCGCGCAAAAGGGCGGCGCCGTCTATTGCCATGTGAAGATCGGCCGCACGCGCGGCGATGTTCACGCGATCCGCATTGCCGCGGGCGAGGCCGATCTCGTGCTCGGCTGCGATCTCGTCGTCGCCGGCGGCAAGCAGATTCTCGCGGCGATCGATCCCGCGCGCAGCCATGTCGTCGTCAATAGCGCCGAGGTGTTTCCGGGCGATATCGAGCGCGATCCCGATTTCGTGCTGCCGGCGGCGCGTATCGAGCGCGCCATACGCGAGGCCGCCGGCGAGCGGGTCGATTTCCTGAATGTGACGGAGCTGGCGCTGGCGCTGCTCGGCGATTCCATCGCCACCAATATGTTCATGCTCGGCTATGCGTGGCAGAAGGGCCTGCTGCCGCTGTCGGAAGCCGCTCTGCTGCGCGCGATCGAGCTGAATGGCGAGGCGGTGGCGATGAATCATTCCGCCTTCGCCTGGGGCCGCCGCGCCGCGCATGATCTTTCGAGCGTGACCTCCGTCGTCTCGTCATTGCGCGAGCGCAATCCCGCGCGTGACGCCTCGCGCACATTGGAAGAAGCGATCGAGCGCCGCGTCGCCTTCCTCACCGATTATCAGAACGCCTCTTACGCTGCGCGCTATCGCTCGAGAGTGGACGCCGTCGCGCGTCTCGAGAAAGAGCGCGCTCCGGGGACGAAAGAGCTCACCGAGGCGGTGGCGCGCGGCCTCTTCAAGCTGATGTCGGCCAAGGATGAATTCGAGGTGGCGCGCCTCTATACCGACGGCTCTTTCCAGCGCCAGCTCGCCGAAATCTTCGAAGGCGATCTGCGCATGGAGCTGCATCTCGCGCCCAATCTGGTCGCGTTCCAGCGCAAGAACGACATTGGCGGTTCACGCAAGATCACTTTCGGCCCGTGGATGTTCCTCGTGCTGAAATGGCTCGCGCGCTTCAAGGGCCTGCGCGGGACGCTCCTCGATCCCTTCCGCCCGGACAGCGACCGCATCGCCGAGCGCAAAATGCTCGCCGATTATCAAACGCTGCTGGACGATATTCTGCCGCATCTCTCGCCCGCCAATCATGCGACGGCGGTGGCGCTGGCGCGCATACCGGAGAAAATCCGCGGTTTCGGCAATATTCGCGCGCGCAGCGTGCTGGAGGCGCGCGCCGAGATCGCCCGTCTCTATGGCGAGTATTATGCGATACGAGCGGATGTGAAGATGGCGGCGGAGTGAGAGCGCACGAGAGTCTTTGTCAGAAAGGCGCGCTTCCTTCTCCCGCTTGCGGGAGAAGGAAGCGCGCCTCGAGATTTGCGTGTCTCGGAGCGGGGGAAAGCCGATAGCGAGTAGAATCCACTCGCTCCTCCCTCACCGCACCCGCGTCCAATCTTCCCCGCCACAAATATTCGTGCCATTCACGCAGCCTTCCAGCCGCATCACCTTCTCGCTGCGCATGGCGAGGCTCGCGGCGTAGTTCTGGCCGTCTCTCGCATTGTAGATGGTGCCGGCCCAGCTATTGGCGCCATTGGGCCGCAGAGTGAGGATCGGCAGGCCGAGCAGCGAGCGTTGACGCTGGCGCGGATCGGGGTTGTTCTCATCCGTCCCTTTGTCGGAGGTCCAGGCGATCTTGCCGCAGATCGCCTGGCCGCAGCGGGCGATCTGAATATGCGCGGTGCCGTCGGCGACTCGCCACTCGCCGATCGGATCGGCGAGCGCCGCGGTCGCGGCGACGGTAAAGATCGACGCGCAAATCCAGGACCGCTTCATCTCGAGCCTCCGTTTGAATAATCACGGGCGGGAGTATAGGGCTAAGCCATGCCTCAGACCAAGACGCCGGCCGCGGGGCCTCTCGCTGCGCCGCGGCAAAAGGCCGATCCGATCCGGGCGCTCATATTGGGGGGAACGAGCGAGGCGCGTGCGCTCGCCGCCCGTGTCGCCGGCGACGCGCGCCTTTATGCGGTGGTCTCGCTCGCCGGCCGCACCAGTGCGCCGCTCGCTTCTCCCTTGCCGACGCGCATCGGCGGCTTCGGCGGCGTCGAGGGGTTGAAGCGCTATCTCACGGAGGAGCGTGTCGACCGCGTGATCGACGCCACCCATCCTTTCGCCGCGCGAATGTCGGCCAATGCGCGAGCGGCCTGCGCCGCGCTCGGGCTGCCGCTGCTCGTCTACACGCGCGCGCCCTGGAGTCCTGTGGAGGGGGATCGCTGGATCGAGGTGGAGGATAACGCCGGAGCAGTCGCCGCGCTGGGCGAGGCGCCGCGGCGGGTGTTTCTCACCATCGGTCGCCTGGGGCTCGCGGATTTTCTTTGTGCGCCGCAGCATTATTATCTGATCCGAACGATCGATCAGCCGCCCGAAAACGATCTACCGCCACGCTACGATTTGATCCTGGAGCGTGGTCCTTTCGCTGTCGAGAGCGAATTGTCCCTGATGCGCGAGACGAAGATCGATAGGGTCGTCTCCAAGAACAGCGGCGGCCGCGAGACCTACGCCAAGATCGAAGCCGCGCGCGCGCTCGGACTGGATGTCGTGATGGTCACGCCGCCGCGCGGCGGCGATGCGCGCGTCGTGCATGACGTCGAGGCGGCCGTGGCCTTTCTCTTTGGCGAGGGGCGATAGATGAGCGTCACATTGATGTTCCAGGGCACGGGCTCCGACGTCGGCAAGTCGCTCGTCGTCGCCGGTCTCGCGCGCGCGCTGGTGCGGCGGGGTCATCGCGTCGCGCCCTTCAAGCCGCAGAACATGTCGAACAACGCCGCGGTGACGGCGGACGGCGCCGAGATCGGCCGCGCCCAGGCGTTGCAGGCGCGCGCCGCGCGTCTCGAGCCGACGGCCGATATGAATCCCGTGCTGCTGAAACCGCAGGGCGCGGCCGGCGCGCAGGTCGTGGTGCGCGGAAAAATCATCGGCGCCGCTCGCGCGCGCGAATATCAGCAATGGAAGGCGGGCCTCATGTCCGCCGTGCTGGAGAGCTACGAGCGGCTGCGCGCAACAGCCGATATCGTGCTCGTCGAAGGCGCGGGCAGCGCGGCGGAGATCAATCTGCGCGCCAATGACATCGCCAATATGGGCTTCGCGCGCCGCGTCGACGCGCCGGTCGTCATCGTCGGCGATATCGATCGCGGCGGCGTCATCGCCCAGCTCGTCGGCTGCAAGGCTGTGCTCGATCCGGATGACGCGGCGCTGGTCCGCGGCTTCATCGTGAATAAATTCCGCGGCGATCCCTCTCTCTTCGACGACGGGATGCGTTTCATCGCCGAGCGCACCGGCTGGCGACCGCTCGGCCTCGCGCCCTATTTTCCCGATGCGGCGCGCCTGCCCGCCGAGGACGCCTTCGGCCTGCGCGGCGGCGCCTCCACGACCGGGGAGGGCGAATTGACGATCGCGACGCCGCTGCTGCCCAATATCGCCAATTTCGACGATCTCGATCCTTTGCGCGCCGAGCCCGGCGTGCGGCTCATGCTGGTTCGGCCGGGCGAGCCGCTGCCGGCCGAGGCGCGGCTCGTCATTCTGCCGGGCTCGAAGGCGACGATCGCCGATCTCGCCGCTTTCCGCGAGACGGGCTGGCACATCGACCTCGCCGCCCATATTCGTCGCGGCGGGCGCGTCTTCGGCATATGCGGCGGCTATCAGATGATGGGCTGGCGCATCGCCGATCCGCAGGGGCTCGAGGGTCCGCCCGGCGCGGTCGAGGGGCTCGGCCTGCTCGAAATGGAAACGGTCTTCGAGACCGAGAAAGTGCTGAAGCAGGTGAGAGGCGCGACCATCGCCGACGACATACCCTTCTACGGCTATGAGATGCACGCCGGCCGCACCGAAGGGGCCGATTGCGCGCGGCCGCTGCTGCGTTTCGAGGATGGGCGTTTCGATGGCGCAGCTTCCGCGGACGGGCGTTGCGCGGGCGTCTATGTGCATGGGTTTTTCGCCGACGATTCGTTGCGCGCCGCCTTTCTGCGCGCCAATGGCGCCACCGCCTCGGACCTTTCCTATGAGCAGTCGATCGAGGCGACGCTGGACGGCCTCGCGGAACATTTCGAGCGACATTTGGACGTGGACGCGCTTTTGGAGCTGGCGCGATGAGCGGGTCGCCGCCGATCGTCCATGGCGGCCGGCTCGATCTGGCGCGGGCGCGATTTCCCGAGGCGCCCGAGCCCTGGGTCGATCTCTCGACCGGCGTCAGCCCCTATCCCTATCCTTTTCCGCCCCTGGCGCCGGAAGTCTTCACCCGCCTGCCGGATGTCGCCGCGCTCGCCGCGCTGGAGCGGATCGCCGCCCGCGCCTATCGCGCCGGGCCGAAGGCGCATCTCGTCGCGGGAGCGGGGACGCAGGCCTTCATTCAATGGCTGCCGCGCATCCGGCCGGCGGCTCGGGTCGCGGTCCTCGGCCTCACTTATGAGGAGCACGCCGCCGCCTGGCGCGCCGCCGGCGCGAGCGTCGCGCGCGTCACGACGCTCGACGACATCCTCGCCGCCGAGGTCGGCGTCGTCGTCAATCCCAATAATCCGGATGGTCGTCTCGAGCCGGCTGCGCGCCTCGCCGAGACCGCGCGGCGCATGGCGGCGAAAGGCGGCTTGCTCATCGTCGACGAGGCCTTCGCCGATTTTCTTCCCCCCGAGGCCAGCCTCGCGCCGCTCGCCGGCGAGCCGGGCCTCATTCTGTTGCGTTCCTTCGGCAAAGCCTATGGACTGCCGGGCGTGCGGCTCGGCTTCGCCCTTTGCGGCGCGGAGCTGGCGGCGCGGCTGCGGGCGACGCTCGGCCCCTGGAGCGTCGCCGGCCCGGCGCTGGCGATCGGGGCTGCGGCGCTCGCTGATCCGGCCTGGCTCGCGGCTCGCGGCGCCGAGCTCGCGGCGGACGCCGCCCGGCTCGACGCGCATCTGGTCGCGGCCGGCTTCGAAATCGTCGGCGGCGTGGCGCTTTTTCGCCTCGCGCGCCATGCGGCTGCGGATCGATGGTTTGCGCATCTCGCCCGGCGCGGCATATTGACGCGCAGGTTCGGCGAACGGCCGGATTGGCTTCGTTTCGGCCTGCCGGCGACGCCCGCCGCGCAGGAGCGGCTCGAAAGAGCATTGGAGAGCGGACGAGATGGCCTTCCAGCCGGCGAATGATCATCCCGAGGCGGCGCTCGTCAGCAACGAGCCCTTCTCCGAAGACGAACGCGCCGCGGTCTATCGCGCCATTCACACGCGACGCGACGTGCGCGACGAATTCCTGCCCGACGAATTGTCGGAGGCGGCGGTGATGCGTCTGCTCGACGCGGCGCATCACGCCCCTTCGGTGGGCTTCATGCAGCCGTGGAACTTCCTCCTCATACGCGACACTGCGCTGCGTGGGGCGGTCCACGCCGCTTTCGAGCGCGCCGCCGCGGCCGAGGAGGCGCTGCTGCCGCCGGAGCGGCGCGCGCAATATCGAAGTCTGAAACTACAGGGAATTCTGAAGGCGCCGCTGAATGTCTGCATCACCTGCGACCGCGCGCGGCAGGGACCGACCGGGCTCGGCCGCACTCAGCAGCCGGAGGCCGACCTCTTGTCCACGGCCTGCGCGGTGCAGAATTTCTGGCTGGCGGCGCGGGCCGAGGGGATCGGCGTCGGCTGGGTCAGCATTTTGCGCGAGCAGGATCTGCGCGATATCCTCGGCATACCGCCGGAGATCGCCATTGTCGCCTATCTCTGCGTCGGCCGCGTCGCCCAGGCCTATGCGCGGCCGGAGCTCGAGGTCCGGCAATGGGCGAAGCGGCTGCCGCTCGAGGAATTGATCTTCTCCGATCAGTGGGGAAAACGCGTAAAGAATTCCATGGTTTGACTAGGTTACAAAAACGACAAGGTTTTGTGATTTTTTCTCCCTCCTGGGCGACGCTCGCCTTTTGACCTTCCGATGAAGGTCTCTATAGTGAGCGCACGGCGCAGAAGGCGGACGCGCCGCGACGGGGGCCATATTTTGCCCGCGGTATGCGTCTTGCTTGCCTTTTGGCCGGCAATCGTGGGGTCGGATTTATGAAACCAGCGGATTATGAGCTCGTTTACGACAAGACCCTGCCGCTCTCGAACACGACGACTCTCACTGTCGCGGAAGTTCCCGATCGGCTCGAAGATCTTCTTCATTTGCTCGGCGAAGCGATGATCGGCGGCTTCGGCAATCATGCGCGGCTGACGGAAATCCATTTGCCTATGGCGCGTTTTCCACAAATGGACTCCAAATTCTGGCATATTCCGGTCGAGGATTGCGGCGCGCATCCGGTGCTTCGACTGTTTTTCGAGGCGCAGAGCGATTTCTCGCACTGAAGATCGGCGGCCGTCCGGTGGAGGAGAGCGAGCAAGGCTCGCATCGCGAGCGACGGGCGGGAAATCCTATTACCCTTGCGCTGTCCGTGGCTCCATGCCGGGCGGCTGGATGCTTGGCGCTTCCGGCGCGGGCCGTGGGCGGCGGCTCTCCAGCTTGCTCATCAGCAAATAGATGACCGGCGTCGTATAGAGCGTCAGCAGCTGGCTGAGCAGCAGCCCGCCGACGATGGTGACGCCGAGCGGACGCCGCATTTCCGCGCCGATCCCACTCGCGAAGGCGAGCGGCAGAGCGCCCAGCATGGCGGCGAGCGTCGTCATCAGGATCGGCCGGAAGCGCTCCACCGCCGCTTCCATCGCCGCGTCCCGCACCGAAAAGCCCTTTTCGCGCTCGGCGTGCAAGGCGAAGTCGACGAGCATGATGCCGTTCTTCTTGACGATGCCGATGAGAAGCAGAATGCCGATGAAGGCGATCAGCGTGAATTCCGTGCCGAAGGCCTCCAGCGCCAGCAGCGCGCCGAGGCCGGCCGAGGGCAGGGTGGAGATGATCGTCACCGGATGGGCGAAGCTCTCGTAGAGCACGCCGAGGATGATGTAGACCGCGAGCAGCGCCGCCAGTATCAGCCAGGCCATGCCCGAGGAGAGCTTGCGGAAATCCTTGGCGTCGCCGGCGAAATCCGCCTGCACGCCATTGGGGAGCTGCATTTCGTCGGTCGCCGCGAGAACGGCCTTGGCGGCGGCGTCCAGCGTTTGGCCGGGCGCGATGTTGAAGGTGATCGTCGCCGCCGGCAGCACGCCCTGATGATTGACGACCAGCGGCATGGTTCCGCGCTCTATGTGGGCGACGGCGGTGAGCGGAACCTGGGTTCCGTCGCTGGCCGAGACATAGAGGCCGGAGAGGTCGCGCGGATCGCGCTGGCGCGACAGCGGCGCCTCGACGACGACGCGATATTGGTTGCGCTGGGTGTAGATGATCGAGTCCTGGCGCTGGCCGAAGGAGCTGTTGAGCGCCGCGTCGATCGCCTGAATCGGCACGCCCATGCGGGAGGCCGCGGTGCGGTCGATGACGACATCGGCTTTCAGCGCGCCCTGTTGCCGATCGGTGGTGACGTCGGCGAGCTCCGGCAGGCGCTTGAGGCGGGCGAGTAGCTTGGGCGTCCATTCCTCTAGCTCGTCGACCGAGGAGGCTGTGACGGTATATTGATATTGCGCCTTGCTCTGGCGTCCGCCCGACCGCAGATCCTGCGACGGCGCCATATAAACGCCGAGGCCGGCGATCTTGCCGAACTCCTGACGCAACCGCGCGAGCACCTCGAAGCTCGAGGACTTGCGCTCATTGGCCGGCTTCAGCGCCAGGAACAGCCGCCCCTGATTGCCCGACATCGTCAGATTGGTCGCGCCGACGAAGGAGCCGACATTGACGACGTCCGGATCGGCGGCGGCGATGGCCGCGGCCTTCTTCTGCAACGCGACCATGTCGGTGAAGGAGATATCCGCCGAGGCTTCCGTCGTGCCATTGAGCAGGCCGATGTCGTCCTGCGGCAGATTGCCTTTCGCGATCGTGCTGTAGAGGTAGACGGTCGAAGCGACCGTCAGCACGATGACGACGAGCGTCACCCAGGGATGGTCGACGACGGGGCGCAGGCTGCGCGCATAGAGTCCGATGAGCCGCGCTAGCGCGCCCTCGACCAGACGGTCGAAACGCGACGGCGTCTCGCGCTTCGGCGAGGGCAGATGCGCGCAGATCATCGGCGTCACCGTCAGCGAGACGATCGTCGAGATGACGATGGCGAAGGTGAGGGTGAAGGCGAATTCGCGCAGCAGCCGTCCGAAGACGCCGTCCATCAGCAGCAGCGGAATGAACACGGCGATCAGCGACAGGCTGATCGACACCACGGTGAAGCCGATCTGCTGCGCGCCGGCGAGGGCCGCCTCCATGCGCCCCATGCCGCGCTCGACATTGGTCTCGATGTTCTCGATCATGACGATGGCGTCGTCGATGACGAAGCCGACGGCGATGGTGAGCGCCATCAGCGACAGATTGTCGATCGAATATCCCGCGACCCACATGGCGGCGCAGGAGCCGACCAGCGACAGAGGCACGGTCACCGCCGCGGCGAAGACGGGCGTCGCGCGGCGCAGGAAAACGAACACGACCGCCATCACCAGACAGATCGAGACGAACATCGTGTTCTGAATCTCGGAGACGCTGGCGCGGATCGTCTGCGTCCGGTCGGAGAGGATCGAAATATCGACGCCGCTCGGAATCCATTTCTGCAGCTCGGGCAGCAGCGCCTTCACCTGATCGACCATGGCGATCACATTGGCGTTGGGCTGCCGCGTCACGATGATGAGGACCGCCGGCTTGCCGTTGAACCAGCCGGCCGCCAGCCGATTGCGCACGCCGCGCTCCACAGTGGCGATGTCGCCGAGCTTGACCACGGCGCCATTGGCCGCCGCGACGACGATGTCGCGAAATTCGCGCGGGGTCGACAGCTGATCGCTGGCTCCGAGCGTCCGGCCGAGCTGCTCGCCATTCAGCGCGCCGAGCGGGGAGAGAACATTGGCGGAGGCGATCGCATTCGCCACAGTGTCGACGCCGACGCCCATGACGGCGAGGCGCGCCGGATCGACCTGCACGCGGATGGCCGGCTGCTCGGCGCCGGCGATCCGCACTTCGGCGACGCCGGGCACTTGCGAGATGCGCTGGGCGATGACCGTATCGGCGGCGTCGAATATGGCGCTCGTCGGCAGCGTCTCCGAGGTCAGCGCGAGAACGATGGACGGCACCGTCGCCTGGCTCGCCTTGCGGAATGTCGGCAGGATCGGCAGGTCGGAGGGCAGGTCGGTCGCCGCGGCGTTGATCGCCGCCTGCACGTCGCGCGCGGCGGAATCGATGTTTCGATTGATGTCGAATTGCGCGATGATCTGCGTCTGGCCGAGCGAGCTTACCGAGGTGAGCTCGGTGACGCCCGAGATTCCGGAAAGACGGCGCTCCAGCGGCGCGGCGACCGAGGCGGCCATTGTGGCGGGAGCGGCGCCGGGCCGCGCCGCCACGACGCCGATCGCCGGAAAATCGATGGCCGGCAGGCTCGCGACAGGCAGGAAGAAATAAGCGACGGCCCCCACCAGAAACAGCGCGATCGCGAGCAGGCTCGTGCCGATCGGCCTCTGGATGAAGGGCGCGGAGATGTTCACTCCGCCGCCTCCTTGCGCTCGGAGGGCGGCGCGGCGGGCGCAGCGGGCCGCGGCTGCTGCGTCGACGACCCGTGCAGCAATTCGCGCAGGCGCGTGCGCAGCCGGTCGACGGCGAGATAGATGACCGGCGTCGTATAGAGCGTCAGCAGCTGCGACAGAACGAGGCCGCCGATGATCGACACGCCGAGCGGAATGCGCAGCTCGCTGCCGGGGCCGCTCGCCAGCGCCAGCGGCAGCGCGCCGAGCAGCGCCGCGAGCGTCGTCATCATGATCGGCCGGAAGCGCAGCCGGCAGGCGCGCACGATCGAATCGAGAGGCGCGAGCCCGTCGTTCTTCTCCGCCTCCAGCGCGAAGTCGATCATCATGATGGCGTTCTTCTTGACGATGCCCATCAGCAGCACGACGCCGATCAGCGCCACCAGCGACATGTCGAGCCCGGTCGCCATCAGAGCGAGCAGCGCGCCGACGCCGGCCGAGGGCAGCGTCGTCAGCACGGTGAAGGGGTGGGCGTAGCTCTCATAGAGCACGCCCAGCACCACATAGATGGCGATGGCGGCGGCGAGGATGAGCCAGGGCTCGCTGGCGAGCGATTTACGAAACTCCGCCGCATCGGCGCTGAACAGGCCGATGATGGAGGAGGGCAGGCCGATCTCGCGCTCGGCGCGCGTGATCGCCTCCACGGCGTCGCCGAGCGCGGCGCTGGGCGCGAGGTCGAAGCTGATCGTCGCCGCGGGAAATTGCTCCTGATGCGCGACGGCGAGCGGCGCAGTCGTCTGCTCCACGGAGACAAAGGTCGAGATCGGCGTCTGCGCGCCGCCGCCGGCGGGCGCGACATAGAGCTTGTCGAGCGCGGTGGGGTCGCGCTGATATTGCGGCGCCGCCTCCAATATCACGCGATATTGGTTGGATTGGGCGTAGATGGTGGAGATTTGCCGCTGGCCGAAAGCGTCGTTCAGCGTGTCGTCGACATTCTGCGCGGTGATGCCGAGCCGCCCCATCCGCTCGCGGTCGATGCGCAGGAAGGTGCGCAGCCCGCCATTCTGCGTCTCGGCGGCGACATTGCGGAACACGCCGTCGCGGCGGATCTCGTCGATGAGCTTCTGGGACCAAAGTTGCAGCTCGGCCGCGTCCGGCGCCGTCAGCGTATATTGATATTGCGAGCGGCTGGCGCGCGTCGTGATCTGTATGTCCTGCACGGGCTCGATAAAGACGGACGCGCCGGGGATGCGCTCGGCGGCCTTCTTCAGCCGCTCGGCGATCTCGTCGGCGCCGACGCTGCGCACGTCGCGCCCGCGCAGCGTGACCGACATATGGCCGACATTGGTGGTGGCGTTGAGCGGGCCGACGCCGAGCACCGAGACGGTTCCTGTCGCCTCCGGCTCGGCCTCGAAGATTTTCGAGACCTCGGCCTGCAGCTTGGTCATCGTCTCGAAGGAGGCGTCGGGCGAGCCCTCCAGCACGACATTGAGCAGGCTCGTGTCCTGGCGCGGCAGGAAGCCCTTGGGGATGAGCGCGTAGAGCGCGATGGTGAGCGCCAGAGTGCCGAAGGTCAAAGCCAGCATCAGCTTCTGCCGGCCGAGCGCCATGGCGAGCGTCTTGGCGTAGAATTCGTCGAGCCAGGCGGAAAAGCCGCCGGCCGCCGGCTCGTGAGCGCCGTGTCCCGCGCCCGGCTTCAGCAGCTTGGCGCAGAGCATCGGCGTCAGAGTGAGCGAGATGATCGCCGAGACGACGACCTGCGCTGTGAGCGTCAGCGCGAATTCGCGGAACATGCGGCCGACGAGGCCGGTCATGAACAGAAGCGGGATGAACACCGCCACGAGCGAGACGGTGAGCGAGATCACCGTGAAGGCGATCTCCCGCGCGCCGTCGAGCGCGGCGCGATGCGGCGTCTTGCCGAGCTCTATGTTGCGGACGATGTTCTCGATCATCACGATGGCGTCGTCGACGACGAAGCCGGCGCCGATGGTCAGCGCCATCAGCGACAGATTGTCGAGCGAGAAGCCTGCGAGCGACATGATCGCGAAAGTGGCGATAATCGACAGCGGCAGGCTGACGCCGGCGATGACGGTCGCGCGCCAGCTGCGCAGGAACACGAGCACCACCAAAATCACCAGCGCCGTCGCCAGAACGAGGGTGAACTCCACATCCTCGATCGAGGCGCGGATCGTCTGGGTGCGGTCGTTGACGACGTCGAGCGACATGCCCTTGGGCAGACCGCGCTTGATGTTGGGCAGCTCCTTGTGGAGCTGATCCACCGTGCTGATGATATTGGCGCCGGGCTGGCGCTGCACGTCGAGGATGATCGCCGGCTCGCCGCGATACCAGCCGCCGACCCGCGCATTCTCCAGCCCGTCGAGGACTGTGGCCACATCGCGCAGCATGATCGGCGCGCCATTGCGATAGGCGACGACGACCGTCTCGAACTGCCGCGCCGCCTTCAGCTGGTCATTGGCGTCGAGCGTGTAGGATTGGTGGAGGCCGTCGAGCGAGCCCTTGGCGCCGGCGACATTGGCGGCGGCGATGGCGCCGCGCAAATCCTCCATGCTCATGCGATTGGCGGCGAGCCGGGCGAGATCGGCCTGTATGCGCACCGCCGGGCGCACGCCGCCCTCCACCGCCACATGGCCGACGCCCGGGACTTCCGAGAGGCGCGGCGCGATCAGCGTGTCGGCGACGTCGCTCAATTGCCGCATGGTGGCGGTCTTGGAGCGCAGGGTCAGCGTGACGACGGGCGTGTCGGCCGGATTGACCTTCGAATAGACGGGCGGATAGGGCAGGGTGCGCGGCAGCGTCGATGCGGCGGCGTTGATCGCCGACTGCACGTCCTGCGCGGCGGCGTCTATGTCACGGTCGAGCTCGAATTGCAGAGTGATCTGCGACAGGCCGAAGGCGCTCTGCGACGACATCGTCTGCAGCGACGGGATCTGTCCGAATTGGCGTTCGAGCGAGGCCGTCACCAGCGCCGCCATCGTGTCGGGATTGGCGCCCGGCAATTGCGTCGTGACCTGGATGGTTGGGAAATCGACCTGCGGCAGCGGCGAGACCGACAGACGGGCATAGCCCAATATGCCGAACAAAAGCACGGCGAAGCTCAGCAGCGAGGTCGCCACCGGCCGTTCGATGAAGGGCGTCGACACGCTCATCTTCGCGCGTCACCTCTGTTGCGGCGGGCCGCTGCCTTCGCCGCGTTTGTCGCCGTCTGCCTCGCGTTTGCGCTCCTTGCGCGGACGCGCCGCGGCGTCCGCCGGCTCCATCACCCGCGTCTGCGAGCCGTCGACGAGCCGCGAGAAGCCGGTCGTAGCGACCTTCTCTCCCACATCGAGGCCGGAGACGACGACGGCCTGAACCTCGTCCTGACGTCCGATCGTGACCGGCTTCATGGAGACGGTCTCGTCCTCGTTCAGAACATAGACGAAGGCGCCGTTGGGGCCTCGTTGAATGGCCGAGCTCGGCACGACCCGCGCCTCATGTAGCACATCGACCGTCAACCGGACGTTGACGAATTGACCGGGCCACAGCGCCAGCGCTTTATTTTCGAAGGTCGCCTTGATCTTCACCGTGCCGGTCGTCTGATCGATCTGATTGTCGATCACCGACACGACGCCGCTGTCGAGCACGCTGGAATTGTCCGAGCCGAGCGCCGCCGCCGGCGCGGGGGCGCGCGTCTGCGCCTTTTGCACGGCCGGCAGAAACTGCTGCGGCACGGTGAAGACGACATAGATCGGCTGGAGCTGGGTGATGACGACGATGCCGGTGGCGTCCGAGCTGTGCAGAATATTGCCGACGTCGACGAGCCTTATGCCGGTGCGGCCGTCGATCGGCGAGCGGATGGTGGCGTAGTCCAGCGTCGCCTTGGCGTTGTCGATCGCGCCCTGATCGGCGCGGATCTGCGCCTCGAGCTGGGTGACGAGAGACTCCTGCGTCGCAAATTGCTGCTGCGAGCCGAAATTGCTCGCCGCGAGCTTCTTATAGCGCGTCACATCGACGCGGGCGTTGGCGAGGTTGGCTTCGTCCTGCGCTTTTTTGGCGACGGCCTGGTCATAGGCGGCCTGATAGAGCGTCGGATCGATGAGCGCGACAATGTCGCCCTTTTTGACATTCTGCCCTTCGTCGAAGGCGAGCTTGATCAGCCGTCCGTCGACCTGCGTGCGGACGGTGACCGTATTGAGCGCCTGCGCCGTGCCGACCGCGTCGATCGTCACCGGCACGTCGGCGACGCGCACCGGCGTCGCCGTGATGGAGATCGGCCCATCGAAGCCGCGGCGGCGCCCCTCGCGCTTCCCGGCCGTCGCGGAAGCGGCGGATTCTTTCGCCCCATTCTCGCCGACGAACCAGGGGCGGGCGACGTAATAGCCGGCGGCCAGCGCCGCGAGCGTCGCCAGAGCGACGAGCGGCGAGGGCCGCTTCGCCCGCCATCCGGCCGGCAGAGAGAGGGGCGGTTTCACGGCCAGGGGCCCTTGTCCGATTCGTAGGCGGCGTCCTCGGTCGCGAGCTCGAGCGCGCGGGTCGTTCCGGACCAGCCGCCGCCGAGCGCCGAATAAAGGCTCGTCGCCGCCTGGAAATAGGCGAAGCGCACCTGCGCCAACGCGTCTTCGGTCTGGAACAAGGTCGTCTCCGTCGTCGACAGCGTGATGATGTCGATCGTGCCCTCGCGGAGCCGCGCCTCGGCGACCTCATAGGCCCGCCGCGCCGCCGCCGCCGCTTCGCCCTGGAGCTTCAACTGCCGAGACGTCTCTTGTATGGCGATCAGCGCATTTTCGACGTCCGCAAAGGCCGTCAAAATCTGTTTCTGATAGGTCTGCGCCAGCTCGGCGTATTTGCCCTGCTGCAGCAGATATTGGCCTTGGAGATTATAGCCGTCGAAAAGCGGCTGCGTCAGATTGCCGGCGATCTGCCAGGCGATCGCCTCCGGGCGGAACAGCGAGCGCAGCGCGACGCTCTGCACGCCGTAATAGCCGGTGATCTTGATCGACGGGAAGAAGGAGGCGCGCGCCTGCAGAACCGAGAATTCGGCCGATTCGAGCCTGGCTTCGGCCTCCGCTATGTCGGGACGGCGCAGCAGAAGCTCGGAGGGCAGACCCGGCGACACTTTCGGGAAACGCAGCCTCGTCAGCGAGCCGCCCTTGATGACGGAGCTCTCCGGCGGCGCGCCGAGCAGTACGGCCAGCGTGTTCTTCGTCTGGCGCAGCGATTGCTCCAGCGGCGGCACCGAGGCGCGCTGCTGCGCGACGACCGAATCCTGCTGCGAAAAGTCGAGCGCGGTGGCGGTGCCGACATCGAGCCGGGCCTTTATGGCCCTCAGCACGGTTTCGGCGATCTTGATGTTGTTGCGGGCGATGCGCAGCCGGTCTTCCGCCGTCAGCACCTGGAAATAGGCGTTCACGACCGAGGCGATGGTGGAAATTTCGACGACGTCGCGATCGAAGCGGCTCGCATGGGCGAGCAGCCGCGCGGCGTTGGAGGCGTCCTGATTCTTGCCCCAGAAGTCGATCTCATAGCTCGCGTCGAGCTGCAGCTGGAGGAAATTGGCGCGGCGGGTGCGCAGCAAGCTCGAGCCCGCCGCCCCGGTCGTGGTGGTGGCGCTGGTCGAGGCGCTGGTGCTCGTCGCGCTGGTGATGGTCGCAGGCGTCTGGGTGCGCCTCGCTATGTCGTTCATCGTCAGCGAGGGCCACAGCGGGGAGCTGTTGATTCGCGCGGTCGCGTCGGCCTGCTGAATGCGCGCCACGGCGGCGGCGATGTCGAGATTTTGCTCGAGCGCCTTTTCGACGAGGCGGGTCAGCTCGGGCGAGCCGAAGGCCTGCGACCATTCCCTGGCGGCGCGAATCGGCGGCGCGGAGCGCGCCGTCTTGGCCGCTTTGAAGGCCGGCGGGGTTTCGACCGTGGCCTCCGGCTTCTCCCAATCCAGCACGCATCCGGAAAGCGCCGTCGCGGCGGCGAGCGCCGCGGCGCGACCGAGGGGCCGGGGCGGCCGTGGTCGTCGTCTCAGAGACAAGGACAATTCCGTTCCATCCGCATCCTCGCGCCCGGGGCGGGCGCGCGGCCCTGGGGACAGGGCCTAGACCAATGAGCTCCGGCGTCAAAGTGGGCGCACGAATTTTCCACTTCCGATGCGTCTCCCGGCGTCGCGAGAGCGCATCGGAGAGCCGTCGAAAACCTCCGACCCGCCGCGGCGGCTCTGGTCGACCCTGCGAGGCCGGGTCTTTATGGTCAAGTTACGGATTGTTAATTCGCCGCCGCGACGTCGGCGTCTTTTGCGAAGGCGCCGGCTCGGTCGGCATTTTGCTCCAGCTTTCGCTCTGACACAAGAAGGCGATCAGGCAACCGGTGAGCGTGAGCTGAGTCGGGCTGTCCAATGTGATGATGCCGATATAGAGCTTGCCGTTCTCGGGATTGTAGAGATCGCCCTTCCAGCGATTGGGCTCCGTCCTCGCCGCATGGCGCAGGATCAGCATCGGCTGCTGACCGGGCGGCGGCGGCGGAAACACGCCGCGCGCGCAGAGCTTGCCGTCGCAGTCGAAGAATTCGAGCTTCTGCTGATGCCCGCCGCGAATCCAGACGCCATAGATCGGCTCCGCCGCCACGGTCGCCGCGGCGGGCTCGGGCGTAACCGGGGCGGCCGCCGCGAGAGAGGCGACCGACAGACCGAGAAGCAGGATGAGGGCCGCCTTGATCATGGATCAGGATCCTATCACGCCGCGGGACGGCTGCACAGGCGAAGCCGGCTGCGCGGAGGCGCCCACGCCTTCCGTCTGCGTCTCCTCCTCTTGCTCGCGCCGCGGCGGGCCGAGGAAGGCCGGCACGATGATGAAGGCCGCGAGCAGCGTGAAAAACAAGGAGATGGCCAGCAGCGCGCCCATGCTGGCGGTTCCCGGATGGCTCGACAGGAACAGGCTGCCGAAGGCGGTGCCAGTGGTCAGCGCGCTGAAGAAGATCGCCCGCGTCAGGCTAGAGGCGAGCATGTCGGAGACGCCTTTGCGCCAGGCGATCACATAATAGATGTGGAAGGCGACGCCGACGCCGAACATCAGCGGCAAGGCGATGATATTGGCGAAATTGAGCGATATGCCGAGGAGATCGGCGGCCTCTAGGCTCATGATTCCGGCGAGCACCAGCGGCCCGAGCGTGAGCGCGACATCGCTCGCCCGGCGCAGCGCGACGACGAGAATCAGGAAAATGGCGACGAAGGCGAGCACGCCCGCCTGAAGAAAGGCGTCGACGACGGTTTTGCCGGCCTCGGCGACGATCACCGGCGGGCCGCCGGCGTCGGGGGCGAGCGTCTGCACCGCCTCGGCGAAGCGCGTCATCACTTCGCGGTCGTTGCTGTCGCCCTTGGGCGTCACCTCGACGCGGACCTGGCCATCGGCCGAAATCCATTCGTCGCGGAGATCGGCGGGAAGCGTCTCCGGCGTGATCTCGTGGACGGCGAGCGCCTTGCGCAGCTCGCCGAGCAGGCGGTCGAGGTCGGAGAGCGCGGCGGTCTGCGCCTCTTTGCGAATCTCGGGGCTCGCTTTGACCAGCGCATCCAGCGAATCGGCGAAGCGGACGAGGCCGGGCGGCGCCTTGGGGGCGACGCCGGCTTTGCGGATCGTCTTCGCCGCCCGCGTCAGTGCTTTTTTCGTGTCTTCGTCGGTGGGCGCGGGCTTGAGCGTCGGGTCGAGCACTTTGCGCAGCTGATTGGCGGCGTTCTCGAGGAGCGGCAGCTTCTGGGCCTGAGCGGCGGGGATGAGCTCGTCGATGGTGGTGACGTGATCGACCTCGGGCAGCGCCGCGATTTTTTTGGCGAGCTCGCGCGCCGCCGGAACCGAGGCGGCGAGGACTTCGATCTTATTGGGGGCCGTCTGCGGATTTTTCGACAGATCGAGGAAGGTCGCGACCGATTCGACGGTCTGATCGCGCAGATTCATCGGATTGGAGTCGAATTTCAGATGCAGCAGGAAGGGCGCGCCGGCGAGCACGACGGCGGCCGTCGCCAGGAGCACGAGCTTGCGATGTCCGGCGATCCAATGGTCGACGCTGGCGAGCGAGGCCGTCTGCACCGGCGTCGCCTCGGCCTTGGGCCCGAGAATGCGAATCAGCGCAGGCAGGAAGGTGAGCGTCGCGAGATAGGCGATGATCATGCCGAAGCCGGCGATGAGGCCGAGCTCGGCCACGCCGCGGAATTCCGTCGGCAGAAAGCAGAAGAAGCCGGCGAGCAGAGAAACCGCGGCGAGCGTCAACGACCAGCCGATGCCGCGCGTCGCCGCCAACAGAGCCTTGGGCAGATCGTCGATATTGTGGCGCTCCTCGCGGTAACGGGTGGCGAATTGAATGCCGAAATCCACGCCGAGCCCGATGAACAGCACGGCGAAGGCGACGGAGATGAGGTTGAAGCGGCCGATGAGCAATATGCCGAGGCCCGACGTCATCGCGAGGCCGGCGATGATGGTGACGAGCACGGCGAAGATGAGCCGCTTGGAGCGCAGCGCCGCCCACAGGATGAGCGTGACGACGGCGAGCGTCGCCGACACGTTCAAGCCGGTGTTCTCGGCGACGGTGGCGAATTCCTCGTCGGCGAGCGGCACCTGTCCCGTGAGCCGCACGGTCACGCCCTCGGCCGGAACGAGGCCGAGCGACTTGGCCGTGTCGCGGATGACCTGCACGGCCTCATGGCCGGGCTCGAGCGCGGAATAGTCGATGATCGGCTTGATGAGCACCATGCGGCGCGGCTCGGCGCTGGGGCCGATCGAGGGCGCCTCCGGCTCGCGGCCGCCGGCGAGCAGCTTCTCCCAGGAGACTTTGGCCGGCTTGCCGGCCAGCACGGCGTCG
The DNA here is from genome assembly GCF_015709455.1 of Methylosinus sp. H3A. NCBI lineage: Bacteria > Pseudomonadati > Pseudomonadota > Alphaproteobacteria > Hyphomicrobiales > Methylocystaceae > Methylosinus > Methylosinus sp. H3A. The sequence goes on from NZ_JADNQW010000005.1 coordinate 3,050,615, forward strand.
AAGGCGTCGGTGAAACTGTCGAGGCCTTTGGCGAAGGCGGCGAGGCCGCGCTCGCTCGAGCCCACCTGCTTCATCCCGAACAGCAGCGCCTCCGACAGGCCGCGCAGGCTCGGATCCTCGGCGAGCGGCTGCAGGAATTCGCGCTGGGCGACGAGCGAGCTCATGTCGCGGCGGATTTCCTCGCTGCCGAGGAACAAAATGCCGTTGTCGCGGAAAAATTGATTGTCGTCGGGGCGCCAGACCCTGGAGATGAGCGGCTTTCCGGTGAGCGCGTCGCGCAGCGCATTCGCGCTTTTTTCCGCCTGCTCGCCGGTCTTGGCGTCGATGACCGCCACGATGATGTCGTCGATCTGCGGGAAGGCTTTATAGAGGCGCGTCTCATTGGCGCGCCAGGGCACCTCGGGCGAGAAGAGATGGGCCGTATCCGTATCGATGGCGAAACGCGTGGCGGTGAGATAGGCGCCGGCGACGGTGAGCGCGAGCGTGACAATGACGACCGTCCAGGGCCGGCGGAGACACCAGGCCACGAGCTTTTCCAACATCAAGGATCCTCGAATGGTTCGACGCGCTGCGGGCCGCGCCGGCGGCGCCGGCCCGCATCGAGCTCAGGCTCTGGCGCGGCGTCAAAAATCGCTGGCTATTCCTTTGCTTTCCCAGTCGCCGTAGCGAGCGGGATCGAGTCCGCCGCGGCCGCCGAGCTCGCGCGCCGGCGAGACCATCTCGCGGGCGTCGCGGCGCGCCTCGGCCTCCGCGAGCGCGCGCAGGGCTTCTGGCGGCGGCGGGGCGCGCTCTGGCGCGGCGTCGTCCGGGCGTTTTTCCGCTTCCTTCATCCGTCCTCCCTCCATCGCTCCGTCACACTCGCCTCCATCACACTCGCCTGGGGCCAGCTCCGTGTGTGATATAAACGACGATTCGATCCCCGTCGAAGGTATGAATGACCGACCATAAACCATTCCCGGCCAAGGCCAAGGCGCGGGCCGGCTTCGTTCCCGCCGACTCCGTCAGGGAGCTGGAGGCGGCGCAGATCCCCGGCCTCCAGGCGCGCATCGCCGCGGCCAATGTGATCGCGGACGTCGCGCAAGGCGGCCATCGGCTTGACGAACGCTTTTCGCCGCAAGCGGTTCCGTCCCGGCTCGCGGGCATGGAGGCGCGCGACGCCGCGCTCGCCCGCTCGATCGCCTGCGTCGGCGTGCGCCGTCTCGGCTTGATCCGTCATGTGCTGGCGGTTCTCCTCGAGAAGGGGCTGCCCAAGCAGGCGGCGCGGCTCGAATGGCCGCTCGTCGCCGCGGCCGCGCAAATTCTCTTTCTGGACACGCCCGACCACGCGGCCGTCGACCTCGCCGTTCGCGCGGTCAGGCTGGAGCCGAAGACGGCGCCCTTCGCCGGCGTCGTCAATGGCGTGCTGCGCAATCTGATCCGCCGCCGCGAGGAGTTTCTGGGCGGGGATGCGCTGGAGCTCGACACGCCCGCTTGGCTCGCGCAGCGCTGGATCAAGGCCTATGGCGAGGCGCAGGCGCGCGCCATTGCGGCGATCCATATGCAGGAGCCGCCGATCGACCTCACGGTGAAATCGGACGCCGAAGGTTGGGCGCGGCGCCTCGACGGAATCGTGCTGCCGACGGGCTCGGTGCGGTTGCGCGCGCGCACGCCGATCGTCGAGCTCGAGGGCTATGCGGACGGCGAATGGTGGGTGCAGGACGCCGCCGCCGCTCTGCCGGCGCGCCTCCTCGCCGTCGAGCCGGAGGAGCGCGTCCTCGACATGTGCGCCGCCCCCGGCGGCAAGACCGCGCAACTCGCCCTCGCGCGCGCGGAGGTGACGGCGCTCGACCGCTCGGCCGAGCGGCTGAAGCTGCTCGCCGCCAATCTCCAGAGGCTCCGCCTGCACGCCGATGTGGCGGTGGGCGACGCCGCCGCCTATGTGGCCGCGCGCCCCTTCGACGCCATTCTGCTCGACGCGCCCTGCTCGGCGACGGGGACCATCCGCCGTCATCCCGACGTGCCCTGGATCAAGAAGCCGGGCGATCTCGACTCCCTCGTCGCGCTGCAGTCCCGCATGCTCGAGCGCGCCGCCGTCCTGCTGCGGCCGGGCGGGCGTCTCGTCTATTGCACCTGCTCGCTGGAGCCGGAGGAGGGCGAAGCGCAGATCGCGGGCTTTCTGCGCCGCCATCCGGAGATGCGACGCGCGCCGATCGACGCGGAGACGGACGCCGTTCCGGCCGAATTCGTCACGGCGGAAGGCGATCTGCGCACGCTGCCGCCCTATTGGCCCAATGAGGATCCGCGCCTCGCCGGGCTCGATGGTTTCTTCGCCGCGCGACTCGTGCGGCGAGACTGAACGCGGAACCGCCGCTTTTCTCGTCATGCGATTTGTGCCATCCCAATCGAGACTCGCTTTGCTCCTTCCGATTTGCGGAGCGCGAGGAGGACGCTCTGAGCGAAACGGCCCAAAGCTCGGGAATGAGATTCGCGCGCGCCGCAGCGCGCAGCGTCGTCTCTTTCGCGCGCGCGGTGCAGGGGCCTTATTATGTCGTGCAGGCGATGGGGGTGCGCGCGCCGGAGCGGCTCTATATCGCGCCGCAGGACATTCGCACCGCCGATCCGACCGTCGCCGATGAAATCTACGCCGGCTATTTCTCCTTCGACGGCAAGGTCGTCGAGACCAATGGGCGTTCGCCTTTCGCCATAACGCCGCCGTCTCCGGGGTGGCGGCGCTCGCTCGCGGGATTTTCCTGGCTGCGCCATTTGCGCGCCGCCGACCGCGCCCTGGCGCGCGCCAATGCGCGCGCGCTCGTCGACGAATATTTGCGCACGCGCGCCGATTTCATCGACGATCCCGCGCTCGAGCCGCGCGTCGTCGCGCGCCGCACTCTGTCCTGGCTCGCGCAATCGCCGATCCTGCTCGAGGGCGCCGATCAGGAGTTCTATGAGCGTTTCATGCGGGCGCTGGCCCGCAACATCCGCTTCCTGCTGCGCGCCATGGCCTCGGAGCGACGCGCCTCCGATCGGCTGCTCTGCGCCGTCGCGCTCGCCGCCTATGGGGTCTGCGCCGACGCCGGCCGCAAATACGAGATGCGCGCGACCGGCCTTCTCGACGCCGAGCTATCGCGGCAGATTCTGCCGGACGGCGGCCATATCGGCCGCAATCCGGAGACGCCGGTCGAATTGCTGCTCGATCTCCTGCCGCTGCGCCAGGCCTATGCCGCGCGTGGGCGCCGGCCGCCGGAGCGGCTGCTCGCCTCGATCGGCGCGATGATCTCCTTTTTGCGCGTGCTGAAGCATGGCGACGGCGCGCTGGCGCTGTTCAACGGCATGGGCTACGCGCCGCCGGACCGGCTGGCGACGATCCTCGCTCATGCCGACGCCTCCGGCGCGCCAATGCTAGACGCGCCGCATTCCGGCTATCGGCGACTGCAGGCGGGCGAGGCGATCGTCATCGTCGACGCCGGCGCGCCGCCGCCGCCGCTCTTCTCCTTCGCGGCCCATGCCGGATGCCTGTCCTTCGAGTTTTCGATCGGCGTCGAGCGCATCGTCGTCAATTGCGGCGCGCCGCCCGCCGGCGCCGAGGCTCTACGCCGCGTCGCGCGCTCGACGGCGGCGCATTCCACGCTCGTCGTCGAGGATCGCTCCACCTGCCGCATAGAGGCGCGGCCGGGTCGCAGCCGGCCGGGGGAGCGCATCGTCGCCGGCCCCGCGCTGGTGAAGGCGGCGCGGCGCTCCACCGCCTCGAGCCATGATCTCGAGCTCGCCCATGACGGCTATGTTCGCGAATTCGGCCTCGTCCACGAGCGCACTCTGGCGCTGGCGCATGACGGCTCGCAGCTCCTCGGCGACGACAGGCTCGTCGCGCTGCGCCACGGCGCGCGCGCCGAGAATTTCGTGCTGCGATTCCATCTGCATCCCAATGTGCGGGTGATGGGGGCGAATGATCGCAAGGTGCTGCTTTCGAGCGGCGGCGTCGATCTCGTCTTCGAGGCCAACGCCGCTGTGGCGGTGGAGGAGAGCGTCTTCTTCGCCGGCGCGGCCGCGGCGCGGAAAAGCGCGCAGATCGTGGTGTATGGGCGCGGCGTGAAGGACGCGCATCTGCGGTGGTCGTTTTCGCGGGTGGAGGAGGGGTGAGGGGGCGGTGGACGATAATGGTGAGTTTCCGGCATTGGCAGCTGAGCCCAAAAGTTACTATATAGCTGCGCTTTCTTTGGTGGCAGCAATGAGGCTGGTGAGGACACCTAAAACGGGTAGATTGCAATGCGCGCATTTCTTTCACACAGCAGTGCAAATAAAAATTTCGTGGGGGAAGTCTTTTCCTTGCTTGGCGCTGCTATCGCCGAGTATGATGAAAGGACGTTCTCGGTAGGAGGGTTTAACACTGAGGTAATACGTGAAGCAATTGGGCGCAGCAACTTGTTCGTTATATTTGCAACTAGGCAAAGTATCGATTCCGGTTTTGTTAATTATGAAATCAATATTGCAAATGAATATCTCGCATCTCGGCGTATCCGACAAATTCTAACGTTCTGTCTCGATGGGGTGAAGCCAAATGATCTGCCTGAATCTGTGCAGCTTGTTTCGGCTGTTAGACGAGCGGTAAGCTCTGGAACTGCCGCGCGACTAATCAGATCACTTCTGATAGAGTTGCAAATCTCTATCTCCCAAATTCCAACTCCCTATTTAGGTCGGGAAGCAATTACAGCCGATATCAAGAGGCGATTAGCAGCTCCGGACGAACATACGCCAATCGCCATTGCTTTCAGCGGAATGGATGGTATCGGCCGCCGAACGCTCGCTAGCCCATATTATTCCCGATGTTTACCCAGGGGCACCAAAAGTTCATCCAACAATCGTAATAGAACCAAATTTTGACGCTCGCGATTTGTATCGCAGTCTACTTGAGGCCCTTGGCGGGTTCAGTAAATCAGAAATATTTGATAACAACGATCTGTTTGAAAAAAGCAATTTAGAAGCGAGATATCTAAAAATAGTTGACCTCATTGAAATATTCAACCGAAACAATGAGGTTATTTTTATTATTGATAACGGTGGCGCGCTTGAAGATGACGGCAGGTTTTCGGTAGATTTAAGGGGGGTATTTGATCAACTTAGGCGGCTACGCCCGTCTTTGCCTTACCTTGTGCTTATTTTGTTTCGGACGCCACCTGCATCTGCTAGGGAGAAAAGTGATGTCTATTACTTCCGGGTCGATCCGATCGACTCCGAGGATGTGAAGCGCCTAATTTCTTTGCATATTAAAAAGAAGGGGCAGGTTTCTAGCAGTAATGAGATTTCTCGCTTGGTGGATTTAACAGATGGGCATCCGTATAATATCCAGTTCGTGTTACGGCTTTTAGATAGCCATTCAATTCAATCGCTAATAGAAGATCCATCCGACTTGGTTGCGTTCAAGCGGAGACGAGGTGACGAGTTTGTTGCGCGAATCGAGCTCAAGCAGCCCCATATACAGGTGTTGAGCGTGTTACGTACGTTAGGTCCTAGCTCTATTGAACTTTTATCGGTGGCTGTATCGCTAACTCCAGAAGAAATTGGTGCGGCATTGCGAGAGCTGGAGGAGTTCCATTGCGTTGAACGGGCAGGAAATATCTGCTCTATAAATCGTCCGTTGAGATCTGCATTTGATCGTTCGTCATTTTTAAAATTATCTGCTGAGCAGGTTACAAAGCTTCAGTCAGAAGTAATATCAATTTATGATTCATATAAAAATGACGATGAGGTAGACATTGAAATTATTTCAGCTGCTGCTCGTGCGGCGGTATATCTAAACAAGGATGGTGGAGAACTAGCCGCTTTTCTTTCTCCTGCTAATTCTGTGTATGTTGCAAGGCAATTCTATGATCAGAGCCGCTATAATGACTGCGCGCGTATTTGTGAGACTGCGCTCAATTCATATCGTTTGATCAGTGATAGAGCGAAGCTAGAGACACTGAGATTGCGATGCTTGTCGTTGGCGAGACTAGGGGAGGACGAGGATTTCAAAAAAACATTCTCTTTGCTCGGAGAGGGCAGTTCTTACGAGAAGGCGTTGAAACTCTTTCTTGAAGGCTTCCGCCTCCGAATCAAGGGGGAGCCCGCGGACGCAATTGCTGCGTTCAAGAAATCGCACGCGCTAAATTCGCGATCGTTTGCAACGATGCGTGAGCTTTCTCATGCGTTAATGCAAGTCGGCGAGATGGAGGAGGCCAGACGCTTTTCCGAAGAAGCGTTGAAGATTGCTCAAACAAACCCTTATGTGATTGATCAGGTTCTCGCTCTTCGGGTGGCAAAACATAGCAGAGTTACTAAAGATATCATTTATGATCCGGAAATAGAAGAGTTGCTGACCAGCCTTGAGCGTTACGGAGATGAAGAAGGGAAGTCATTTTACGCTATCCGAATGGCCGATATATATCGTCGTGCGAATGAACTTAAGGAGGCTTTGGACTTTGCGGAGAAGGCGACAGGTCAAACCCCAAGACTTGTGCCAGCACATATTATCCAGGCGGAAATCCTCATTAGGCTGAAGCAGCTCCCCGCCGCCCACAAAAAAATAGAACAAATTGGACGGATGATAGACGACAGGCAATCTGGAGAGGGAAGAGCCCGCTTGCCAGATTATCTATTTTTAAAGGCAACATATCTTATCGAAAACGATGAACTGACGGATGCAATTGCCCTATTGCAGACGCATGAGCATCGCCTAAAAAGGCGAATTCCCGAACTCAAAAGAAAGATAAGCTTTCTTCTTGGAGGCGGCGATCATGGTCTAACCCCTAAGCAACGCAGTTGGCTGAAGGAAGCGTAATGCACACCTACGTGAGCTGCCTCTATCGACTTCATTGACGGCGGCGTAACATAGGTTGGTGCGCTTTTCGAAATAGTTGAGGTGTCGTCGTTCGCGGTTTTTTGGCCGCGGTCGGCGGGCTTTCATGCGCCCGCGCGCCGTCTGGCGCCACCTTTTCCGCTTAGAGACACAGTTCTCCGTTCGCGGCGGCGTCCCGCCGCGGCTTCGAGAGCCCGCGCCCGCTTCGCCATGGCGACCAATTGAAGATGACAATTGTTGTGCGCGAGGCCGCGGCACAACCTCGTCGCCGGCAAGCCTCGCGATGGCGGCCTTTGGGGAAGGTGAAGGCGGCGCTTCCGACGTTCCTCCGATCGCCCCGCGCACGGACGCAGTTGGTTTCTCCCTCCGGCGATCTATGCTAAGCGCCGGGTCGATATCGTTTCCCGCGACGTCTTCGCTCCAGAACGAGGGATCTGAATGCCGGTCGATCTGCGCCGTATCACGAGAGCTCTGCTGTCCGTCTCCGACAAGACCGGACTCGTCGAATTGGCGAAGGCTCTCGCCGCGCATGGCGTCGAGCTGGTCTCCACCGGCGGCACGCGCAGGGCGCTCGCCGAGGCGGGCCTTTCGGTGCGCGACATCGCCGATGTCACCGGCTTTCCGGAGATGATGGACGGGCGCCTCAAGACGCTGCATCCCAAGGTGCATGGCGGCCTGCTGGCGATCCGCGAGAATCCCGAGCATGAGGCGGCCATGCTCGCCCATGACATTCCGCAGATCGATCTGCTCGTCGTCAATCTCTATCCCTTCGAGGCGACGCTGGCCAAGGGCGCGCCTTTCGAGACCTGCGTCGAGAATATCGATATCGGCGGGCCGGCGATGATCCGCGCCGCCGCCAAAAATCACGATGATGTCGCCGTGCTGGTCGAGCCGGCCGATTATGAGGGGTTTTTGGCCGAGCTTGCCGCCAATGGCGGCGCGGCGACGCTGGCGACGCGTCGGCGCCTCGCGCAAAAGGCCTATGCGCGCACGGCGGCTTATGACGCGGCGATCTCCAATTGGCTGGCGGGCGCGCTCGATGAGATGACGCCGCCCTGGCGCGCGATGGGCGGGCGTCTTTCCGAGCCCATGCGCTATGGCGAGAATCCGCATCAGAGCGCGGGCTTCTATCTGACGGGAGAGAAGCGCTTCGGCGTCGCCACGGCGAAGCAGGCGCAGGGCAAGCAGCTCTCCTACAATAACGTCAACGACACCGACGCGGCCTATGAGCTGGTCGCGGAATTCGACCCCGCGCGCACGGCGGCCGTCGCCATCATCAAACATTCCAATCCTTGCGGCGTCGCCGAGGGCGCGAGCCTCGCCGAGGCTTATCGCAAGGCGCTGCGCTGCGATTCCGTCTCGGCCTTCGGCGGCATCGTCGCGCTGAACCGCAAGCTCGATGCGGACGCCGCGCGCGAGATCGTGAAGATTTTCACCGAGGTCATCATCGCGCCGGAGGCGGATGAGGAGGCGATCGGCATCATAGCCGCGAAGAAGAATTTGCGTCTGCTGCTCGCCGGCGGACTGCCCGATCCGCGCGCGGGCGGGCTCACCTTCCGCAGCGTCTCGGGGGGCTTTCTGGCGCAGTCGCGCGACAATAGCGTCGTCGACGATCTGACCCTCACCGTGGTGACGAAGCGCGCGCCGACGGAACGGGAGCTGGCGGATTTGAAATTCGCCTTTCGCGTCGCCAAGCATGTGAAGTCCAACGCCATCGTCTACGCACGCGATCTGGCGACGGTGGGCGTCGGCGCCGGGCAGATGTCGCGCGTCGACTCGTCGCGCACGGCGGCCTTCAAGGCGGAGGAGGCGGCGCGCGAGGCCGGCGTGCGGGAGAGCTTCGCGGTCGGCTCGGTGGTCGCCTCGGACGCGTTTTTCCCCTTCCCGGATGGGCTGCTGGCGGCGGCCTCGGCGGGCGCGACGGCGGTCATCCAGCCGGGCGGCTCGGTCAACGACAAGGATGTCATAGCGGCCGCCGACGAGGCCGGCCTCGCCATGGTGCTGACCGGCGTGCGGCACTTCCGGCACTGAGCCGGCGCGCGCTGCGCTGCAATATACGCATGTAGTCTGTTGATTTCGAAAGGGATGCGCGACATCGTGCCGCGTCTTCCCGGCGAGGCGTATTGTCGCGCTGTCGCATTTTGCGGCGCTGCGGCCGCGACTGTCGCAGTCTGCGGCAGTTTTTGTCGCGACAGTTTGTCGAATAAGCGAAATCTGTCGCGATTTTGAGACGTTCTAATTGCCATTGTGCGGCGCACGTCGCCTAATGACCCCCCGAAAGACCACGCGCTTTCCTGCCGAAGGCGAGCGAAGATCCAGGGGCTGTAATTGTACCAGAGACGATATCGAAGCTGATCGACGAAGACTCGATCGTTATTCTGCGGTTTTGACGGCCTGTTCTTCGCGAACGACGCTGACGCCGCGCCTCTCCAAGCAGATTCGGTCCGATTTCGTCACGCTGCTCTTTAGAGCGGCGGCGCCGGGTCGCGCCGTTACGAGACTTTCCTTCCCAGGGAAAGAGGCCCGCGCCGCTGGGTCGATGACGAGCGGTCACTCAATCCTCCCTAACTTTCCCGGCCGTCTCTTCGAAGGGCGGCCGGGACTTTTCCTGAGAAGAAACGACGGAAACGCCAATGACAAGAACCGGCGATGTGGCCGTTCCGCGTCCAATGCGGCACGAGGCGACGAATGTGATGGCGGCAGGGCTGGCCTTTGTTTCGCTTTTCACCGGAGCGGCGCGCGCGGATACGACGGATCAACTGCTCGATCAGCTGAAAGCCAAGGGAATTCTGACCAAGGGCGAATATCGCAAGCTGAAGGCGCGCCATGCGGCCGAGACCGCCGCGCCGGCCCGCGCCGTTGTGGCGAGCCATGCCGCCGCGCAGCCGCTCGCGACGCCTTCGGATCGCTTCATCACGCGCCTCGACAAAGGGATCGGCGCGCGCGTCGGCGCGGTCGACGTGCGCCTTTCCGGCCAGCTCGCCTTTTTCGCGACCGAGCAATTCAAGCAGGCCGGAACGGCGACCGTCGCCGGCGGGCTCGGCGGCGGCAGCCTTTATAACAACTCCTCAGCCATTCGCTCCGGCCTGCTGCCGAGCGCTCTGGCGCTCAATCTCTCGACCGAGCAGGAGGGCTATAAGGTCTCCTTCTCGCTCGGCCTCTACGCGGGCGGCAATAATATTCGCGTCGGCCTGCTCAATGGCAACAGCTCCGGCGCCTCGGTGGCGCTCGGCACGCCGGGCGTCGATCTGCGACAGGTGTTCGGCGAGATCAGCTCGGCCGATTACGGCTCGCTGAAGGTCGGCCGCGATCTCGGCCTCTTCGCCGCCGACGCCATTCTCAATGATTTCACTTTGTTCGGCGCCGGCACCATTGCCGCTAACGCCAGCCCCTCCAATACGAGCCTCGGCCGCATCGGCTTCGGCTATGTCTATGCGGATTGGATTCCGCAGCTCACCTATACGACGCCGGATTTCCATGGCGTCACCGTCTCGGTCGGCGCCTTCTCACCCTATCAGCAATTCGACAACGCCGGCTCCTATGTGTCTGCCGCCGGCGTCCTTCCCTATTCGGGCGTGATCACAGGGCATGATCAGCCGGGCTTTCAGGCGCGTCTCAAATATGTGGGCGAGCTCGCGCCGGGGATGAAGCTGACCCTGTGGACATCCGGCCTCACCCAGCGCCATCGCGTCGAATCCGGCGACGCCGTGCTGCTCGCGCGCGGGGCGGGCGTGCGCTCCATGGCGATCGACGCCGGCGGCCGTTTCGACGTCGGTCCGGTGACTTTGGTCGGCTACGGCTATAAGGGCGTCGGCCTCGGCACGACGGGGCTTTATTTCGACGGCGTCGGCTATGACGGCGAGCGGCGCAAATCCTCTGGCTATTACGCCCAGGCCGGCTATACGATCTTCGAGCGCCTGACCTTCGGCGGCAGCTATGGCGTCAGCTATCTCGACGCCAATCTCGCCGATTATCCCGGCCGTCTCGGCGATGGCGCGCTCGTCGCCGCCAACGCCTCGACGATCGGCTTCGTGAAATATCGCTTCACCGATTGGGTCACGTTCCAGAGCGAATTCGTGCGCTCGGTCTCGCATAATCTGCTGGGGCAGGGCGTGCGGACCAACGCGCTCGTCGCAGGAACGATTTTCTCCTTTTGATCCCATGGGATAAGGGGAAAGGCTGCGACAATTGGTGCGATGCACAAACCGCGCATATTCTCATATTGACGAGCAGCGGTCGGCTCGGCGACGGGCCGCCCGCCCGCCGTCGCGTATCGGACGGCCGTGAAAAGGCGTCTCAAATGCCCCTCTATTCCGCCAGCCTGACGGAGGCGGCGCGTGAAAAATTCTTCGGCCGCGGAGAGCTGCCGACCGTCGAGCTCAAACAGCCGATTCTGCGGTCCTGGCTGCGCTGCGCGGAACTCGGCTTCGATGTCGCCAAACCGCCGCGCGCCGCCGCGCTCGAGCGGACCGAGCTGCAGACTTTTCTTGCGCGCCACGAGCGGCTGCGGCGGCTCTGCCGGCCGGAGCTCGACGCGCTGAACGCCGAAGCGCATGAGACCGGCGCGGTCGTCATCCTCGCCGATGCGCAGGGAGTGATCGTCGACGCCATAGGCGACATGGGCTTTGTCGCGCAGGCGGCGGAAATCTCGCTCAAGCCCGGCGCGCATTGGAGCGAGGCGGCCGCCGGCACCAATGCGATCGGCGCGGCGCTGGCCGAGCGGCGGGCGGTGGCCGTGCATGGCGGCGAGCATTTCTTCGAGAGCCACGCGATTTTGAGCGGCGCGGCGGCGCCCATCGTCGATCCGCGCGGCGTCGTCGTCGGCGCGCTCGCCCTCTCGGCCAACGCCGGCGTGCATCGCGTCCATGCTCTGGGGCTCGTTCGCTTCGCGGTCGAGCAGATCGAGCATCGTTTCTTCGGCGGCAATGCTTTTTCAGCGGCGACTGTCTTGCGCTTCCACACCGATCCCGCCGTCGTCGGCGCGCCGCGCGAGGGGCTCCTCGCCTTCGACGACGACAAGCGGCTCATCGCCGCCAATCGCCGCGGCCTCTCCTTCGTGCAGCGCGATTGGAGCGCTCTCGACAGTGTGAGTTTCGACGAATTGTTCGAGCCGCTGAGAACGGCGCCGCAAATGGCGGAGATCATCGGCAGCGACGGCCGGCGCTATTATGGCCTCGCCAACACGCCGTCCTCCTGCCGCGCGCGGCCGACGGATTGTCCTTTGGAGCTGCATGACATTTGCTTCGAGCCGCCTTCGGCGCGGCTCGCCGAGCACAGGCTGCGCGACGCCGAGCTTTCGGCGATGCGCGCGGCGCTCGACGCCTGCGACGGCAATTTCAGCAAGGCCGCTCGCGTGCTCGGCGTGCATCGCAGCACGCTCTATCGGCGTCTGAACGAGCGGGCGAGCGAGAGGGCGCGGTAGGCGCGGCCGCTTCGAGATCGAAGGGCCCCGCCTTTTTGGGCTCATTCATCCGCGCTGGCTCACTCGCAGACGCGCACGCGGCGGAAATAGAGGACATTGCCCCAATCGTCGGTCACGGGCTGGCGGGTCATATAGCAATCGCTCGGCGCTTGCGATGCGGCGATGGCGCCGAGCGTCAGAGCGGTCAGCGCCCCCGCTGCGGCGACGCCGCCCCAATAATGGCCGTGGTGATGGCGCCGATAGGGGTTCGCCTCGGCGGTGGAGGCGAGAATGGTCGAACCGGTCAATGTCAGGGCCAGAAGCCCGGCGGCGAGGGCATTTTTGCTCATGACCAACTCCGTTTGCGTTGCGCTCGCTCTCATCGGCGAGCCTTCGCATGCTACGAAGCGCCATGCCGAATGTTCGTGCGGCGGCGCACAGCGCGGTCTCTTCGCGGGAAGAGGCGCCGATCCGGCGTCGGAGGCGCGTTAGCTTCAACGAAACGCGAAAAGGCTCCGGCCGCCGCCGAAGAGCGCGCTCAGATCGGGCTCGAAGAATTTCCAGCTGACGCCGCCGCGGACGAAGTGGACGCCGACCGGCGCTGTCGACAGCGAGCTGACGGACAGCGCGCCATTCGACGAGAGCGTGGCGATCGGAATGGTCGAGCCGCCGAATTTCGAATAGAGATATTCAGTCCATAGCGCGATCCGCTCCGTGAGCGCATATTCCGCGCCCGCGCCCGCCGTCCAGCCGACCTCGACCTCGCTCGAGCCGCCGCGCGAGGCGCTCCATCCGTCGGTGGCGTAGACGGCGACGGGATCGAGCGATTTCGCGAAAAGGCTCGACAGAGTGGACGAGGCGAATTTCGCCTCGATCTTCGAATAGGCGACGCCCGCCGTGACATAGGGCGCGAGCCGTTCGAGCAGAGCATAGCCGAGGCGCGCCCTCGCCGTCGCGGACCAGCGACGCTCGATGCGCGCATTGCTCTGGGACAGGTTGCCCGTCTGAAGCAGATAGAGGCCGTCTGCGCTCGTCGTTCCCGATTGGGCGCCGTCGTCGATGACATGCGTCCCGAGGACGCCGCCGTAAAAATCGGCCGCGAGGCCGACGATGATCCGGTCGCCGACGATATGATCGTATCCCGCGAAGGCGCCGATGAGACGATCGCCGTATCCGACCCTCGTTTTGACGGAGGCGCCCGAAAATCCCGCGCCCTGCGGCTGCGATCTGTTCAGATCGGCGACGCCGCCGCCGCCGGCGAAGCCTCCGCCCAGGCCGAAATAGAGGCCGCTCCTCGGGAAGGCGGGGCGCGACGCTCCGGCGCCGAGACCGGGAGGCGGGAGCGCCGGATCGGCGTCCTGCCGACGCGGCCTCCAGTTCACGCCGCCGCGCACCGTATGGACGCCGACTTTCCGTGTCGAAAGGACGCCTATGGCCGGCTTAGTGGACGCGAAAGCCGTGATGATGGGAAGCGCGGAGCCGCTGAATTCCGAATAGAGATACTCGGTCTTGACGCTGATCTGGTCCGTGATCGCATATTCGGCGCCCGCGCCCATGGTCCAGCCGAGCCTCGCGCCCGACCCCGTCCCGATCGTCGTCGAGGCGGCGAGGCTCATCTCGGGAAATCTCGCGACCACATCGGCGCCGATTCTCGAATAGGCGGCGCCGCCGGTGAGATAGGGCAGGAAACGGTCGAACAGCCCATAGCCCACGCGCGCCCGCAATGTCGCGAACCATCCTGGATCGCCCGCGAATAGCCCGCGCGTCGCCGCGACGGCGACCCCCGGCGTGACATCCGCGACGATCCGCGACCAGTCGGCTTCGAGCCCGACGATCAACTCGCCGGGCAGTCGAAAGTCATATCCGAGCGCGGCGCCGGCGAACAAATAGCCGAATCCGACGGTCACATTCTCGGTCGACGCGCTCGCGCTCGCGACGGCGTGGCCGTTCGAATATTGGAGCCGCGCGCGATTGGCCGGGCCGTATCCGCCGCCATATCCGCCAGTCGTCCCGAAATGGACCCCTGTCCAGTCGAATGGCTGTTGAGGCGCAGCGAACAGCGGCAGACCGCGAAGGGTGGTCGCCTCGACCGCATAGGCCGGTGGCGAGAATGTAAAAGCCAGGAGCGCGGAAGCGAATATCTTACGCACGATGCGCACTCCTCGAATATATATTTCGAGTCGACTGTCGAAAAAGCGAATGACTAAATTTCAGTGCGGGCGCACCCTAGGCGCATCCGCTGTCGCATTCAACTCGGAACTAAATCGGGCTCGATCACATCGAAGCGTCAGCTCTCGCTCTGCGCCAGCAATTTCGCCTGATGATCCGTCGTCAGCGCGTCGAAAATCTCGTCCATCTCGCCTTCCATCACGCGATCGAGCTTGTAGAGCGTCAGATTGATGCGATGGTCGGTGACGCGGCCTTGCGGAAAATTATAGGTGCGGATGCGTTCCGAACGATCGCCGGAGCCGACCTGCGCCTTGCGATCGGCGGCGCGCGCATTGTCGAGGCGCTGGCGCTCGGCGTCATAGAGGCGTGAGCGCAGCACCTCCATCGCCTTGGCCTTGTTGCGATGCTGCGAGCGCTCCTCCTGCATCATCACGACGATGCCGGATGGAATATGCGTGATGCGGATCGCCGATTCGGTCTTGTTGACATGCTGGCCGCCGGCGCCGCCGGAGCGCATCGTCTCTATGTTCAAATCTTTGTCGTCTATGGCGACGTCGACTTCCTCGGCCTGCGGCAGCATGGCGACGGTCGCCGCGGATGTGTGGATGCGCCCCTGCGTCTCCGTCGCCGGCACGCGCTGCACGCGATGCACGCCCGATTCGAATTTCAATTTCGCATAGACGCCGCGGCCGGCGATCTCGGCGACGATCTCCTTATAGCCGCCGAGCGCGCCTTCGCTCGCCGAGAGAATCTCGACGCTCCAGCCTTTGGAGCCGGCGTAACGTTGATAGGCGCGGAAGAGATCGCCGGCGAAGAGGGCGGCCTCGTCGCCGCCGGTTCCGGCGCGCACCTCGAGAATGACGCCTTTCTCATCGGCCGAGTCTTTCGGCAGCAGCGCGAGCTTCAATTCATGCTCGGCGCTGGTCAGCGCTTCCTGCGCGACATCGAGCTCGCCTTCGACGAATTCGCGCATGGCCGGGTCGATCGCCGGATCGGCGAGCATCTCGCCGGCGCCGGCGATCTCGGCGAGAGTCGCGCGATAGATTTTGATCTTGGCGACGACATCATCGAGCGAGGCGAGCTCACGAGAAAGCGCGACGAAGCTCGCCGCGTCCGGCCCGGAGCTGAGCCTGTCGGCGATCTCCTCGTGACGGCGCAAAATGAGTTCGAGCTTGTCTTGGGCGAACATGGGGCTTGCCGAGCGAGAGATGAGGGGACGGCGTGGAGCGAGGCGCGAGCGTCGCTAGCGGCCCCCGTCTTTCGTGGCGATTGCCGAAATCGACGCGCTCACCCTCCCCTTTAGGGGGAGGGTCGGACCGCGAAGCGGTCTGGGGTAGGGTTCCACGAGGAAGACTCGGTGGAAACACCCCCTCCCGATCGCCTTCGGCGCTCGACCTCCCCCCTCGAGGGGGAGGTGGAAACGCCTTTCCCGGCGAGATTTCTCGAATCGGCGCATGCTCAAACCGGAATATCGCGCGCGGCGGCGAATTCGCGCAAATTCTCGCGCAGGCTCGGCGCGCCGTCTTCCCTGGCGAGCAGCGAGGCGACGAACACCTCGACCTCCTCGAGATTGACGGCGAGAATCATCGCCTTCACCGGGCCGATCGAGGACGGAGACATGGACAGCGAACGATAGCCGAGCGCCAGCAGAGCCAAGGCCTCCAGCGGGCGGCCGCCCATCTCGCCGCAGAGCGTGACCGTTTTGCCGGCGCGCTTGCCTGCCGCGGCGATGCGCTCCAGCGCGCGCAAGATCGGCGGCGAGAGTGTGTCGTAACGCTTGGCGACGCGCGTATTGTCGCGATCCGCCGCATACATGTACTGCATCAGATCGTTGGAGCCGACCGAGAGGAAATCGGCGCGCGCGGCGATGGTGTCGAGCTCCCACAAGAGCGAGGGAACCTCCACCATGGCGCCGAGCCGCACATCGGTCGGCGGCGCATGGCCGTGGCGCTGGAGATGGGCGAGCTCGCGATGCGCGATCGCCTTCGCCGCCTCGAATTCCGCGACATTGGCGATCATCGGGAACATGATGCGCACGTCGCGTCCGCCGGCCGCTTTCAGCATGGCTCTGATCTGCATGCGCAACAGGCCCGGCCGATCGAGGCCGATGCGGATCGCGCGCCAGCCGAGCGCCGGATTCTCCTCGTCGATCGTCGCCATATAGGGCAGGATCTTGTCGCTGCCGATGTCGAGCGTGCGGAAGGTGACGGGGCGGTCCTGCACCGCGTCGAACACCGCCTTGTAGAGCAGGAACTGCTCGTTCATGCGCGGAAAGCGTGGCGCCAGCATGAATTGCAGCTCGGTGCGGAACAGGCCGATCGAGCGCGCGCCGGTCTCGTGCAGATGCGGCACGTCGACGATGAGGCCGGCGTTCATATGCAGCGCGATGTCGACGCCGTCCTTGGTGACGGCGGGCACGTCGCGCAGCTTGGCGTATTGCTCCATGCGGCGGGCGCGCAGTCGCGCCTTCTCGCCATAGGCGGTCTGCACATCCGGCGGCGGGCGGATCTGGACGTCGCCGGTCACGCCGTCGACGATGATGGCGTCGCCGGCTTCGACGAGATCGGTCACATTGGCGGCGAGGCCGACGGTGGCGATCCCGAGCGCGCGGGCGACAATGCCGACATGGCTCGCCGGCCCGCCTTCCTCCAGCACCAGGCCGCGCAGGCGCGAGCGGTCATAGTCGAGCAGCGCCGCGGGGCCCATGTTGCGGGCGATGAGAATCGCGTTCTCGGGGATCGATTCGCGATCGGCAACATAGCTCTGCCCGGTGAGCTGATGCAGCAGGCGATTGGCGAGATCGTCGAGATCGTGCAGCCGGTCGCGCAGATAGGGGTCGGTCTGGCGCTGCAGCTTGGCGCGAGCGTCGTTCTGCACGCGCTCCACCGCCGCTTCCGCGGTGAGGCCGCTGAGCACGGCCTCGTGCAGCCGCCGCACCCAGCCGCGATCATTGGCGAAGATGCGGACGGCCTCGAGCACCTCGCGATGCTCCCCGGCGCCCATGCGGTCGCCATGGGCGACCAATTCGTCGATGGAGAGGCGCATCGCCTCTATCGCCGCGTCGAGGCGCTGGACCTCGGAGGCGATATCCTCGGCGATGAGCTGCTTCACGACGACGCGCGGCTCGTGCAGCACGGCGTAGCCGAGCCCGACGCCCTCGCACATGGGCGCGCCCTTGATCACCACCGGACGGTCGAGCGCGAGGCTCTCGGGAGTCTTGGCGATGGAGCGCAATTCGCCCGAGGCGATCATTTCGGCGACGAGCATCGCCGTCGTCTGCAGCGCCTCTATCTCCTCCTCGGAATAGATGCGCCGCACGCGATTCTGCACGACGAGCACGCCGAGCGTGTTGCCGCCGCGCAATATCGGCACGCCGAGGAAGGAGTGATAGATCTCCTCGCCCGTCTCCGGCTTGTAGGAGAAGGACGGGTGCTCCTGCGCCTCGGAGAGGTTCAAAGGCTCGGCGCTTTTGGCGATGAGGCCGACGAGGCCTTCGCCCGCGTGCATGGTGGTGAGATGCACGGCCTCGCGATTGAGGCCCTCGGTGGCGTAGAGCTCGAGCCTCTGGTCGGCGCGCAGAACATAGACGGAACAGACTTCCGCCACCATATTGGACGCGATGAGCACGACGATCTTGTCGAGCCGCGCCTGCGCGCTCACCGGCTCCGCCATGACCTCGCGAAGCCGGCGGAGCAGCAAGCGGGGTCCGCCGAGAGCGCTACGCATCCAGTTTCCTTAGTTTCGACAGGCTGCAGCCGCCAGACGAGGGCTCTGCGTGACCGCATCTCCCAAATCTAGAGAACTTCTAAAATTCCGCCCTGTCCCCCATTGAGCGTATATTGGCGCCGTCCAGCCTCCGCAAGCGCGGCCGCTCGGTTGCGCGCCGATACGCAAAGACCATACCGGCTTGCGGACCGACGACTTAGCCGGTACCAGTCAAAGTTCCGACAAGAAGAAATCCGAAAGCCGATCGGTCCACCCCGCGACAATCGGACTTTTCGGGCCTGCGCGCCAGAGACGAGATTCGTGCCGCTATCCAGATATCTGATCGCTCTCCTGTTTCTCGTCCTCTGCGGGTCGCGGGCTCTCGCCATCGATTCCGTGCGCGTGCCGCAGGACGCGGCGGCGATCGACCTCACGCACGCAGTCGAGAAATATTCCTCCGAGGGCGATCGCCTGCAGGTGTCGACCGCTCCGGGCTCCGACGGCATTATTCGACGCATCGAAGTGGGCGCGAAAGAGGCGGGGACTCGCCCGAGCTGGATCGTCTTCGCGCTCACCAACGACACGGATGAGCAATTGGAGCGGCTAATCGTCGCCCCGCATTTCCGCCTCCAGGGGTCGGGAGTGATCTGGCCGGATCTCGGCGCGACGCGCATTTCGGCGATCACGGCGAGCCAGGGTTTTCCGCCGGAACATGAGGATAGCGGGGACGCCGACGTTTTTCGCCTCACCCTCGATCCCGGCACGACGATCACTTATGTGGCCGAGCTGCGCACGCCCAATCTGCCGCAGCTCTATCTGTGGGAGCCGGACTCCTACAAGGACAAGGTCACCAGCCTCACGCTCTACAAGGGAATCGTCATCGGCATCGCCGGCCTGCTGGCGCTGTTTTTGACCATCGTCTTCGTCGTCAAAGGCGCGGTGATCTTTCCGGCGGCGGCGGCGCTCGCCTGGTCGGTTCTGGCCTATGTCTGCATAGATTTCGGCTTTTGGGCCAAGATTTTCGGCGTCGATCCCAACGCCGATCGCATTTGGCGCGCCGGCGCGGAAACGGTGCTGTCGGCGACCTTGGTCGTCTTTCTCTTCGCCTATCTCAACCTCAACCGTTGGCATGTGCGCGCCTGGCATGTCGCGGCGCTGTGGCTGCTGATTCTCGCCGATCTCGTCGGCCTCGCCATTTTCGACGCGCCGGTGGCGGCGGGCGTCGCCCGCATTTCGCTGGCCACTGTCTCGGCGGTCGGCTTCGTGCTGGTGCTCTATTTGGCGACGCATGGCTTCGATCGAGCCATCATGCTGATTCCGACGTGGTTTTTGCTGCTGCTGTGGGTTTGCGCCGCGGGCTTCACCGTGGCTGGCTGGCTGACCAATGATCTGGTCTCTCCGGCGCTGGTCGGCGGACTGGTGCTCATTGTGATGCTGATCGGCTTCACCGTTATGCAGAATGCCTTCGCGAGCGGCGGCCTCGCTCATGGCGCGATCTCCGACATAGAGCGCAAGGCGCTGGCGCTGACCGGCGCCAATGAGATCGTCTTCGATTGGGACGTCCCGGCCGACTACATCTATGTGAGCCCGGAGGTGGAGGAGCAATTGGGCCTCGATCGCGGCGGGCTAGAGGGCGCGGCCTCCTCCTGGCTCGCGCTTCTGCATCCATTCGAGCACGATCGCTATCGCGCCTGCCTCGATGCTCTGCTCGAGCAGCGGCGCGGGCGCATCAATCAGGAGTTCCGGCTGCGCGCCGCGGACGGCCATTATTTCTGCTATCGGCTGAGGGCGCGGCCGGTCATCGGGCAGGATGGCGAGGTGATTCGCGTCGTCGGCACGCTCACCGACGTGACCGACGAGCGCAACGCCCGCGAGCGGCTGCTCCATGACGCCGTCCACGACAATCTGACCGGCCTTCCGAATCGCGAATTATTTTTCGATCGACTGGAGGCGGCGCTGGTCTTCGCCGGACTCGAGGCCGGGCTGCGGCCGACCGTGCTCGCCGTCGATATCGACCGTTTCCGCCAGATCAACGAGCAGGTCGGCGTCGCCACCGGCGATTCGATCCTGCTCACCATCGCCCATCGGCTGACGCGGCTGTTGCAGCCGCAGGACACTCTGGCCCGGCTCGACGGCGATCGTTTCGCGATCATCCTCGTCTCCGAGACGGACGTCGACCATGTGATCGCGCTCGCCGATTCGGTGCGCCGCACGCTGGCGACGCCGGTGCG
The DNA here is from genome assembly GCF_015709455.1 of Methylosinus sp. H3A. Taxonomy (NCBI): domain Bacteria; kingdom Pseudomonadati; phylum Pseudomonadota; class Alphaproteobacteria; order Hyphomicrobiales; family Methylocystaceae; genus Methylosinus; species Methylosinus sp. H3A. The sequence goes on from NZ_JADNQW010000005.1 coordinate 3,070,929, forward strand.
CTTCACCGATCGCGAGATTTCCCTGTCGGTGTCGATCGGCGTGGCGCTGTTCGACAAGGAGCTGCATCCCGATCGCCACGACATGCTCGAGGACGCCGAGATCGCGTTGCGCCACGCCAAAAAGCTCGGCGGCAATCGCATAGAGGTGTTCCGTCCGGCGATGCGCGCGCAGCGCTCCGACCGGCTGACGCTGGAGGCCGATCTGCGCCGGGCGCTCGAGCGCGGGGAAATCAAAGTGTTCTTCCAGCCCGTGGTGCGGCTGGAGGATCGCACCATCGCCGGCTTCGAGGCGCTGCTGCGCTGGGAGCATCCGCGCCTCGGCCAGCTCGATCCGAGCGAATTCGGCCAGGTCGCCGAGCAGACCGGCCTCGTCGTCGATTTCGGCCTGCTGGCGTTGGAGCGCACGGCGCGCGAGCTCGCCGCCTGGCAACGCGCGCTCGCCGTCGATCCGCCGATCTTCGCCTGCGTCAATATCGGTTCGCGGCAATTGCTGCGTCACGATCTCCTGCGCGACGTCAAAAGCGTGCTGATGCGCAACGACATCGTCAAAGGCAGCCTCAAGCTCGAGCTGAACGAGGGGCTGGTGATGGAGAATCCGGAATATGCCGTGCAGATGCTGGCGCGTGTGAAGGAGCTCGGCGCCGGGCTCGCGATGAGCGACTTCGGCTCCGGCTATTCCTCGCTCGCCTATCTGCAGAGTTTTCCTTTCGACACGATCAAGATCGGCCGCTCCTTCGTGCGACAGACAGGCAAGGGCTCGCGCGCGGTGATTCTGCGCTCGCTGATCTCGCTCGCCCATGATCTCGGCATGGATGTCGTGGCGGAGGGCGCGGAGACGGAATCGGATGCGATCGAGCTCTATCAGCTCGGCTGCGCCTATGCGCAGGGCTATGCCTTCGGCCGCCCGATCAGCCCGGTCGAGGCGCGAAGGCTGGTCGGCGCAGCGCCCGAGGCGGCGTAGGGCAGCGGCGCCGCGCGATTTCACTTCGGCGATTTCAATCCGTAAGTTTCGAAACGCGCGATCTCGCTCTCTATCTCCGCCTCGGAGATCAGCACGGGCTCGCCGGCTATGCTCGCGAGATAATAGAGCCGCGCCAGCGCCTCGAGCTCCACAGCGCGCCACATGGCGCGGTCGAGGCTTTCGCCGAGCGCGATCATGCCGTGATTGCCGAGCAGCACGCCATGCGCGTGGCCCAATCCCTCCACCGCGAGATCGGAGAGCGCCTGCGTGCCGAAAGGCGCATAGCCCGTGCAACGAATGCGCGACGTGCGGAAAATGCCGATCATGTAATGCACGGAGGGAATTTCGCGGCGCAGCGCGGCGAGCGTCGTCGCATAGGTCGAATGCGTGTGGACGACAGCCTGCACATCCGCTCGCGCGCGCAAAATGTCGCGATGCATGCGCCATTCGCTGGAAGGCGCGAGCGGCCCTTCCGCCGCGCTGTCGCCCTCGAGCGGCATGCGCGCGATCATCTGCGGGGTCATCGAGGCGTAGGAGATTCCGCTCGGCGTGATCAGCATCGCTTCGCCGTCGCGCACGGAAATATTGCCCGCCGTGCCTTGATTGAGTCCAAGCGCGTTCATGCTCCGCGCAGCTTCGACGATCGCCTCACGCGTGTTCGCGCCAGTCATTCCGGGTTCCCCTGCCAGCGGCGCGCGCCCCTTGCCGCGGCGCGCGCGAGCCCCTACATCCGCAAGACTCTTTTTCCAGCCGAGGCTCGGATGACACAAGAACAAAATACGAAACCGGCGAGCTGGCACGCGACGACCATCGTCCTGGTGAAGAAGAACGGCAAGACGGTCATCGCCGGCGACGGACAGGTGAGCCTCGGGCAGACGATCGTCAAGGCGAGCGCCAAGAAGGTGCGCCGGCTCGGCAAGGGCGACGTCATCGCGGGTTTCGCCGGCGCGACGGCGGACGCCTTCACTTTGTTCGAGCGGCTCGAGGGGAAGCTCGAGCAATATCCGGGGCAATTGACGCGCGCCTGCGTGGAGCTCGCCAAGGATTGGCGCATGGATCGCTATCTGCGCCGGCTCGAGGCGATGATGCTCGTCGCCGATCGCGAGGTGGGGCTGACGCTCACCGGCGCCGGCGACGTGCTGGAGCCGGAGGCCTTTGAGCATGGCTCCGTGGCGGCGATCGGCTCCGGCGGCAATTTCGCGCTGGCGGCGGCGCGCGCGCTGATCGATCAGCCGCTGGAGGCGGAGGCCATCGCCCGGCGCGCCATGGAGATCGCCGCCGAAATCTGCGTCTACACCAATCGCAACATCGTGATCGAGTCGATCTGATAGCGCCGAGAGAATCCCGAGGAACTGCATATGGCCGATTTTTCCCCGCGCGAGATCGTCTCCGAGCTCGACCGTTTCATCGTCGGGCAGAACGACGCCAAGCGCGCCGTCGCCATCGCCTTGCGCAACCGCTGGCGCAGGCTGCGCCTCGAAGGTTTTATGCGCGAGGAAGTGCTGCCCAAGAATATTTTGATGATCGGCCCGACGGGCTGCGGCAAGACCGAGATCGCGCGTCGCCTCGCCAAGCTCGCCAATGCACCTTTCCTCAAGGTCGAGGCGACGAAATTCACCGAGGTCGGCTATGTCGGCCGCGATGTCGAGCAGATCGTGCGCGACCTCGTCGAGGTGGCGATTCTGCTGGTGAAGGAGCGCCGGCGCAAAGATGTGGAGGCCAAGGCGCAGCTCGCGGCGGAGGAGCGCGTGCTCGACGCGCTGGTCGGCCCGGCGGCCTCGCCGGCGACGCGCGATTCCTTCCGCAAGAAGCTGCGCGCCGGGGAGGTCGACGACAAGGAGATCGAGATCGAGCTGGCGCAATCGGGCCCCTCGGTCCCGATGTTCGAGCTGCCGAACATGCCCGGCGCGAGCGTCTCCGCCTTCTCGATCGGCGACATATTCGGCAAGGCCTTCCAAGGCCGGCCCAAGCGCCGAAAAATGCAAGTGAAGGACGCGCATGGGCCGCTGCTCGCCGAGGAGAGCGACAAGCTCATCGACCAGGAGGAGAGCATTCGCGAGGCGATCTCCGAGGTCGAGAATAACGGCATCGTCTTCATCGACGAGATGGACAAGATCTGCGCCCGCGAGGGCAGGGGCGGCGCGGATGTCTCGCGCGAGGGCGTGCAACGCGATCTGCTGCCGCTGATCGAGGGCACCACGGTCGCGACCAAGCACGGGCCGGTGAAGACCGACCATGTGCTGTTCATCGCCTCCGGCGCCTTTCATGTGGCCAAGCCCTCGGATCTGCTGCCGGAGCTGCAGGGGCGTCTGCCGATCCGCGTCGAGCTCGCCTCGCTGGACGAGGAGGATTTCCGCCGCATCCTCACCGAGACCGAGGCCTGCCTCACCAAGCAATATGTGGCGCTGCTGGCGACAGAGGGCGTCGCGCTGGAGATCGCGCCATCGGCCGTGGACGCCATCGCTAAAGTCGCGGTTCAGGTGAACTCCTCGGTCGAAAACATAGGCGCGCGCCGCCTGCAGACGGTGATGGAGCGCGTGCTGGACGAGGTGAGCTTTTCGGCCTCCGACCGCGCCGGCGAGACGGTGACGATCGACGGCGATTATGTGGAGGAGCACATCGGCGATCTCGCCAAGAACCGCGATTTGAGCCGTTTCATTCTCTGATCGGAAAGGCCGAAAGCGGGCTTGCGGCGCGCGCCGGGCTGAACTATACAGCCCTCGCGCTGCAGCGGCGACGCCGCGCTTCGCCCCGCCCTCACCCCAGAGAGGGCGACAAAAAAAGTGGGGCCATAGCTCAGTTGGGAGAGCGCTTCAATGGCATTGAAGAGGTCGTCGGTTCGATTCCGTCTGGCTCCACCAAAGCTCTCCTCGAGAAACGCCCGAGCTTCGGCCGCCCCGCGATGAGCGCCTGGGAGCCGCGATAACGGCGTAATTCTCTGATGTTCAAGCGCGCGACCGCTTCCCCCCTCAAGATCACGAAAGTCATGGAACAGTCGCGAAAGCATCGTCTCCAGCATCTCGACATGCTGCGCGGCCTCTGTGCGCTGGGCGTCGTCGTCAGCCATTTGCGGTCGCTGCTGGTCGTCCCCTATGCGGAAGCCCACAGGCACAGCGTCGTCGACCTGATTCTCTTCACGCTCGGCGGCCTCGGCCATGAATGCGTGATCGCCTTTTTCGCGCTCAGCGGCTTTCTCGTCGGCGGCTCGACGCTGGCGGCGATGCGGGCGGGACGCTTCTCATGGGCGGATTATGGCGTCGCGCGGCTGTCGCGGCTGTGGACCGTGCTCCTCCCGGCGTTGGCGCTCACCGCCCTGCTGGACTTCGCCGGTTCCGCACTCGGGCCCGCAGGCGCCTATCAGGGAGCCCTGGCGGCGACAATTCCGAGCGGGCCGACGCCGACCGAGCCGGCGAATCATTCGCTCGCGACCTTCCTCGGCAATCTGATGTTCCTGCAGACGATCGACACGCCCGTCTTCGGTTCCAATCGGCCGCTGTGGAGTCTCGCCAACGAGGCTTGGTATTATTTGGCCTTCCCGCTGCTGGCCTTCGCCTTTTTTCACCGCGCCCCGCTCGTGCGGGCGCTCTGCGCCGCCGCCGGCCTGCTGGCGCTCGGATCGATGCCGGTCGAAATGACCCTTCTCGGCCTCCCCTGGATCGCCGGCGCGCTCGCCGCGGATCATCCGGCGCGTCCCTCGCTGGCGCGCGCGCTTCTCGGCGCGGCCGCGACGGTGGCGGCCGTCGGCGCCGCGCATGCGTGGCGCACGATCGTCGGCGACATTATTCTGGGCTGCGCCATCGCCTTCTGGCTGCGCGATCTCGCCGCCGTCCGGCCTATCGGCGGGCTCTACGCCGGCGCGGCGCAGGGGCTTTCGGATATTTCCTACACGCTCTACGCCGTGCATTTCCCGCTGCTGCTGATGCTGTGGTTCTGGCTGCTGGCGCCCGAGCAGAGCGAGCCGGGATTCGCCGTGCTCGCGCGAATGGCCCTGCTCATGGCCGTCGCGCTCGCCTATGCGACCGCCGTCTGGTTCCTGTTCGAGCGCCGCACCGACGCCGTGCGCGGCTGGATGCGGCAGCGGCTCAGGGGCTTTCGGCTGGTCCTTTCGGCGCGGCGGCCATAAAGGCCGATCAGGCGTCAGTCCTTGGCGCGGAACGCCATTTTCTGGCCCCAGGCGGCCCGGATCTGATCCTTCACCGCATGCGGCAAGGGAATATATTGCAGCGTTTTCGCCGCCTTGTCGCCATGCGCGAAAGCCCAGTCGAAGAATTTCAGCACGGCCGCCGCATTTTCCGCCTTGGCCTGCGATTTCGGCACGAGAACGAAGGTCGCCGTGACCAGCGGCCAGCTCTTGTCTCCCGGCATATTCGTCAGATCGACGGAGAAATTATCGGCCGCGGCCCAATCCGCATTCATCGCCGCCGCTGCGAACGTCTCTTCGCTCGGCGCGACGAATTTTCCGGCGCGGTTGAGGAGCTTGGCGGGAGAAAGATGATTGGTCGTGACATAGGAGTTTTCGGCGTAGCCTATGCTCCCTTTGGTTCTGGGAACCTCGCCCGACGTGCCGGCGCTGCCATGGACGCCGACGCCGCCGGCCCACTCCAGCGTCATCCCGACGCCCATGCGCGTTTTCCACGCTTCGCTCACCTTGGAGAGATAGCGCGACAACGCGAAAGTCGTTCCCGAGGCGTTGGAATGGTGGATCGGGACGATCAGAAGATCTGGAAGCGAGAGGCCGTGATTGAGCGCGACGATGCGCGGATCGTTCCACCGCGTGATCGCGCCGAGATAGATATCGGCGATGACCGGCCCGTCGAGACGCAGCGCATTGGCGCCGACGCCGGGTATGTTGACGATCACATCGAGGCCGCCGACCACAGAAGGAAACTGCAAGAGATTGGCTTCCTCGATCCGCTTGGCGTCCATCGGAACGTCGGAGGCGCCGAAATCGACGGTGCCGACAGCGGCCTGTTTTTGTCCGACGCCGGAGCCGGTCGCCTGATAATTGACCTCGAATCCGAGGCTCGGCTTCGCCTCCTGCGCCCAGCGCGTGTAGATGGGCGCGGCGAAGGCCGAGCCGGTTCCCAAAAGGGCGGTCTCGGCGCGCGCGGCGTCGAGACTGGAGATGGCGGCGATCGAGATCATGAAAGCGGCGCCGGCGCTACGCATGTTCGTGCGTCCTATTGCGAGAGAAAATGTTCTGAGCTTCGTCTGCGTCAGATCGTGCGGTTGAGGGCGAGGGCGAAGACGTCGAAATTGCGCAGACGCGAGTTGGTCTCGCGTCTGATGGGACGATTGAGGAGCAGCGGGACTTGCTGCTCGGTGAGGCCGCCGTGCGAGCGTAGCGGCGCCGTCAGTCCCGCGAGATCATGCTTCTCCGCCGCGGTTCCGAGCGTGAAGAGGCGCTTCGCCAGCACGACGAGATCGCCGACGCGGTCATTGGGCAATTCGAAGCGCGCGCAGGCGGTCGCATTGTCGAGCACATGATCGACGCCTTCGAGCGCGCCGAGACATTGCGTCACTTCGGCGAGCATCGGCGCCGGCGCGGAGACGGTCGCATAAGAGCCGAGCGCGCCGTGATGCACGACATAAGGATCGGTGATCGGCAGAATGACGCGGCATGCGCCCGCGCCGAAGCGCGCATCCAATATGTCTTGCAGGAAGAGAATATTGGGGCGCCCGACGGAATCCGTCTTGGCGTTCATGCCGTGATCGGCGGTGACGCCGATGACCGCGCCCATCTTGTCGAGGCTCGAGAGATATTTGTCGAGCATCGCATAGAAGCTGTTTGCCGCGGGCGTTCCGGGCGCGTGCTTGTGCTGCACATAATCCGTCGTCGAGAGATAGACGATATCCGGCCGCATCGTCTTCATCAGCCAGACGCCGGCGGCGAGAACGAATTCCGACAATTGCGCGCTATAGACGGTGGGCGGCGGCAGGCCGATTTTGGCGAGCGCATCGTCGACGCCATTGTCTGCGAGCGTCGCCTCATTCGCCTTCTCGGCGGAGAAGCGAACGCCTTCCAGGCCGCAGCCGAGCAGCGCGCTCAGCTTGTCCTTCGCGGTGACCATGGCGACCTTGCGTCCGGCCTTGGAAAATTCGGCGAGGATCGTCGGCGCGCGAAGATATTTCGCGTCATTCATCAGCACTTCGACGCCTTGTTCGGGGTCGAAGAAATAATTTCCGCTTATGCCATGCACGCTCGGCGGCGCGCCGGTCACGATGGAGAGATTATTGGGATTGGTGAAGGAGGGCATCACGCAATCGGCCGTCAGCACCGTTCCACGCGTCGCGAGACTCTCGAAGAAGGGCGCGACTTCGGCGCGGATCGCTTGATTGATATATTCCTGCTCGCATCCGTCGATGCAGACGACGACGGTCGGCTCGGAGGGCGCCGCATAGCGCCTTCCGTTCACGGTGATTTCCGATGTCATATTCGCGCCCCGCTCTGTCTCGTCGCTGCGTTCGCGACTTCGGTTCGGCGCTGGTTCATCTAGCAGGCGCGGCTGCTATTTCGAAACGAATAAATCTCACAGCTCCTGTGACTGGCTTCGATATGCTTCACAAAAGCGTCACATCTGCGGGGTGTTCATCGCGCGAAAGAGAGTGAGTGACAAAAATGGCGCGCAAGCCGCTTCCGCTGAAAATGTTGCAGACGCTCGAAGCCGTCGTGCGCCTCGACGGCGTCTCCAATGCGGCCAAGGAACTCGGCGTGACGCATGGCGCCGTGAGCCGGCAGATCGCTTTGCTCGAGGACTGGCTCGGGCGCGCCTTGTTCGAGCGCGATCGTGGACGCCTGCGGCCACTCGATGAAACGCGCCAATTCGTCGCCGTCGTCACCGATTGCTTCGAGCGGATGGACGCGGCTCTGGGGCGCGTCAAGACCGCGCGGCGGCGTCTCAAGGTTTTCGCTCATGCGTCTTTCGCAATGTATTGGCTGGTGCCGAGGCTCGAACAATTCTACGCGCAAAATCCGGACGTGGACGTGCATGTGCAGACGCGGCAGACCGGAGAAGATCCCGCTTCGTCCTTCTTCGATGTCGCGATCATGCGCGGCGCAGAGCAGATCGGCAATTGGGAAGGCTCTCCTGTTCTACAGGAGAGCCTCACTCTATTGACGACGCGCGATCGTGCCGTGTCGCTCGCCGCGCGCGGCGCCGCGGCCTTGATGGGCGAGACATTCGCCGTCAGCGACACGCGGCCAGGCGAGATCGAGCGATGGCTCGAGATCGCCGGCCTGCCGCCGCTGCAGAAGTGGCGCGAGCGCCGCTTCGGGCATTTTCATACGGCGATCATGGCGGTTCTCAATGGCCAGGGGATCACTGTCGGGCCGATCGAATTGACCGGCGGCAAAGTCGCCGCCGAGGGGCTGCTCGCGGCGCCTTTCCCGCAGATCGTCGCGGCAGGGCCGCGCCATATCGCCTATATCGATCCGCAATCGGAGAGTTATCCGATCGCCAAGCGCTTCGTCCTCTGGCTGCGCGACGAAGCGGGCGCGATCTAATAGACGAATTTCGACGTCGTCCCACGGCCGCGCGGGGCGGGGCCGCTCTGTGCGCCCGACTTGCCCTCCACGCCCGGCGCGCCGGCGGCGAGCGCGCTCGCGTCCAGGGCCAAGGCCTCGTTCTGGTCGATGAAGCCGGAGCGGCCTTCGAAGGATTTTTGCGTCACCGTGCTCGGCGTCACATTCTGTCCGACGGCGGGGCCGGATGTGCGTCCGCTCTGAGTCGGCTGCTCGGCGATCGCCGCCGCGCCGCCGAGAATCAGAACGAGGCTCGTCCAATAGAGCGCGGACTTGCGCATGGCGTGTCTCCTCTCGCCGGAAATCGATCCGCCCCCTCGAGAAGCCCTACATCGAACCGCATCTCGAATCGGCAAGCGGAGGCGTTCTAAAGGCTCACCCGAGCCGCAGGCGCAGCGCCATCAGCGCGGCGGCGCAGGCGTTGGAGACATTGAGGCTCTTGATCGGCCCCGGCATGTCGAGCCGCGCCAAGAGATCGCAGCGCTCGCGCGTGAGGCGCCGCAGGCCTTTGCCTTCGGCGCCGAGCACCAGCGCCAGCGGCCTGCGCAGAGGGTTCGCCTCCAGCGGCTGCGGCCCCTCCGAATCGAGTCCGACGATCAGAAAATCGCGCGCGGCCAATTGCTCGAGCGCGCGGGCGAGATTGACGACGGAGACGATCGTCACATGCTCGAGCGCGCCCGAGGCCGCTTTGGCGAGGACGCCGGTGAAATCCGGACTGTGGCGCTCGGTCACGACCAGCGCGTCGACAGCGAAGGCCGCCGCCGTGCGCAGTATGGCGCCGACATTATGCGGATCGGTCACTTGATCGAGGACCAGAACCAGGCCGCTTTTCGGCTCTATGTCGGCGATATCCGCCTCGGGCAGGGGGCGCGCCTCGAGCATCAATCCCTGATGCACGCTCTCCTCGCCGAGTCGCTGCGACAGCGCCCGCGCATCGACGATCTTCGGCGTGAGGCCGGCGGCGGCGGCGAGCGGCGCGATGCGCTCGGCGGCGCCTTCCGTCGCATAGAGCGTCAGCAATTTGCGCCTTCCGGCGACGAGCGCCTCGCGCACCGCATGGGCGCCATAGAGCACGACGATATCGCCGGCGGGACGGCGGAAGGGCGCCTCCTCGCTCGCAGTCTGGCGCGGGGGAGGGCGGCGGCCGCGGTCTTTCCCATCGCGGCTCTGGTGGTCGCGGTCCTTGCCGGCGGGCGGGCGGCTCATCGCAGCACCGCGGTCTTCACCCACCAGCCCTTATGCTGGCGGCGGATGACGGCGGCGGCGCGGGCGGCCGCCTGGCGGGTCGAGAACAGAGCGAAGCAGGTCGCGCCGGAGCCGGACATTCGGGCGAGCCGGCAGCCTTTGGCGGCCGACAGCACCGCGAGCGCGTCGACGATGACCGGCGCCTCAACGCAGGCGGCGTCTTCCATATCGTTGCGGCCTCTGCGCAGCGCAGCCGCTATCCCTTCCGTGCCGAGCGCTGCGGAAATGTCGGGGTGAGGCGCGGCGCCCGTCGTCTCGCCCGCAGCGAGGTCGAGGCGGGCGAAGACGCCGCGCGTCTCCACCGGCGCGCCGGGGTTGATCAGCACGGCGGGGAGCGGCGGCAGGCCGAGCGGCTCGCCGATCGTCTCGCCCCGGCCGAGCATGTAGCGCGCGCGGGGCGAGAGGCAGACGGGCACGTCGGAGCCGGTGGCGCGGGCGGCCTCGAGCAGACGGGGATCGTCGATGGAGATTCCATTGGCCTCGGCCAGCAGGCGCAGCGCCGCGGCGGCGTCCGAGGAGCCGCCGCCTACGCCGGCCGCGACCGGCAGATATTTGGTGAGATGGAACGCTCCGAGGCGCAGACCGGGGACGCGCTCGGCGAGACGATGGGCGGCGCGCAGCACGAGATTGTCGGCCTCCGCGCCAGCGGCGGCGGCGGTGGGGCCGTCGACGGCGAGCGAAAGCGTCTCTCCCGGCGCGAGATGCAGGGCGTCGCCGGCTCCGGAGAAGGCGACGAGGCTCTCGAGCTCGTGATAGCCGTCGGCCCGGCGGCCGAGAATGTGAAGGGTCAAATTGATCTTGGCGGGGGCGCGCGTCGCGAGCATGGAGTCCCGTGTCTCGGGTGGATCGATCCGGGCGCGCCGGAGGCGGGCGACAGATGCGCCGGCCTCGCCGGCCCTGTCAAGGACGGCGCCCCGGACCGCAGGGCGAATGGGCGAGGGCTTGCTCGTCCTTCGAAGACGCCCGCTGCGCGCCTGATCGCCGCCGCCGACTGCCTAGACCGACAATTCGGCGAAAATTCGTCTGCTCGTCGCCGCAGACTGCGCTGTGTTTGCCCTGGCGTGCGTTGAGGCTCAGGCGGGAATGGACGGCGACGCGTCCTCCCTATCCGACGCGGCGATCGTCTCCCGCCACAGCTCGATGAGACGATTCTCGTCGCCGCGCGTCTCATAGTCGTGGAGCGCGCGCGTCTGGGCTTCGACGGCGCCTCGCCAGAAGTCGGCGTCGTCGAGCAAATGGATCACTTCCTCGGCCATGTGCCCGACGTCGTTCGCGTCGACGAAGAGGCCGGAGCCCAGCGCCTCGGCGGCGCCGGAGTCGATGGGATAGATGACCGGAATACGGCGCTCGATCGCTTCGAGAATGACCATGCCGAAAGGTTCCGCGCGCGACGGCACGATGACGACGCTGGCGCCTGCGAAGGCGCGGCCACGTTCGTTCCAGCCCAAGGGGCCGCGCCAGATCACGGGGCGATCACGCAGGCTCGCTCGCGTCTCGCCGTCGCCGAAGACCTCGAAGCTGGCCTTGCTGCGGACGCGGCGCACGATGTCGGCGACGTCGCAGAAGCGATCGACGCCCTTTTGGCGGGCGAGGCGGCCGATGAAGACGACGCGCCCGCTCGTCGGATCGCCATATTCCGTCGGCGGCGCCGGCTGGTCGGAGGCCGCATTGGGAATGACCGTTATGCGCGCGTCGACGGCGTTGTAGCGGCCGCTGAGCCGGCTGCGCGTGACGCGGCTCGGCGTCACGATGCGTGTCGCAGTGTTCACCGCGCCTTGTTCGATGCGCTCGATCAGCGGATCGCCGCCGTCGGGCCGACGGTCGATCTCCAGCGAATGAAAATGCGCGACCCAGGGAATGCCGAGGCGAGTGGCGGCGCTGCGCGCGGCGTCGAATGTCACCCAGTCATGCGCGTGGACGAGATCGGCGCGCTGCTCGGCCGCGAATTCCTGGAAGCGCTTTTGGAATTCGCCGATCAGCGCGAACAGCGCGGAGGCGGAGAGGGATGTTTCGTCATAGGAGGAGCCCGGCCCGCCATAGGCCGAGGAGGGCTCGGCGTCGCCCGACCAATTCGCGGGGCGGCCGCCATAGCTCGACCAGGTGAGGCCGGCATAGCCGCCATAGATGGACCATGCGGGAGGCGCGCCGCCATAGCTCGACCAGGCGCGCCGCGATCGTCCATAGATCGAGGGGACGTCATAGGAGGATGGCGGCGCATAGTTCGACCACACAGGGCCGATCGACACCGTCGACCAGGGGGCCGGCGTTCGGGAGTAGGGCGATTGCGTGGTCGGCGTTTCGCCGGGCGGGATTATGCCGAGCGCCGCCACCGGCGTCCCGTCGCCGAAGGGGTCGGGCAGGATGCGGGAACGGTCCCAGGGAACGACGACGGTGACGCGAACGCCCATTCGGCGCAGACGGCGCACGAGATTATGGCAGGCCGTCCAGACGCCGCCGACGACGAGCGGCGGGATTTCCCACATGGGCATCAGAATATGCGGCGCGTCGGCGGCGCGGCGGAGCGTGGGTTTGCGGAGGAGCACACGAGACAGGAGGAGCACGTCGCCGTTCGCCTCGGGCGTCGCGAGGAGTGGCAGGCTGGGATGGAAGGCGACGCTCGCGCCATTCTCCTTTGCGGGCGCGCCGATTGGGATGACGGCGAGACAGCGCCATTGATCCATGCGCCAGATGCGAGCCGTTCCATCGGCGCTCTGCGAGGCGAGGAGCTGCTGCGAGGCGTCGAGCGTCAGCGCGGTGACCGCGCCGCCATGGCCGGTGAGGAGCCGCAGCGGCGTCGTCGGCGCTGGCGGAGCGGGGTGGTCGATCGAAACCATTCGATCGATGCGCCAGATAGCGATGCGGCCGTCGGCGTCGCCGCTGAAGAGCAATTCGCCATCGTTGGACCAAGCGACGCTATGCGGCGTCGCGCCACCGCCGGGAAGGCGGAGAATGATCCGCAGCTCGCGCCGATCCAGCACGAGGATATCACCCTCGCCGTCGGCGACGACGGCGATCCAGTCGCCCGACCAGGCGAACTGATGGATCGCGCCCTTCAACTTCATGCTGTTGCTTGCTTGATTTTCCCGTTCGATGAGGTCGAGTGAGCCGAATGATCCTCCGACGGCCAATGAGCGGTTGTCCGACGACCAGCCGAGGGCTGTGATGGAATCCCCGCCGCTGATCGAGATGGCGGTCGATTGGGGGGCGGCGAGGGGGTGGAAGACGAATCTGGAGCCGGGCCCGCCGGCCGTGAAACCGGCCCCATCGGGACGCCACGCCACGCGCGTCCCTCGAACGTCGCGTTCGTTTTGCCCGGCGAGAGTGAAGAGATCGACGTGATCTTCCCCATTCGCGACCGCGAAACGTTCGCCATCGGGCGACCATGCGACCTGCCTGATCGGCCTCCTCATTCGACCGCGCGGCCTCTCGACCGTCAGCGACAGCTCCGGCGCGACCTCCCATCCGCCGGCGAGCCGGTCGGCGAGCGCGGCATAGGCGCCGCCATAGCGGCGCAGCGCATTGGCGCCGAGCCGGGCGAAGGGGCGGCCGCCGGGCGGCAGCGTCAGCGGACCTCGTCCCGTGTCGTCGACGAGCGCGGCGGCGAAGGAGCGCGGCTGTCCCTGCTCGCCGGCCACGAAAGCGGAGAGCGCCTCTATGACGCGTCCGGTGATCTCCATCGCCTCGGCGGCCGTTTGGCCTTCGCGCAGAAGGTCGCGGATGGCGGGATCGTGGAATTCATATTCGACATCGTCCGGGTCTTCGTCCGGATCGCTCGAGAGCGGCCGCATGAGGCCGCCGAGCAGGACTTCCGCGAGATGGGCGTGGCGCGACGTCGGCATCATCAGCTGCTGGACGAGGCGCATTACCGGCAGGCTCAGCGGCACGGCGGTCAGATAGGTCGCGAGCTCGCGCGCCGGGCCCGAGGCCGAAACGCCGAAGCGCCGCACCCGCTCGCGCGCGTCCGGCGGCGGGGGCGGCGTCGAGGGCTCCGTCTGCGGCTCCCAGAATTCGTCGGGCGGCGGCGGCAAGAAACGCGACAGGCGCACCCCCGGAACCGTCGCGCCGCCGCGTCCCGCCAATACGGCGGCCCAGCGGCCGATCTCGCCGGGATCGAGCGTCATCACCGGCAGCGGCGTCGAGCGATCGCGATCATCCGCCGACGCCGTGACGCGCAAATTCGCGTTCGGCAGGCCCGGCGCGTCAGCGGCGAGACGCAGTCCGGCGAGGCCGAGCGGCGTGCGCGGCCACATGCGCTGCGGCAACAGCTGCGCCAGCGCGACCGGACCCCGGCTCGCCCAGGCCTGCAGCACGTCATGCATGAGCCCGTCGCGCCACCAGGGACCGACGCAATCGCTCGCCACCAGCACGACGCGGCGTCCCGTCGGGTCTTGCAGCTCGCCGACGCCGCGCGGCGCCTGCTTGGCGAGCGCGTGCGAGTCGGAGGTCAGTCGCGGCGCCCCCGCGGCGTCGAATTCGAGCCGCCAGCCGCGCACGTCGCGGAACGCGCCATGGCGTTCGAGCAGGCGGCGCAGCTCGTCGAGCATCGGCCGCCAGAGCCGCAGCGACGGGCTCGCATCGACGACCAGCGCGACCTCGCCCCAGCGCGCGCGCAGCGGAACGAAGGCGGGGAGCCACAGCCCTTCCTCGACGATGCGGCGGACGGTCTCCTCCTCGTCGAGCATGGTCTGGCGTAGCGACGGCATGCGACGGCGGAGCGGGTTCAGCGCGCGGCCGATCTCGAGCGCCTGCGGCAGCGCCGGCAGGCCGGGCGGCCGAAAGCCGATGGCGCGCAGTCCGCCGACCTCGCGTCGCGACGGCCGGTAGACGCCGAAATGCGACTCGTGCGCGCGATCCTCTGCGCCGGCGTCGCGAGCGGCGGCGGTCGCCGAGTCCGCTGGGCGCGGCGCGGAAGCGGCGGGCGCGTCCGCCGCGGCGGCCGGCTTGGCGACGGGCGACGACTCTTCGGGCGGCTCCGGCGCCGGCGCCGGAGCGGGCGCCGCCGGCTGCGCCTCGCCGAGGCGCGTCGCGAGCCACAAGGCTTCGGCGAGCTCGAGCGGCTCGACGTCGAGGCCATTTCGTTCGAGGCTGCGGATGAGATTTTCGATCAGCTCGCCGATCCTCCCGACAGCGGCTTCAGCAGCGCCTCCTCGAGGCGGCGTCCCGCCTCGGTGTTCGCCTCGCCGAGCGGCGCCCCGAGGAGGCGCAGATAGAGAGCGTTGAGCAATTGATCCGTCGCCAGATCCCGGCCGCGGCGGCGCGCCTCGAAATTCTGCAGCAGAACTTCCCAATCGGGCCGCCCGTTCTCTCCGACGGCGGCGCCGAGATGCGCCTCGACGATGCCGGCGAGCTTTGCCGGCGAGGGTTCCTGCAAGGTCAGCCGCAGGCAGCGTCGCAGAAAGGCCGGCGGGAAATCGCGCTCGCCATTGCTGGTCAGCACCACGAAGGGAAATTCGCGGCAGGTGACGCGGCCGCGCTCGATCGGAATCCAACGACCATCGTCATGCGCGCGAATTTCGATCGGCACCGCGGTCGATTGTTCCTCGGCGAGACGAGTCAGCTCGGGGATTTCGAAGGCGCCTTCCTCGAAGACATGCAGCAGATCGTTCGGCAGGTCGATGTCGCTCTTGTCGATCTCGTCGATGAGCAGCACGCGCGGCCTCTCGGCCGGGGCGAGCGCCGTGCCGAGCGGTCCGAGGCGCAGAAAGGCGCCGATCTCCGTCGCCGAGCCGGGATGAAGCTGTTGATGCTGCAAACGACCGAGCACGTCATAGGCGTAGAGGCCATCCTCGAGCGTCGAGCGGCTGGTGATGGACCAGCGCAGCACCGGGCCGAGTCCGAGATCCTGCGCGACGGCGTAGGCGAGCGAGGATTTCCCCGTCCCCGGCTTTCCGGTGACGAGCAGCGGCCGCCGCAGGATCAGCGCGGCGTCGACCATCTCGATCTCCGCCGCCTCGGCTTGATATTGCGCGCCGATGCGGATTTCGCGTTCGCTCGGCGCGGGAAGGCGGGCGCGCTCGGGCCGGGACGCGGTGAGAATCTTGCCGCCAAAGCGGCGCCACGGCGGCGCCTCCGGCAGGCTATCGAGGCCGCCGCCTTTGAAAATGCGCCAATTCGTCATGTCTCGCTTCCTTCGTAACCCTCGACGCAATAGCGGATCTGCTCAGGATCGTCCCAGACGAGGCTGACGCCGATGTTCCGATTGCCTCTATGAGCTTTTTCGCGCTCTTCCCGCAGCCGGCGCGGCAGCTCGTCCATGCGGGCGCTGTCCATCAGACTGCGCCACAGGCGTCCCGCCTCGCCGGGGACGCCCGGCGGCGCGCGAAACCACACCGCGGCAGGCAGGCCCGCGCTCCAAGCCGCGCACAGAAAATCCCGATTGCCGGGGCGCAGCCAATCCGCATCCGCCGGAAAGCCCAATCCTATGCAGAAGGGCGGCTCCGCGCCGTCCTCCGGCGCCACCAATTTATCGAAGAGCTGCCGGACCGACATGTTGTCGCGTTCGCTCACCCAATAGGGATCCTCGCCGCGAAGCGGCGGAATCTGTCGAAGGCGCTCCCAGCGCTCCGCCCAACGCTGCCGGCTGCGCAGCTGCGTCGTTCGATCGATGTCGCGCAGCACCACGGGATAGACGGCGCCGAGAGGCTCCGGCTCGTCGAATTCGCAAGGGATCGGCCATTCGTCGAATGGTTCGGCCAAGAGCGCATGCGGCAGGCAGAACTCGACGATGATCTGGACGACGCCGCGGCCGCCGCCGACGTCCCGCGCGTGACGCTTCGGTTTGGCCAATTGCGCGAGCAGCTCGTTCAATTGCGCCAGCAGCGCTTCGCGAAGCTCCTCGAGCGACACCGGGCTCTCCGCGTCCCATCCGCCGGGCAATGGCATGACGCCGTCGTCCTTGAAAATGCGGATATGGGCGAGACGCTCGATCCGCTTCTCGCGCCCCTGTGCGTCGTCGAGAGAGTTGGCGCTCTTGTCCAGCACGACGGCGACATAAAAATTATGGTCCGCAGGCGTCCCGACAGCGGGAGCCGCGAGCGCAATGTCCGGATGGTCTTCTTTGATCCGCTGCAGCCAATTCTCGAGGGCGGGCGCCAGAGCGGGACGGCGGTCGGCGATCTCGCGGACCAGCCGGCACAGCGGCGGCGGACCGCCATCGGCCGGGAGCGGCATTTCGGCGAGATGGGCGACGACGCTCCGCAGGCTGCGCTCGCCGCGCAGCGCAGCGCTCGCCGGCAGGCAGGAGCGATAGAGTTGCTGTAGCAGATCTTTCGGCAATTCCTCCGAATCGAGAAGAAGGACGAGGGCGGCGAGCCGCGCGGGCGCGAGCCATCCCTGCGCGAGCCGTGTGGCGCATGCGGAGACGAAGGCGAGCCGCAAGCCTCTGTCCTTCAGATAAAGGGCGAGGCTCGACGGCGGTTCGCGGTTTTCCACATCGTTTGCCACATCGAGATGTTCGACCGGGGTCGCCTCGAGCTTGCCCTCTCTCCAATTCGGGTCGACTTTGGACACGACCCCGACCAATATGTCGCCGACGAATATCGCCGCGCCCGACATGCCGCCCCATCGCTTCACGACCTCCGGGCCCTTGGTCGAGACGTCCAAGTCGAAGCGATTGGGGACGAAAGACCAGGACAATAGGCCTTCGACGCGTCTGTCGTCGGCGCCCGCCGCCGAGGGAAAGCCGTGGCCGACGCAAGGCAGGCTTCCACAGTCGTGAGGCGCTCGGCCGAGAGTGACGGGCTCGGCCGGAAGCTCCGGCGCCGTCTCGCCGTCGGCGAGCTCCAGAATGGCGAGATCGACAGCTTCGTGAGGAGACCGCCAGGCGACGCGCGCCGCGAGAGCTCTCGGGCGTTTGCGCTGGTGGAGGGGCAGTCTGGCGCTGTCCACGCCGGCGATCGGATGAACCAACCAGCGCGCGCCTTCCCGCTCCGGCGAGACGACATGGCGAGCCGTCAGCACGAGATGGGGAGTGATGAGATATCCGCTGCCGATACTTTTGTTTTCTCGGAGGATTTCGACGACGCGCGCTATCTGCATCTGTCGCGCTTCCCGGCCGCCCAAAAAATTACGAGCAGGATCGATCCGGCTCATGCAAAAAAAATCCGAGCGGACAGGCGCCGGGCCCCGACGCCTGTCCGCTCAATCGTCTCGCAGCACTTCGACCTTTTCGTATAGGCCGGGAGAAACGACGCGCTCCGGTTTGAGCGTGAGCTTTATTTTCTGTGTGCGGCTCGACTCGATCTTGCCGCTCGCGCCGACTGACGCTTCCGCGCCGAAGATGTGAAAGCCGATCTTGCCGTCGCCGCCGGCCGAACGCTGGGCGACGACTTGAAACTCCATTTCGATCGGACCGAGCTCGAAGCGAATTTCTTCGCCCGATGCGTCCTCGGCCGCGCTGATGATCTCGGCGCGCAGCGATTGCAGCGCCTCTTTCAAGGGAATCGTATCCGCCATAGAAGCCTCGCGAACTGGTCAACTCGATCGAATGCAATGAGGCCCATTATAGCAGCTCGGTCTCCGCCCGAAAGAAGAAAGCACAGGCGCTCGCAGGGTAATCTTTGGCGCCCGAGCGACGGCTCGCTTTCAGATCGAGAGCGCGTAAGCGAAGAAGGTGATCCACAGCGCCGGACAAATTGGTCATTGTCTCGATCCTTTTGTCATGGTTGCGAAGGCGGCCGGCGCGCGGGCGCCGGCCTATGGTCACGCGGCGTCGACGAGAACGATCTCGCTGTCCTCCAGCGCAATGACGCGCAGGATGTCGACATCGCTGATGGCCGCGCCGTCGCGCGCGTTCACACGCACATCGCCGATCTGCACGGCGCCGCTCGCCGGCACGAGATAGGCTTTGCGCGCGCGGCCGAGCGCATATTCCGCCGTCTCGCCGGCTTTGAGCGTCGCGCCGACGACACGCGCATCTGTGCGGATCGGCAGCGCGTCACTGTCATTGTCAAATCCTGAGGCGAGCGTGACGAAGCGTCCCGATCTCTCGCCCTTGGGGAAGGGGCGAGAGCCCCAGCCGGGCGCGCCGCCGCGCGTGGTCGGCAGGATCCAGATCTGAAAGATCCGCGTCGTCTCACTCTCGAGATTATACTCGGAATGCGCGACGCCCGAGCCAGCGCTCATCACCTGCACATCGCCGGCTTCGGTGCGGCCCTTGTTGCCGAGGCTGTCCTGATGCGTGATCGCGCCCTCGCGGACATAGGTGACGATCTCCATGTCGCGATGCGGATGCGTGGGAAAGCCCGTGTGAGGCGCGATCGTGTCGTCGTTCCAGACGCGCAGATTGCCCCAATGCATCCGCTCGGGATCGTGATAGTCGGCGAATGAGAAATGATGCTTGGCGTCGAGCCAGCCGTGATCGGCGCCGCCGAGGCTGTCGAAAGGTCTCAGTTCGATCATCTGCAATCTCCTGTCGCGTGATCGGTCGCTGTCGATGGAGACGGATTTAAGGGTTGCAGGCTATTCTGTTAAGTCGGATAATTTTGGTCGAACTATTCGAGAAAGTTGAAAAGTGAGCAATCCGGGGACGCCCAGCTTCGACCAGCTGACGATTTTCCTGGCCGTCGTCGAGGCCGGGAGCTTCGCCGGGGCGGCGCGGCGGCTGAACCGCGCCGTATCGGTGATCAGCTATGGAATCGTCAATCTCGAGACGCAGCTGGGCATAGAGCTGTTCGAGCGCGAGGGCACGCGCAAGCCGCGGCTCACTGTGGCGGGGCGCGCGCTGCTGGCGGAGGCGCGGGCGATCTCGCGCGGCGTCGAGGATTTGCGCGCCAAGGTGAAGGGCCTGCTCGACGGGCTGGAGGCGGAGGTCGATCTCGCCGTCGATGTGATGTTGCCGACGGAGCGGGTCGGGATCGTGCTGCGAGAATTCGCGCAGCAATTCCCAACGGTGCAGCTGCGGCTTCACATGGAGGCGCTGGGCGCGATCACGGCCATGGTGCAGGGCGGCGCGGCGATGATCGGGGTTTCGGGTCCGCTCGCGCTCGGCGTAGAGGGCATAGAGAGCGTAGCGGCCGGATCGGTGGCCTTGGCGCCTGTCGCGGCTCCCGATCATCCTCTGGGGCGCATGGCGCGCATTCCGCGGGGGGCCGCGCGCGAGCATACGCAGCTCGTGCTGACCGATCGCTCGCGCTTCACCGAGGGGCGCGATTTCTCGGTGATCAGCCCGCGCAGCTGGCGGCTCGCCGATCTCGGAGCCAAGCACGCTCTACTGCGCGAGGGCGTCGGCTGGGGCAATATGCCTTTGCATATGGTCGCGAGCGATCTGGCGTCGGGCGCGCTGGTGCGGCTCGCCATGCCGGATCATCCGGGCGGACTCTATCGCTTTTCGTGCATTTGGCGGCGTGACGCCCCGCCGGGGCCAGCGGCCTCCTGGCTGCTCGATCGCTTCGTCGCGCTCGGCGCCGCCGATTTGCCGGTCGATGGGCTGAGCGACGTCTGATCACACACGGGAAGTTGGCGCGCCGGACAGGACAAAGATGCGAACACTTATATCGTTGATATTATAATTTAAATTATCAATCCACCTAACTCCATCTCGAAACCAGAAACGGCTCGAGGGAGGCCCCAGCGTCGACCGCGCATATGGCGGCAATGCGCTCTATGGCCTGTTGGGATTCAAGATTCCCATTTTTAGCTTGGCGTGATTCAAGCTTTGGATGAATCGCTTCGTATTGACGGACGCCCAATGGGCGAAGATTGAGCCGCGTTGCCTCGGCAAGGCCAGTGATCCCGGCCGCAGCGGCAGGGACAACCGCCTCTTCGTGGAGGCAGTGTTGTGGATCGCGCGCACAGGAAGTCCCTGGCGCGATCTGCCAGCGCTTTTCGGCAACTGGAGCACTGCATACACGCGTTTTCGCGACTGGGTGAAGGCGGATGTCTGGCAGCGAATGTTCGACGCTGTCTCTGATGAGCCCGACATGGAATATGTCATGGTCGATGCGACGATCGTGAAGGTCCATCGCCACGGTCAGGGCGCAAAAGGGGGACTTCGAGCCAGGCCATAGGCAAATCCCGAGGCGGCGTGACCACGAAAATTCTGGCGCTCACCGATGCGCTCGGCAATCTCGTGCGCTTTCGTCTGATGCCGGGGCAGCGTTTCGACGCC
The DNA here is from genome assembly GCF_015709455.1 of Methylosinus sp. H3A. Classification (NCBI taxonomy): domain Bacteria; kingdom Pseudomonadati; phylum Pseudomonadota; class Alphaproteobacteria; order Hyphomicrobiales; family Methylocystaceae; genus Methylosinus; species Methylosinus sp. H3A. The sequence goes on from NZ_JADNQW010000005.1 coordinate 3,091,764, forward strand.
GTCGATGTGCCGCCGTTGATCGAAGGATTGTCTTTCGCGGCGCTGATCGCCGACAAGGCCTTCGACAGCAACGCCAGCCGCCGCCGTGATAAGCTCACGGTGAATCCCAACAGGCCCTAGGTCAGAATTCGCAGGCATGTGCGGCAGAGCGCTCAAGCCGCCCCAGCTAGGGATTTTTGCTGTGGTTTCAGATGGTTGGTGGAATGCTCGGAGGGGTGGGAGGACTTTGAGCCGAATGGCGCGGGCTGGTTGGTCGCTATCAGATTCTACTTGCTACGGTGATGGCCATTCGATGCGGTCGAGTAACGGCAACTTCATGGATTGGATCAGTTCATTAAGCCTCACTATATCTACCACGCGCGGCTTCTTCTTCGTCGCATATTTTTTACCCGTGCCGGCCTCCGCGTGCCCCATGAGCTGGTTCTTCTCATCCTGGGTGGCGCCGGCCGCTGACAGCGCGTCGCGGAAATTATGCCTCAGCGAGTAGAGGGCTTTCAGCGGGTCTTTGATCGACAGCTCGTTACGAAGGCGATCGCTCCAGAACGAGGAAAACATGTTCGAGACGGAGGTGACGCTCGCCTTCTGCTCGGCGGCCGCCCACAAGGTCTTCCATCCCTTTTGGCGAGCATTCTCGACGAGCGTCATGAAGCCGCCTTTCAGCAGTTCTTTTCGCACCGGCACATAGCGCTTCCGCGCATGGGCCTTGATGGATCGACCGCCTGCATTCGAGACTTCGAAGCAGATGATCTCCGGGTGGTCTGGATGGGGGACGACCGTGTCGGGCCCGAGCTGAATGATCTCGGACGAGATGAGGCCGCTGGTGAGCGAAACGACAGGTATCCAGAACTCCAGCTCGCCGCCGGCCTTGGGGTTTTCGGAGCGGGCGCCTTTCCGAAACACGTCCTGGCCGAAGACGAGGTCGAGCTCCGCTTTATCGAAGGGCTCGCGCTCATTCGTGCCTGCGGGGATCTCGATATAGATGCCGTCGGTGATGGCCGTATCGATCCAGCCGGCTCTTTGCGCCGTGGCGAGCAGCGTCGTGATTTGGCCGACGCGTTTGTTGACGGTCGGCGTCTTCAGGCCCGTCGTGATGCGCGTGATTGGATGTATTTGATTTTATTGGTGGGCCGGGTAGGACTCGAACCTACAACCAGACCGTTATGAGCGGCCGGCTCTAACCATTGAGCTACCGGCCCAGCCGCCGTTTCGGCCGGGATCACCGTTCCTATAGCGGATTCGCGCCGCGCCGCAACGTCAGATCGAAAATTGGGCGCCGGTGGATTTTCGCGCGACGAAATCCCTTGCGATGGGATAAGTTGCCGCGCCCGCCGGACGCGCACGGCGCCGGAGCCGGGCCAGCGCATCGGAGCGGCGATGACCTATTGTTGTGGCATTCTGGTTCGTGGCGGCCTCGTCATGATTGCCGACACCCGCACCAATGCGGGGCTCGACAATATCTCGACCTTCCGTAAGCTCCACATTTTCGAGCAGCCGGGCCGATGCGTGATGATGCTCGCCACGGCCGGCAATCTCTCCGTCACCCAGGGGGCGGTCACTCTGCTCTCCGAAGGTCTCGAAAATCCCGAGACCCATGAGGTCGAGCGGCTCGTCGATGCGCCGGGAATGCTGCAGGCCGCGCAACTCGTCGGCCGCGCGGTGCGCCGTTCGCACGCCATCGCTGGGGAGGGGGCCGAGGATTCGGGCGTCAGCTTCGACGTTTCGCTGCTGTTCGGCGGGCAGATCGGCTCCGGCCGGCTGCGCCTCTTCATGGTCTATACGGCCGGAAACTTCATCGAATGCACGCAGGACACGCCCTATCTGCAGATCGGCGAGCATAAATACGGCAAGCCGATCCTCGATCGCGCCGTCTCCTTCGACACCGATGTGCTCGACGCGCTCAAGATCGGGCTCATCTCCATGGATTCGACGATTCGCTCCAATCTTTCCGTCGGCCTTCCCGTCGATATTGCGCTCTTGCGCCGTGACGCGCTGCGCACAGAGGTCTCGACGCGCATCGACGGCTCCGATCCTTACTTTCGCGATCTGCGCGAGAGCTGGTCGCGGGCGCTGCGGGCCGCGCATATCGCGATTCCCACGCCGCCCTATGGCGGGGCGCCATGACGCGCGAGGAGGACGGCGCAGCGCGGCTCGCGCCGGCCGGCGAGGAGGCGATCGAAAAGGGCGCGCGCATTTTGCGTGAAGGCGGGCTCGTCGCTTTTCCGACCGAGACGGTCTATGGGCTCGGCGCCGACGCGACCTCGGCGGAGGCGGTCGCGAAAATCTTTTCCGCCAAGGGCCGGCCGAGCTTCAATCCGCTCATCACCCATGTCGCCGATCTCGGTGCGGCGCGGCGGGAGGCGGAGTTGCCGCCGGCGGCGTTGCGGCTGGCGGACGCCTTCTGGCCGGGGCCGTTGACTTTGGTGGCGCCGCGGGCCGCGGGCGGCTCGGTTTGCGACCTCGCCCGCGCCGGCCTCGCCAGCGTGGCCTTGCGGGCGCCCTCGGCGCCGGTGGCTCGGGCGCTGATTCTGGCGGCGGGGCGGCCGATCGCGGCGCCTTCCGCCAATCGCTCCGGCCATGTCAGCCCTGTCACGGCGGCGCATGTGCTGGACGATCTCGGCGAGAGCGTCGATCTCGTCATAGACGGCGGGCGGGCGGAACGGGGCGTCGAATCGACGATCGTCTCCTTTCTCGACGAAAAGCCCCGGCTATTGCGGCCGGGCGCTTTGGCGCGGGAGGCGCTCGAGGAGGTTTTGGGCGCGCCGCTCGAGGGCGAGGGCGGGGAGGCGACGATCGTCGCGCCGGGAATGACCGCCTCCCACTATGCGCCGCGCGCGCGGCTGCGGCTGGACGCCTCCGCGCTGCGCGAGGGGGAGGCGGGGCTCGACTTCGGCGGCCGCCTCGGCGCGAGCGAAGGGCCGCGGCCGGCGCTGGATTTATCGCCCAACGCCAATCTCGAGGAGGCGGCGGCCAATCTCTTCCTCTATCTCCGCCGATTGGACGCGCTCGGCGCGACCGCGGTCGCCGTCGCGCCGATCCCCTCGCGTGGGCTCGGCGAGACGATCAATGATCGGCTTCGGCGCGCTGCGGCGCCCAAGTGATCAGGCGGCGATACAAGTGATCAGGCGGCGATAGCGGCGACGCCGTCGCAGAGGCGGAAATCCGCCGTCGCCGGCTCCGGCAGATGACGCCAAGGCGCGCATTCATAGCCGCGCGCGGCCAAGCCGCCGTCGCGGGCGGCGGTCATCTCGACGACGAGCCGCGTCGTGTGATTGAGCACGGGCGGAACCGCCCAGGCGAAAGACGCGGCGCCGGCCGGCGTTCCCCGCATCAGCGCGCGGCGGGCTTCGTTATTCTCCGGGCCCATGCGCCCGCGCCAGCCGGAGCGCGGATCCTGCCAATCATTGGCGACGATGACCGGTCCGCGCAGAACCTCGGCGTCGCGCTCCGTCCTTTCGATCAGCGCGATCTCCTGCGGCCGCGTCCCCGTGAGGGTGAACAGCGCCGGCCGCGCCAGCGGCTCGCGCGCGAGCAGGGCGACCGCTTCCTCGAAAGTCGCGCAAGTCTCGAAAGCGTAGCGCAGCAGATGATCGGGCGGCCAGCCAGTCTCATTTTTCAGCGCATTGGTCAGATTGAGCGCGAAATCATAGGGAAAGCCGGCGGCGCCGTCGGTGCGGCGGCGCATCGGCGCCTGGTTGATGACAGCCGAGAAGCGGCCCGGAGCCATGGCCGTCAGCACGCCGACCGCGCCGGGCCAGGTCACATTGTAGAAGCCCCCCGCCGGTCCGGCTGCCCAGGCGATCTCGACGCCGCGGCCGAGGCCGCGAAAGGGCCAGTCGAGCGAGCGACGGATCGTCGGCGCGCCGAGCGGATCGACGAAGGCTTGGGTGGTGCAGGCGAAGAGATAGGACATATTGAGCGTCGCCGCGCCATGAAACCCCAATATCTCGGCGATGCGCTCCAGATCTTCGAAATAGCGGGACGCCGATTTCCGCAGCCAGGCTCGCGCCAGACGGTCGACCGGCGCGAGGCAGACGTGGCCCCAGCGCGGCATAGGCGCGAGGCAGGCGTCGCGCAACGCCAAGGCGGCGGCGACGCGCGCCGTCGCATGGGCGATCGGTCCGCCTTCACGCACATCGAGCAGGGGAATCTGCCGCATTCCGAATGTCCTCCGATGTCATCCAATCGAAACAATTCTCACACGCGACTGTCATAATATAGGGCGTCCTACGCATTTCGCCGTTGCGGCGCGGCGCGGCGCTTCGCATGGAGGGCGTGAGGCGTGCGAGGAGCGCAGCCGTCTGGGGTGAGCGCGTGACGGGAGGACGGGAGAATCGCGAGACCAGGAAAATCGCGAAGCCCTGAGAAAGGTTCAGATTTTGGAAAACCGCAGGCGGCGCTGCGGCGAAGGCTGGCGTCGTCAGCCGAGCTTCGTCGCCACCAGCGGCGAATAGCGGCTCGAATTCGCATTCATCGATCGCACGCCGGCGGATGCGTTCCAGAAGGTCTCGCGGGTCGACTTGCCGTCCACCGGGCTCCAGTCGAGGACCAGCCGATAGGGCGGCTCCACGCGATAACGGCCTCGATTATTCGGGCGCGCCGGCCCTGGCGCGCCGGCGGCCGGCCTGGACTTGACGTAATTGACGTCGCCTCTCGGGCCGAACCAGTAATAATAGTAGTTGCCGTCCCAGACCTGCCACCACCCATAGAGCCAGGACAGAGCAGGATCGACGCAAGCGCGGGATTCGGAGATATAGACTTCGATGTCGATCCAGCCGAGCAGATTGGCGGGGCAATAGGCTCCGACGCCGGTCAGGCGTTTGATGACGTCACAGCCGAGCTTCGGCCCGCCCTGGCCGCCCGCCGTGCGCAGGAGCTTCGCGCCGTCATAGCCGCTGCAGACATCGACGTGAAACGAAGCGTGCCTCAATATGTCGCCATATTGCGGTCGATTGTCGGATGTGGAGGGAATCCAGGCCTCGGGCCGTCCTGCTCCCGTCGCTATGCCTTGCAGATCGAAACCGCCGAGAAAAGTCTTCGACCCCAATTGGGCGCCGTACCAGCCGGTGAATCCGTTGCAGCCCGTCATGATGCCGCCCCGCGCCCAATTGTCGGTGAGCGCCTTGTGCGTCAGCCCGGTCATCTGCGTATATTTCGAGGCGGTGGCCCCGTTCGATGTGATGATCTGACCTTCCGGCAAGGCCCGGTCTAAAATCTCACGCGCCTTGTCGCGAATATCCGACATGGTCTCGTCTCCTTCGACGACAGGCGAAACGAGCCGAAAAGGCCCGAAAGCGCGTCGGCCATTCATCGACGATTCACCGACGATCTACGAAAAGGACAATGGCCGAGCAAAGGCTATATGGCTCGGGCGTCGGCGACAAGCTCTCCAGAGAGGCGCCGACTCGCTCGGGTCGCGCGTTTGTGCTCTAAGTTTCGCCCCTCGGATCGGCGATCGAGCGTCTCGCTCGTCCCGAGGACGGGGGCGGAGCCGCGGCCGGCCCTGTGACGTCGTCGTTTCTTCTGAGGCAGTCCCGAATGTCACGTTCGAAAGTCGTCGAGGCGATCGAGGCGCTGCGAGCGCATGCCGAGCAGCTGCGCTCCTTGCGCACGGTCGATCTCTTCGCCGCCGACCCCGATCGATTTGCGCGTTTTTCCGTCCCTCTGGATGATTTCCTGTTCGATTTCTCCAAGCATCGCATCGACGGCGAGACGCTGCGTCTGCTCGTCGAGCTCGCTCGCGCCGCCGATCTCGAGGGCGCGCGCGCGGCGCTCTTCGCCGGCGCGCCGATCAATCTCACCGAGCGCCGCGCCGCCGCCCATTGGGCGTTGCGCGATCTCTCGGATCGGCCGCTCATCGTCGGCGGCGAGAATGTGCGCGGCGCGGTCGAAGCGGAGCGACGGAAGGTCTACGCCTTCGCGCGAGCGGTGCGCTCGGGCGAGCTGCGCGGCGCGCGTGGCGAGCCCTTCACCGATATCGTCAATATCGGCATAGGCGGCTCCGATCTCGGCCCGGCGATGGCTGCGCGCGCGCTCGCGCCCTTCGCGAAAGAGGGGCCGCGCGCGCATTTCGTCTCCAATCTCGACGGCGCCGATATAGGCGACACGCTCGCCGGCCTCGATCCGGCGCGCAGTTTGTTCGTCGTGTCGTCGAAGACCTTCACCACGCAGGAGACGATGGCCAACGCCGCGAGCGCGCGCGCCTTCATCGTCGAGGCGCTGGGCGAGGCGGCTGTGGCCGCGCATTTCGCCGCCGTGTCGACTCGGCTCGACAAGGTCGCCGAATTCGGCGTCGATCCGTCGCGCGTCTTCGGCTTTTGGGACTGGGTCGGCGGACGTTATTCGATCTGGTCGGCGATCGGCCTTTCGCTCATCATCGCCATCGGCCCGGAAAATTTCACCGAATTTTTGCGTGGCGGCGCCGATATGGACGCGCATTTCCAGAGCGCGCCGCTCGCGCGTAATATTCCGGCGCTGATGGGACTCATCGGCGTGTTCCATCGCGACGTCGAGGGCAGGGCGGCTCAGGCCGTGATCCCCTACGATCAACGCCTCGCGCGTTTCCCGGCCTATCTGCAGCAGCTCGACATGGAGTCGAACGGAAAGTCGGTGACGAAGGACGGCGGCGTCGCGGAATTTGCGACCGGGCCGATCGTTTTCGGCGAGCCGGGAACCAATGGCCAGCACGCTTTTTTCCAATTGCTGCATCAGGGAACCGACGTCACGCCGATCGATTTCCTCATCGCCGCCGAGCCGACCGACGCGAACGCGCATCACCATGCGTTGCTCTTCGCCAATTGTCTCGCGCAGAGCGAAGCTTTTATGCGCGGGCGCACGCTCACGGAGGCGAAGGCGCTGCTCGCCGCGCAGGGCCTCGACGCCGCGCGCGTGGAGGAGCTCGCGCCGCACAAGGTCTTTTCGGGCGATCGGCCGAGCAGCGTGCTGCTCTACCGTCGGCTCGATCCGCGCACGCTCGGCCGGCTCGTCGCGCTCTATGAGCACAAGGTCTTCGTGCAATCGGTGATCTGGGACATCAACCCTTTCGACCAATGGGGCGTGGAGCTCGGCAAGGAGCTCGCCAATCGCCTAGCGCCCATCGTCGAGAGTCGAGACGCGCCGCTGGGCGGGCTCGACGGCTCGACGGCGGGGCTGATCTGTTGGCGGCGGGAGAGGGGAGGCTGAAGAGCGAGCCTGAAGGCCGGCTTCAGCGATCAGCGAACAGGAACGGGCAAGCGTTCGCGCATTTTCGCGCGCAATGGATGGCCGCTTCGCCCGTGACGTAGATTTGGCTGGTCGGGCTCTCGGACAATTCGACGTCGTAGAGCGGCGCCTCGTCGCAAACGAGGGGCGGCGTGAATCTCGATTCGCGGCTCGTCTCGATCGCGCGGCGATTCGACCTCGTCGCGACAGCGAGCGCGCCCTGCGATTCAACGACATGCGCTTCTTCGAGCGCCAGAGCCTTCACGAATCGTCCAGACGGCCGGCGCACGAAAATGCGCGAGAGATCGCGCGGATCATAGCGCACCTTGAGGCGACTGCGCCCCGCCGCGAGATCGTCGGCGAGCGCGCGCGACCAATAGAGGCGGCCGCGCAGCCATAGGCCGTCCTCGTCCAGCGCGCCTTCGTCGTCCGGCAGCAGCGACATGCGGAAATTCACGCAATCGAGCGGCATGCGCAGCGCGTCCGCCCGCACATTCTTGCGCCAGAGCGTGAGCGGCGCGCGGCCGAGATCGCTGTGCTTGCGGCAATGATAGACGCCGGCGATCTCTGCGCCGATCCAGCTCTCGAGCTCGCTCAGTGTGAGACGTTGCGCATGCGGGCCGACATAGAGGTCGCGCTCGGCGCGTTCCATTGGGCCGACATCGGTGACGAGCGGAATGCAGCCGAGGCGATTGCCGATCAGCTCCTCTATATGCGCGCCGTAGCGAGCGCCCGCGGGCTCGCTCCAGATCGTCTCTATCCCCACCTCGCGGCAGGCGCGCACGAAGGCGCGCCGCCCGAAGAAGCTGTTGGAGTCGACATGGATCGCCTCGGGCAGCCCGGCGACCGGCCAATCGAAATCGACGCCGCGCTCGGCGAGCCAGCGCGATTTGTCGCAAACGGAGTGGAGAACGCAAAGGCTCGCCGAAAGACGCGTGGGCGGCGCGAGCGAGAGAGAAAAACCCGTCGCCATGCGCGTGAGCGCGTCGACGCCGAGCGTGATCCAGGGCCGGCCGATCTCTCGGCCGGTCTCGTCGTCGACGATCATCACATCGACTTTCGCGTGATCGATCTGAACGGCCTCGAGCGGCCGTGTGGCCTCTGATCTCTTCCGCACCTTGCTCGCCGCTGTTTCGCCTATTCGGATTCGCTGCGTCGCCGCGTCCGCGTCTGTATGTCGATATCGTGGACGCGCGCCTTGATCGTCCGCCAGTTCGGCGCCGGTAGACGCTCCTTCAGGCAGCGCTTGGCGATCTCGCGCACGAGCTGGCTGAATTTTGGCCGCGACGGCTGCAGATAGTAGGTCTCGATCGCGTCACGAATGAGCGTCTCGCGCGCCGAATCGAGCACGCGCGCGCCCTTGGGGCGGCCGACTGGACGCGTCATCGGCGCGGTGACTGCGCCGCAGCTGCGGAAGGTCTTGATCATCCGATAGGCAGTGGCGCGGCTGACGCCGAGGTCGTTCGTCAATTTTCGGATGACCTCTTGCGACAAGCGTTCGCCTTCGCGTGTGAGAACCTCGCGAATGACTTCCTCGCGATGACGGCTCTCGTCCGGGCGCCGGCTGCGTCGCTCGCGTCGGTCGCCGATCGACGTCGCGAGCTTGCGTTCGGGCGCCGGGGCCAGGCGGGGATGGTCGGGGTCGAGAACATTTCCGCTCATTTCCAGGCGTTCCTCGTGCAGACTGAACCTCCGCATCGCGCGCTTCGCGATCTCGTCGCCGCGCGTCTCCGCGAGGCACTTTTTCTCATGATTACAAAACCGAAGACAATGTTCGATTTTGCACAGCCTGTACACCGCCGCGCGGCCGAGCCTGGCCGCTGGAGCGGCCGGGGGCCGCGTCCCCCTTCGGTCCGCGCCGGGAAAACCCCAGGAAACCACAGGTTTCGGCGATGTTTCACGGAATTGGAATAGTTCAAAATAGCAAGAGTGACGGTCGATATTCGAATAGATGCAGTCTTGCTACATAATGTCGCAGCGTAGAGTTTCGCCGACGCAGTGGAGCGCATGACCGTACGTAGTCGTTCTCTGAAGGTGCGGGAGCGGCGGCGCAGGCGCCGGGCGAGCCCGGGCCGCTCGCGCGGATCCCGGGCTCGCGGGCGATGTGCGAGACGAGAAGGTCAGAGATTGAGCGCTCTGTTCACCGTCGGAATGAAGATCGCGAAGACGAAGATCGTGACGAGAATCCACAGCACGACCCATTTGAGTTCTTCGACTTTGTGAAGCATTCGAGGTCTCTCCTCCCTTTTTTGAATTGGGCGACGCCGCATCTCGAGGCGGCGCGCGTTCTTCTCTTGAGCCAAGACGCAGCGAGTCACAACAAGCATAGGCCGGCGTCACGATGTCGCAGTACTTATAAAAGCAAACAATCTCATATTTTAATAGTTGGTATCATTCAAAAATACAGCTGCAAATGCCTGCATATCGGGGCGTGTCTCATTTTTTATAATATAAAAATATCATGTTATCGTGCAGTGTAAGTATTAAATGCAGTATATGCAGCATAATGTCGCATATGTATTCTTTATGATCAATTGACAAGCGCTGAGCGCCGCATGATAGGTTCGGACACTGCAAGGAGCTTTCGGGCTCTACTGCAAAGAGGCGCGGCGTGGAAACAATCCCGCGACCGGCCTCGCGCGCCGAACGTCGCGCGCGGCGCCGACACTCGGCAGATCGAGGCCGGGAGGCGAACCGCGCAGCGGGGAGACGAAACGTCATCCGGAACGGCGGGAGACCGTTTTCGAACGGATGACTTCAAGAGGAGGAACTCGACAATGAGTCTGACGACAGAGAAAGCGTCCGGAGCCGTCCGGGCGGCGGAGAACGACACGATCGTCAATTACTGGCCCGCCTATTGGACCATGATTTGCCTTTTCGTGTTCTATGTCTGCATCCGCATCTATGAACAATACTTCGGCTGGAAAGCGGGCCTCGATTCTTTCGCGCCCGAGTTCCAGACCTATTGGCTCAATCTGATGTGGACCGAGCTGCCGCTCGAATTCATCGCCTTTTGCGGCATCGGCGGCTATCTCTGGAAGACCCGCGACCGCAACATCGACAATGTCGCGCCGCGTGAGGAGATGCGCCGTCTGCTGACGCTGATCGGCTGGCTCGCGATCTACGCTTTCACCGTCTATTGGGGCGCTTCCTACTTCACCGAGCAGGACGGCACCTGGCATCAGACGGTCATTCGCGACACCGACTTCACGCCGAGCCATATTCTGGAGTTCTACCTCAGCTATCCGATCTACATCATCGCCGGCTGGGGCGCCTTCATGTATGCGCGCACGCGCATTCCGCAGTTCGCGAAGAAAATCTCGCTGCCCTTCCTGCTGTTCTTCGCGGGCCCCTTCATGATCTTCCCGAACATCGGCCTCAACGAGTGGGGCCACACCTTCTGGTTCATGGAAGAGCTGTTCACCGCGCCGCTGCATTGGGGCTTCGTGTTCTTCGGCTGGTTTGCGCTCGCCGTCTTCGGCACCGCCTGCCAGGTGCTCGACCGCGTGATCGAGCTCTCCAAGGAATATGAGAAGGACGCGCTCTCTCTCTGATCCTTCGCGCGACAAGCGCATTCTCTTCCTCCTCGAGCGATCGCGCCTCGCGCGCGGTCGCGACGGGGGCGGGGCAAGCAAAAGCAACGACCGGCGCCTCTGCGCCGGGGAGGCGACAATCTCAAGGAGCAAAAGCAAAATGTCCATTTCCACCGAGGCCGGCGCGCCCGCCGGCAAGACCTGGAAATCGAAGGAGGAGTTCCTCGGCTGCGTGATGCTGACCGACTGGATTCTCCTCGTCGTGCTATTCGCCGTGGTGCTGGGATCCTTCCACATCCACTATATGCTGCTCGCCGGCGACTGGGACTTCTGGATCGACTTCAAAGATCGCCGCATGTGGCCCACCGTGGCGCCCATCGTCGCCATGTGCTTCGCCGCGGCGGTGCAATCCTTCCTGTGGCAGAAGTTCCGGCTGCCGATCGGCGCGACCGTCGCGACGCTCGCTCTGCTCGTCGGCGAATGGATCAATCGCTACGACAATTTCTGGGGCTGGACCTTCTTCCCGATCAATCTGGTCTTCCCCTCGGCGCTCATCCCCATGGGCTTCTGGCTCGATGTGGTGCTGATGCTGTCGGGAAGCTGGCTGGTGACGGCGCTGGTCGGCTCCATGGGCTGGGGACTGTTGTTCTATCCGATCAACTGGCCGGTGCTCGCGCAATTTCATCAGTCCACCGAGATCGACGGCGTGCTGCTGACGCTCGCCGATTTGATCGGCTTCAACTACGTCCGCACGGGCACGCCGGAATATATCCGCATGGTCGAGCGCGGCACGCTGCGCACCTTCGGCAAGGACGTCGTGCCGGTGGCGGCCTTCTTCTCCGCCTTCATCTCCATGCTGATCTACTTCCTGTGGTGGAAGATCGGCACCTGGTTCTCGAACACCAAATACATCGAGGCCGACGACATCTGATCGCGCGCTTCGCGAGCGCGAGGCGGACCCCGTGTCGAGCGGCCCGCTTCGCCGAGACCTCAATTCACGACGAAATCCAAGAGGCTCGTCTGTCTTCAGCATGACGGCGCGGCCGAGAAAACAACGAAAAGGGAGACCGATCGAAATGATGAACAAGCTCCTCGCGACACTGGCGGGATGCGTGAGGCCACGGGCGCTGCGCGCCTTGGCCTTCGGCCTCGCCGCGGCGATCGCCGCCACGACTCTGCCGGCGGCGACGCCCGCATCGGCGCATGGCGAACGCTCGCAGCAGGCCTTCCTGCGCATGCGCACGCTGAATTGGTACGATGTGAAATGGTCGAAGACCGAGGTCAACGTCAACGAAGAGATGGTGCTCTCGGGCAAGGTGCATGTGTTCTCCGGCTGGCCGCAGGCCGTCGCCAAGCCGGATGTCGCCTTTCTGAACGTCGGCGAGCCGGGGCCGGTGCTCATTCGCAAGGGCGCTTATGTCGGCGATGTGCCGGCGCCGCGGTCCTTCTCGCTGCAGGTCGGCAAGGACTATGAGTACAAGCTCGTGCTCAAGGCGCGCCGGCAAGGGCGCTTCCACGTCCATGTGCAGATCAACGTCGAAGGCGGCGGACCCATCGTCGGCCCCGGCGAGTGGATCACCATCAAGGGCGACATGGCGAACTTCACCAATCCGGTGACTCTGCTCGACGGCTCGACGATCGATCTCGAGACCTTTGGCATCACCTGGACCTACATCTACCATTTCGCATGGATGGCGGCCGCTGCGGTCTGGATCCTCTATTGGTTCATGACCAAGGGCATTATCGTGCGCTATTGGTGGGTGAAGGCCGGCAAGGCCAATGAGCTCATCACCAATCGCGAGAAGAGAATCGGCGGTCTGTGGCTGGCGGCCAGCATGCTGGCGGTGCTGTTCGGCTACGCCTGGGCCAATAACGCCTATCCGCGCACGCTGCCGATGCAGGCGGGTCTCCTGAAGGGCATCGATCCGATCGCTCTGCCGGCGGCCACGGTGACGGCGCAGTTCAAGGGCGGTTCCTATACGGTTCCCGGCCGCGAATTGTCGGTCAAGCTGCGGGTGACGAACAACGGAGCCGAGCCGGTGAAAATCGGCGAGTTCACCACCGCGGGCCTGCGCTTCCTCAACCCTGCGGTGTTCACCACGCGGCCGCAATTCCCCGAATATCTGCTCGCCGATCGGGGCCTCTCGGTCAGCGACGAGTCGCCGATCGCGCCCGGCGAGACGCGCGACCTGACGGTCATCGTCCAGGACGCCCGTTTCGACATCGAGCGCCTGTCGGACCTCGCCTATGACACGGACAGCCAGTTCGGCGGTCTGCTGTTCTTCTTCAGCCCCTCGGGAAATCGCACGGGCGTCGAGATCGGCGGCCCGGTGATCCCGCGCTTCGCGGCCGGAGCCACGCTCTGAGCGCAATAGAGCTTCACGCGGTTCTCTTCACTCTTCTCCGCGTGTTGGTGTGAAACTTCCTCCCCCGCCCGGTTCGTCCGGGCGGGCTTTTTTTTGCCCGAGGATCGGGGGGCGGGGCAGGGCGATCGGGTGAAGGTTTCCTCATCCTGAGGAGCCGCGAAGCGGCGTCTCGAAGGACGAGGAAACCTTCGTGCGCGGCCATCTGGAGCTCCCCCTCGTGCTTCGAGACGGCTCCTGCGGAGCCTCCTCGGCATGAGGGGGAGGATTATTGTCTTTCATCCGATCGTTCTGGGAGGCGGGGCACGGCGCTTGCGTGCGGAGAGCGCATCCCGGCCTCCGCCGGGACGGTGAGCATTTTGCAGGGTCGCGATGCACGAGCACGAGCAGGCCGGGGACGTCCGCGCCGTTCCGGCGCAATTATTGGATCGCGGCTTTCGGCTGCTGGCGCTGCGAGAGTTTCGCGCGACCGATCAGCCGCCGGCTTTGGCTTTGATTCAGCAGAATATTTTGCGCGATGTGCATCGCGTTCATCGCCATGGCGTCTCCTTCGGATGCACCTTTCTGCCCGAGATCATGCAATGGCTGATCGAGCTGCTCGGCCGTCCCTCGCTGCATCCGCCGGATTATCCGGCGAGCCCCGCCTATCGCAACCCGGCCTGGCCGTCCTTTCATTGGCGCCAGGAGAGCCGGCTGTGGGACGAGGGCGTCGAGACAGTGGAGTGGCATGTCGATGTGATCTTCGCCGATTCCGCGTCTTTCGACGCTTTCGTGGCGCGCTGGCGAGATCGTCTGACCGAAGGCGGCGCGCCGAGCGACGCCGGAGAAGGGTCGAAGGCCGCGCTCTGACGAGCGCCCTCGGCTTTCGGACGCGGGCTACTAGGAACAAATTCAGCCCGCGCGGGCGCGCCCCGAAGCCTCGCGGCGCGGGAGGGAAGGGCGGTTCGGGACGCTCCGGCCCCTTCGGCCGGTGCGCGAAAATTCTATCCGGGGCCGGAGCGTCCCGAAACGCGGTTGTCGTTCTCGTCGACATCCCGAGGCGTCGTCTGGCCCGCGAATCCTGGGGTTTCCCATTCAAGACGCGATCGAGCCTCACGGCCTGGGATCACGAACGGTTCTTGTTTCTCCCTATGGACGGGAGAAGAACGCCGTCCGGCGACGCGCTGCCTGTCCATGGACGGGGGTCGCCATCCCGGATGGAGCCGCCCCCCGCCCGCGCTCCCTGACCCGAGAAACGCGCCCTTCATGGGCGGAGGTGGGAGGGATATAGGAATATTTTCAGGACGTGTCAAGGGACGCTGTTCGGGTGGGCGGGGTTTTGGGTTATGGCCCGAAGCGGACCTCCCGATCTATGGGCCTTGGTAAGGATGTGGAAAAGCTTTATCAGGCTGCTGCTAATCTAACGGTCTTGATAGAACCGCGGTAACATATCCTCATTGAGCTGGGTCGAAATCGGACGGGGAGGCCGAGTTGGAGGCGGTTGTACGATCGGAACAGGATATATTCAATGACTTGGCGACTTTATGCGTCAGCGCCGGGTACGCTCACGCGATCGCCTATTTTTGCTTCCGCGACCATGTAGTCGGCTATAGCGACGCCCTCGAAGGGGCGGATTACGCAAAGCTATTTTCCTTCGAACGCCTGATCCGCACTGAGATATCAACCCTCATCGGGCTAATGGTTCGCGCGCCACGCGATTTAACGACGCCAGATATCAAAACGCTCGAAAGCTATATCGCACGTACCGAAACCCTTCTACGGGAGCTGCACGACGCTCTCAACGAGCCGGTCAAAACTGAATTGCAAAAAGCATTTGCAGACCCCGACAGAAACAATGAATTTAATCCATTCGCCAATGCGGCGGCCCTGCGTGAGCCAATATTTTACGGTGCCGAGTCTGCATACAGCTTTCAGTACAGAGACCTGTCTGTCGAAAAGTATGCGCGCGACAAAGAGTGGCTGAGAAAGCAGAAGGGTTTTACGCCGGAGGATGCACGGCGCGTCGTTGCTGCTCTTTGTGAGTTCTTGAATGACAAACTGCTTGAGACGTTGAAGGGCATGAAGGGGCTCCCGCTGGAAAAATGGAGCGTCCTTAATGGCTTTCAGTTCACCGTTACTGACATCACTGCTAAATCAGGCCTGCCTGAAGCCACGGTAAAGGCCGCCATCGATGCTTTCACGTGTCCGGAAGACGGTAACTCCGCGTTCACGTCACTCAATGACTTCAATGCAGCCAACGCTTTCCCTATCCTGAAGGTGGACGGCGACAACCACATCCTGCTTCTTTACGTAAGCCTGACAGAAGCCCTGTACGAAACGCCGTTCTATTGGATGAATGGCGATAAGGCCTACGCTGCAGCAGCGATGACGAATCGCGGTGTGTTCACCGAGGAATTCTGCGCTGCGCGCCTCGAACGCGTGTTTGGCCCCAACAGGACTTTCCGCAACGTCGATATCTGGGAGAACAGTGCACGCAAGAAAAAGCTCGGCGAGATTGATGCGTTGGTATTGATCGGCGACCGCGCCGTCGTTGTTCAGGCCAAGTCGAAGAAGCTCACGTTGGCAGCACGCAAGGGCAATGATCTCCAGCTACAGAGCGATTTTAAGGCCGCCGTTCAGGATGCATGCGACCAAGCGATCACATGCAGCAAATACTTACTAACCGGAGCATCTGTACTTGCTGATAGCTCTGGTAAAGAGATAAATCCTACATATACTTTGAAGACGGCTCATCCTGTCTGTGTCGTTTCTGATCACTATCCAGCATTAACCTTCCAGGCTCAACAATTGCTGACATTCAATCCGACTGACAAAATAAAGCAACCGCTGGTATGCGACGTATTCTTTATAGATGTTGTCACAGAGTTCTTGGAAACACCGCTTCGCCTTCTGAGTTACCTAGAATTGCGAGCGCGAGCTGCCAGCAACATTAGTCTTTCTCACGAAATCGTCGCTCTCGGGTATCACCTTCGCCAGAATCTTTGGCTTGGGGACTATAATTTTATGGCGTTAGACGACGACATTTCTGTCGACGTAGACATTGCAATGGCAGCTCGGCGCGACGGAGTTAATGGCGAAAAAAACCCTCGCGGGATACTGACGTACTTCAAGGGTACAGCCATTGGTCGGATCATTGAGGACATCGAAAAGCGCTCGGAACCTGGAGCAATCGCGGCCGGCCTCGAACTACTTAAACTCAGCGGCAAGAGCGCAAATGACCTCAGCCGGATGGTCGAAAAAATAACCGTTGATGCTACAAGAGAAGGCAAACCCCATGATGCGACGATGGCCATCGGCGAAGCGGGCAGTGGGGTCACAGTACATTGCAACGCGTTGCCTGAAAAGGTTGCGGGTCCAAAGTTAAAACGTCACTGCGAATTGAGGAAATACGGCACCAGGGCAAATATTTGGTTCGGCCTTGCCATCAGGCCGTTGGACGGTGCAGTTCGCTTTGGTCTGACGCTTGATTACCCTTGGAAGCAGCAAGCGGACTTCGATGCTGCGGTTGCAAAGATGCCTGCGCCAACGCCGATAAAGGCTATCAGAAAAATTCTGAATGGAAAAAGGCAAGAAAAGACCGGGCGCAACGATCCTTGTCCTTGTAGAAGCGGCCTCAAATACAAGAATTGTCATCTACCGAAAGGTGGCTTCCACTAAGAATTAATTCGGTGCTCTATGTGCAGATGCGGAGGAAGGCCTGTAGTACGTGCAGCCTCTCGTCCAAGGAATCCCATGTGATGCAATCTATTTTGGCGAGGAGCTGATGATAGTTCAAAGGGTTTAGAAGTCTGCTACTGGCGCGACTTTCCCTTTCGGGGAAGGTCGACGAGGAAGCATGGACCCGATCCAGCTCGTTAATTCCTGTTCGGCCGTGTCATGCCCGCGCTCGTCGCGGGCATCCACGCCGGGACATTGCGACGCGTGGGGAAAAGACGCGGCGTTGTTCCGCCCATTCTTTGAGTTCTCCTCGCTCGTCGCGGCGTGGATGGCCGCGACGAGCGCGGCCATGACGCTGGGAGTCCTGGGGCAGGGGCTCGCGGCCGCCCGTGCTCGCGGCCTCCCGCGCTTTCGCCCGCCCACGGCATTTGTGACGCGGCGGCGCGCGTTGTATATGCCGATGCCGCGCGGGCCATGGGAAACGGCGCCGCGGCCGGAGATCGAGCCAGATTGCACACCGACGCCGAACATTCCCCCTCGCCGCTCAGCGCCCTGCGCGCGAGCGGGCTCTCCGGACGCTGCCGCCCGCCCGGCGATAAATCCGTCTCGCATCGCTCGCTGATCCTGGGGACGCTGGCGGTGGGCGAGACGCGCGTCGAGGGGCTGCTGGAGGGCGACGACGTGCTGCGCACCGGCGAGGCCTGCCGCAAGCTCGGCGCGCGTGTCGAACGGCTCGGGCCGGGTAGCTGGAGCGTGCGCGGGCCGGGCCTCGGCTCGCTGCTGGAGCCGCGCGAGACGCTGGATTTCGGCAATGCCGGCACCGGCTCGCGGCTGATGATGGGCGTCGTCGGCGGCCATCCGATCAAAGCGCGCTTCGATGGCGACGCCTCGCTGCGCAAGCGGCCGATGCGCCGCATTCTCGATCCGCTGGTCCTGCAGGGCGCCCGCGTGCTGGAGCAGGCGGAGGGCGGGCGCTGCCCCATTCTGCTGCAGGGAACCGCCGAGCCTCTGCCGATCGAATATAAGACGCCGGTGGCCTCGGCGCAGATCAAATCCGCCGTGCTGCTGGCCGGGCTCAACTCGCCGGGCCGCACTGTGGTCATCGAGAACGAGGCCTCGCGCGACCATACGGAAAAAATGCTGATCCATTTCGGCGCCCGCGTCGTCAGCGAGCCTTATGGCGAGCATGGGCGCAAGGTGACGCTGGAAGGAAGGCCCGAGCTGCGCCCGAGCCTGGTGCGCGTGCCGGCCGATCCGTCCTCCGCGGCCTTTCCCATTGTGGCGGCGCTGATCGCCGAGGGCTCGGAGATCGTGGTCGAAGGGGTGATGACCAATCCGCTGCGCTGCGGGCTCCTCACCACGCTCGCCGAGATGGGCGCGAGGATCGCGCTCGAGAACGTCCGAGAGGAGGGCGGCGAGGAGGTCGCCGATATTCGCGTCACCGCCTCGCGGCTCACCGGCGTGGATGTGCCGGCGGCGCGCGCGCCGTCGATGATCGACGAATATCCGATTTTGGCCGTGGCCGCCGCTTTCGCCGAGGGCGAGACGCGCATGCGCGGGCTCTCCGAGCTGCGGGTGAAGGAGTCCGATCGTCTCGAAGCGATCGCCGCGGGGCTGAAGGCCAATGGCGTCGATTGCGAGATCGTCGGCGACGATCTCATCGTGCGCGGCGGGGCTGGCCGCGTGAAAGGCGGGGGAAATGTCGAGACGCATCTCGACCATCGCATCGCGATGAGCTTTCTCGTCATGGGGCTCGGCGCCGACGCGCCTGCGGTGGTGGACGACGATCGCATGATCGCCACGAGCTTTCCGAATTTTCGCGCCCTGATGGAAGGGCTGGGGGCTCGCTTTGCCTGAACGGGGACTTGTCATCGCCATAGACGGGCCGGCGGCCTCGGGGAAGGGCACGCTGGCGCGCCGGCTCGCGGCGCATTTCGGCCTTCCGCATCTCGACACCGGCCTGCTCTATCGCGCCACCGCCTGCGCGCTGCTCGACGATGGGCGGCCGCTCGACGATATTCGCGCCGCTGTGGAGGCGGCGCGCGGCCTCGCGCTCTGCGATTTCGACGAGGCGCGGCTGCGCTCGCGCGAATTGGGCGAGGCCTCCTCCGTCGTCGCCGCCATTCCGCAGGTGCGCGCGGCGCTCATCGAGGCGCAGCGCAGCTTCGCCTCGCGCTCGGAAGGCGCGGTGCTGGACGGGCGCGACATAGGCACGGTGATCTGCCCCGACGCCGTGGTGAAGATTTTCGTCACCGCCAGCGCCGAGAAGCGCGCGCAGCGCCGCGCGCTGGAGCTCGCCTCGCGCGGCGAGCGCGTCGATTATGCGCATATTCTCGAGGACATACGCCGGCGCGACGAGCGTGACAGCGGCCGCAGCTCGGCGCCGTTGAAAATCGCCGATGACGCCACGCGGCTCGACACCACCGATCTCGACATAGAGGCGGCCTTCGCCGCCGCGCGCGACATTGTGCGGGAGAAGGCGGAGCTCGTCGGAAAGGTCGGCTGAGCGAGGCGGCGCAATGAGCGAGGACGCGAGAAAAATCTTTCGTTTCGCGCCGTCGCCCAATGGCTATCTCCATCTCGGCCACGCCTATTCGGCGTTGCTCGATTTCGATCTCGCGCAGCGCGAGGGCGGCCGCTTCCTGCTGCGCTTGGAGGATATCGACCAGGGGCGGGCGCGGCCGGAGTTCGAGGCGGCGATCTATGAGGATCTGGCCTGGCTCGGTCTTTCCTGGGAGGAGCCGGTCCGTCGCCAATCCGAGCATTTGGACGACTACGCCGCGGCGCTCGCAAAGCTCGACGCGCTCGGCCTGCTCTATCCTTGCGTGTGCTCGCGCGCCGATATCGCCCGCGCGAGCGAAGCACTCGCCGATCCGCCGCGCGATCTCGACGGCGCGCCGCTCTATCCTGGAACGTGCCGCGGCAAGAGGCTCGCGCGCGCCGGAGCCAATCTGCGGCTCGATATGGCGAAGGCCGCGGCGCTCGTCGGCGGCGAGGTCTCCTGGCGCGAGCATGGGAAGGAGATCGTCGCTTCGCCGCAGGAGTGGGGCGACGTCGTGCTGGCGCGCAAGGACATTGGGACGAGCTATCACATCGCCGTCACCATCGACGACGCCTTGCAGGGCGTGACCGATGTGGTGCGGGGCAGGGATCTCTATGAGGCGACGCGCCTCCATCGGCTGCTTCAGGAGCTGCTCGGATTGCCGGCGCCCGCCTATCGCCATCACGCGCTGGTGCTGGACGAGGACGGGCGCAAGCTCGCCAAGAGCCGGCTCTCCAAGCCTTTGCGGGAGTTGCGAGCGGAGGGCGCGACGCCGGCCGAGGTGCGGGCGATGCTCGGCCTGGCGTGAGGCGGGCGGGGCGGCCGCGCCGCTTGTCGCCCCAGATGAAATCAGGCATGTTTACTCGAGTTTAAATTTCCGCCTTTCCGCGAAGGAACATCCCATGAGGACATTGCTCGCCGTCCTGGCCGCTCTGGCGGCGACGACCTCCGTCGCCCGCGCCAATTATGGCTATTGCTTCACACATGGCCTCCTGGGCGGGACCAAGGTCGTGGTTCACGATCAGGTTCGCGAGGCCGATTTCTGGGACGGCGCCACGGTGAACGCCTATCGCGCGCGGCTCGAATCGGCGCATCGCTTCCACTTTGGCGCGCTGACCTGTCCGGGGTTCGAGACGGAAAAGGAGGCGCAGGAGAGCCTCGCCCTGCTGCGGCGTGTCTCGGTCGAGCAGGGATTCGCCGATTTTCCCTATCCGCCGCAGCCGGCGGTCGATTGAGGCTCAGCTCTCGTCCCGCGGGCCTTTGTCGGAGAGCAGCGCCGCGACCCAGCGGCTCGAGGGGAAGTGATCGCAGAGAGTCAGAAAGGCGATGGCGATCGGCACGCCGATGAAGGCGCCCGGCAAGCCCCAGAGAAAGGTCCATAGAAGGACGGAGAAGACGACGACAGTCGGCGACATTGCGAGCGCAGAACCCGAGAAGGCCGGCTCCAGCCCGCTGCCGATGACGAGCTGGACGAGGCCCAGCACGCCGAGAACGACGAGCGCCGTCTGCCCCGAGTCGAATTGCGCATAGGCGAAGAGCGCGGGAAGGAGCGTCGCCACGGCCGGGCCGATATAGGGTAGATAATTCAAGGCGAAGGTCAGCACGCCCCAGGCCGCCGGACGATCGAGGCCGATGGCCAGCGCGAAGAGAAAGACGAGCGCGCCGGTGGCCAGACTCGCCACAGTGCGAACCAGCATGTAGCGGCGCAGCTTGCCGGCGATGCGCGCGCCGGCGTGAAGAAGCGAGCGCGCCGTCTCCTCGCTGCGCGAGGCGGCGAGCTTCTTCTCGAATCCGGCCGCTTCGGCGAGGCCCATGATCACATAGATCAGCACCACCAGAGCGAAGCCGACGAATATGTTGATTCGCGTCGCAGCCGTTTGAATCAGCGCGAGAACCCAGGCCGCGTTGAAATGTTCCGTGACCAGGGAGGCGACGAAGATATCATGCGTCTCCAGCCATTTGGTCGCATTTTCGAAGGACGCCTTCACGCGGTCGACGTTACGGATGAACCAGTCGACGATCTCGCCGCCGCTCCAGACGATGAGCGACGACAGCGCGATCATGACGGCGAGCGCGACGACGATGCTGAGGAGCAGCGCGACCGGCCTCGGCGCTATCGACTGTAGCGCCTGCTGCAGCGGCCAGATCAGCGCGATGATGAACAGCGCGAAGACGACCGGCTCGAGCACCGCCTGGCCGAGCGAGAAGGCGGCGAGCATGACAAAGCCGATGACGATGACCGCCGCCGTATCGGCCGCTCTCTCCCCCATCGTCGTCCCCCCGATTTTCCGAGCCCTGGGCGCTCGTGAGGACAGGTAGAGCGGCGCCGTCCTTGGAAAACACCCTCGCGAAAACGCTTCGTGATTGTCGCAAGCGCGCCGAGCGCTAATTGCCAGCGAGCCTTTTCGGACGAATTGGAGACCACGCTCATGGACGACAAAGACGAAAATTTCTCGCGCCGCGCTTTCGCCGCGGGCCTGTTCGCCGCGCTCGTCGCTGCGCCGCTCGCCATGGTCGCGCCGTCGCAGGCCGAGGCCCAGGAGCGGCAGTTCGTGCGGCCGTCACATACGCCGCGCGTGCAGCGTCCGCGCAGCCATGTGCGGGGTCCGGCGACGCATCGGAGCCTGTTCCGCGCCCGCCGACGCATTCACATCCATTGACGCGCGCTTTGCGGGAACATGCTCTAGGGCAGGGGGTAGGAGATGAACGACTATAGCGTCGCGCCGGAGTTCGGAGAGCCTGCCGTCGCGGCGCGGGCGGGCGCCTGGCTGAAACGCAAAGCGCCCTATCTCGTCGTGCTCGCTCTGGCGATTTTCGGCGTCGCCTATACGAGCCTCGCCCAGCAGCCGCTCTTTGGATATTGGGAGTTTCTGGGCGTCGCGATCGGCGTCGCCTGCGTCGCCATCGGCTGGCGCCAGGCGCCCGACCGCAGCGCGCGTTTCGCGCTGGCGCGCACCCAGGCGTTGCATTGGGCGGCGTTTCTCGTCGCGATGAATATCGTGCTGTTGCCAAGCGTGAACAGCTTTCTCAACGCGCCGGCGACCGGGCTCGCTCTGCTGCTGCTGCTGGCGCTCGGCACTTTCGTGGCCGGGATTTACGTCTCATTCGACATCGCCGTGCTCGGCCTCGCCATGGCGGTCGCGGTGCCGGCCATCGCCTGGTTCAAGCAATCGGCGCTGTTCCTGATTCTGGCCGTGCTGGTCCTGGGCGCAGTCGTCGCCGCCTTTTGGCGGCGTGGCGGCGGCGACTGATCAGGCGTTGGTCGGTGAGAATTCAGCGGCCCTGCCGCGTGGCGACATGGGGATTATTGGGCGCCTTGGCCATCAGCTGATCGATACGGTCGCGCTCACGCTTGAAGTCTGCGAGCAGCTTGCCGTCGAATTCGCGCGTGCGCGCCAGCTTGACGCGCATCGGATCGACGAAATGGCCGTTGACCATTACCTCATAATGGAGATGCGGGCCCGTCGACAGGCCCGAGGAGCCCAAGAATCCGACGATCTGGCCCTGCTTGACGCGGATTCCATCGCGAATGCCGCGCGCGAAGCCGGACATGTGATTGTAGGAGGTCGAATAGCCGTTGGCGTGCTGGATCTCCACCCGGCGGCCATAGCCGCTGTGCCACCCGGATTCCACCACGACGCCATTGCCGGCCGCCAGAATGGGCGTGCCGATGGGCGCCGCCCAATCGACGCCCGTATGCATCTTGTAATAGCCGAGGATCGGATGGCGGCGCATGCCGAAGCCAGAGCGCGTCTCGCCCGCCGCGATCGGCTTGCGCACCAGGAATTTACGGCTCGACCGGCCGTTCTCGTCATAATAGTCGACGAGACTGTCGTCGACGGTCTGATAGCGATAATAGCGCAGCGTCTCGTTGCGCGTGGTGATGGAGGCGTAGAGCAGCGCCTCCCGCCCGGAGCCTTCCTCGTTCTCGTCATAGAGCACGTC